>JBJELB010000098.1:0-5520 GCA_051878935.1 Lachnospiraceae bacterium | reverse complement strand
TCATTCACGTCAAAATCAAACTGAATTCTCTTCTGAACAACACCTATGTTTTCAAGCCCCGCATCAAGCAGGATAATCATATGTTTCATCGGTGAATATCGATAATGCATATCAACTGCTCTAATATTCTTTCGAATAGCAATCTGCAGAAAATCAGACACATCATTTAGCATTTCATCCGAATTATCTTCTGACACACTGATAATTTCAACCTGCACCACCTCAACAGAATGATTATACCGCAGACCAATATCCCGCATATACTTATAAAACTTGTCGAAATCATTTATATTCTTTTTTTGTTCAGATGCACAACTAAGTTTATGTATCATATTTTCAATATCTAATAGGATATTTTGTTGCTCCATATCCTTTTCGTCCATAGACAGCGTATCTGTGATATTCAGTTTATCCGCATCCATCATCTCAACAAACTTGTCTAGTAATTCCGGATCAAACTGAGTTCCACGACCATTTATCAATTCATTCCTGATTACATTACTAGATAAGGCTTTTCGATAAATTCGGTCTGAACTCATTGCATCATATGCATCTGCTATACATACAATGCGTGCATTGAGCGGAATATCTGTTCCATGAAGTCCATTTGGATATCCCTTTCCATCAAAACGTTCATGATGATACTTGGCAACCTCAGATGCCCCCGGTACCGCAATCATATTCTTCAGTATATCAGAACCCACAATCGTATGTGACTTGATGAGCCCAAATTCCATCTCTGATAATCTGGATGGCTTATTCAAAATAGCATCCGGGACACCAATCTTTCCAATATCATGCAAAAGAGCTTCATAACGAAGTATGGAAACCCGCTCTTTATCCCATCCCAGTTCCTCTGCTAACCTGGTCGCATAAAAAGCCACTCGCATGGAATGACCATTTGTATACTTATCCTTGGCATCCAGAGTACCAGCCAAAGTTTCAAGCATTTTCATCGAAAGCATCATCTTTTCGGCAGATGCATTTGCTTTTTCAGTTGCAATGACTGCCTCTTTCACAGCATCCCTTCTCTTTTTCAGAGTACTGTTTATCATTCTTGCGAATACATAAACGCATATCAAAAGGCCAAATGCGATGGCTGCCTCCGGCCCGATATCCCTGTTGTATTCCTCATCCGTGGCTCTCGCAATCACTGCGACCATTTCTCCAAAAAAAGAAATCACGAGTGTAAAAATTGATAATTTGGAGTCTTCGTACAAAATGCTGATTACAATGGGTACCACAAAAACAGCAAACGTAATGGTAAACTGATAATGTGAAAATGCAACATCAGTACATATCAAAGTTGTAAACAGCATGAGAAAAAATCTTTTTGCTTCCTCATTCGCCACTTTTCTCTCAGCAATCTTACTAAGGATCACCATTCCAAAATTGAAAAGAGTTGTAAGCAAAAGATAACGAACCAGCTTCTCAACAATGGTGCCCGGACCATACCCCTGGGATTTTGTGTAAAATAACAGCACATTATTTAGTACTTCAATAGCACATACAATTGCCGCAATAATAAGCTGTGCTTTTATTACGATTCTTCCCCATTTTTCATATTCTACTTCATATGCTTTGTTGTCCAGTTTCTCCATATCTATCACTTTCCGCGTGCACTCTGTTTAATCATATACTGACCAAATCGTCTCATAATTAACAAATTCTGTAATTTGTTGACATTATAGCAAAGTATTGCATGTAATACAAGGTCAAATGAAACCGTCTAAAGACAGTGAAATCGTCTAAAGTCAATGAACGATAAATAGAATAACCAAAACTGCAATCTGCTGTTTTAAAAGTTCCATTACTTCTACGTTTGTATATGATTCAAACGATTTTAGGTGGCAGACCCTAATATTTTCCCTAATCTCATAATCGGTGCAGCGGCATTTCGAGCCCGGATAATAACCACATGGACACGGGCTCGTTAGACAATAAAAATGATACAATCTTAACGATTGTACCATTTGGGATGTTCAAAGGGGTATTCATTTGAACACCCCTTCATTATGTATTAATGCCCACACAACTTACCTGTCCAGATTTCGTGCAATGGCTTTGATCACCTCATCCATCACAATTGGCTTTGACAAATGCCCGTTCATTCCGGCATCCAAAGATGCCTGCACATCCTCGGCAAAGGCATTTGCCGTCATTGCAATAATAGGAATTGCTTCGCCATCAGGACGATTGGGTAAATCACGGATAACTTTAGTCGCCTCATAACCATTCTTATTTGGCATCATGACGTCCATAAGAATTATATCAAATGTGCCCGGTGGGTTATCAGTAAAGATATTTACAACTTCATCGCCATCACAAGCTCTGGTAATTTGCATTCCAAGTTCTTCCAACTGCACAATTGCTATTTCAGCGTTTAGTTCATTGTCTTCAGCCAAGAGAACTTTTAAGCCGGTCAAGTCTACTTTACCAACAGAATAATCTGTTTTCTTTGCTTCACATGCATCAGTAATCTCCATAGGCAATTCAACGGTAAAGGTTGAACCGATACCCTTTTTGCTCTCCACAGAAATCGTTCCACCCATTAGATCAACATACTTTTTTGTGATGGTCATACCTAAACCAGTGCCCTTATACTGCGTCCGGGCATCATGCTCTTCCTGCGAGAACTCGTCAAAAATATGGTCAACAAATTCTTCATCCATACCAATACCAGTATCGGCTATCCGATATCGTACATTGATATGGCGTTCGTCTTTTCCGGGATGGTAGCTAACCGCATAGGTGACGGTACCTCCATCATTCGTAAACTTTACTGCATTTCCAAGAATGTTTACCAGCACCTCCCTGACACGCACTGCATCGGTCAACACATAGCGTGTTTGCGGTTCTGCAAGTTCGGATTGGAAGGTAATATTACGATTGGATAGGTAGCCGTACATTATAGTAAGCACCGAATCCGAAACTTCAGCAATATCAACAGGTGTCGGTACGTATTTGATTTTGCCGCTTTCAATGCGGCTGATGTCTAACACATCATTGATAAGAGCAAGCAAATGCTCTGAACTATCACTGATTTTATCCAGACAATTCTTGATTTCAGGCGGTGGACTATGTTTCATCGCAATATTGGTAAAACCGATAATGGCATTCATAGGTGTCCGAATGTCATGGGACATATTGTTGAGGAAAGTGCTTTTTGCAGCATTGGCTGACTCTGCCACCAAACGCAATTGATTCAATTCCTTATTCGTCTCCTGCTCCAGTTTCACCATCTGGCTGCTGCGTTGCACTTTAATTAAACTGAAGAACGCCAACAGCATCAGTAATGCCATAACTGATATGAAAATCGTCAGCGTCCGAATGGTGGAATTCATCATATTCATGGTACTGATTGCCACAGAGTCCGCAGGAATCAGAAGCATCAGCGTCATGTCATAGTCATCCAACGTTGTAAGACAATAGTAATACTCATTCTGGTTCAGCAAGATATTCGCAGCCGCAATACCATTCCTGTCCAGCTGTTCTTTGACCGTGTCAAAACTCTGTTCTTGAACATACTCCACTTCTCTCAGTGCCTTGTAAATATTCCGGGCACCAATCACATCGTCATTGTCTGCATCAAAATAGGCCAGTGTTCCGTTGTTTTTGATGATATAGGTTGCCGCCTTGCCGCCGTATGTTTCGGTTGTGTAATACTGTTTCATCGTTCGAATATCCTTCAGTAACACAACATGCGTAAAGCGTACATTCTCCTCTCCCACTGTGATGGGAGAATCCAGCTCCTGCGAAAATACCAGAAAGCTGCCATCAATATTGTCAGTTTCAGAAACGAAGGTATGCCGATTATTCCCATCTATCAGATGGCTCACATCGAGCCAGATGCCTACAGAACCATCGCAGAGATACCCTGTACCCTGTGCATCCAGAAACATCACCCGGCTTCCATACATATCCGTGCAGAACACCTTTTCCAAAAGAGCGATGTTATCGCACAATTCCTGTATGTTTTCAAAATGCTGCCCCTGTGAAGCGTTATTCAGTCCTTCCACCAAATTCCAATGGGTATGAAGGCTACTGTCCAGATTTGCCTGAATCTGAGTAACCATTTCCGCCAGTTGGTTGGAACGCTCCTCAATAGTCAACTTCATCAAAGAATTACGCATGAAAAGTACGCCAAACGCCAAGACAACGACCAGAACCATCGCAAACGCAACGGGCAAAAGATATGTAGTTGTTCGTTTTCTCTCTTGCATATGAGTGTTCTCCCAAAATCTCCTTTATACGCTGCGTGTCAACGATCTGCCTTTTATCGCAGGATGATATAATCTGTAGGTGCTTCCAGTTGTCCGCCTTCTTCCACCAGACGCTGTATTAGGTATCCTTCTGCCTTGGGACCGGTCGTATCGACTTCTGATACTCCCATCTTCTCCATGACCTCGGACATATACCAGTCGCGGTCGCCGTAAATCAGGAAGGAATAGGTCGCACTGCGATCCAGTTCCTTACCATCTATAGTCAGGGCGTTTAGTGTGTATCCACTGTCAGTTTTTGTAATGTCCATTTCGAAACCGCTGGAAACATACAAGGTGCTGTCATTGCAGACTGCACCACGGTTGCCGGTCATCGAGAGTGTTGTCTCCACAAGCGTGTAAATCTGGTCACCGGTCAGTTCCATAAGGCCGGGCCAACCACCATCATTCTTTGCCAGATAACCCAAATCTTTTTTGGAATAGTCGCCGCTGTAGATGTCGCTGGCCACGTAACAGGATTGCATAAACACAAAATCCACACCGGACAGCACGCGCATGGTATTTGCAACGCTTGATGCCGCCTGATTACCATGCTCCGGGGTGAAATCGTTGGAGTAAGCGGTGTCAATGTGGGCAACAATCTCGGTCCCGGGTTCTTCTCCCACCAGCTCCTTATTGAATGCAGCCAACGCTTCCTTCGGATCCTTGATTTCATCATTCAGAATCATCTGCACGACATCTTTGGAAATACGGAACATCTCGTTAGACGCCAAACGAATATACAGCTTATTCTGCTCAATATAGGGTTTCAAGTTATCCATCTCCGGCATCAGTTCCAGTGTTACATCCTTTTTGTAAGGCACCATGTTTTTGCCGTATGAAATGTGATCCTGTCCCTGCTGATTTACCATGGCGGTCATGATGTCCAGAATCAGCTTTTCTCGTTCAGGGTCATCCATCCCCTTGTTAGAGGCCGCAATCTGGAAGGTGGGATAGGTCAGATACCAGTTATCCTGCTCTGTCTGACCGAAATAGGGTAACAGTAGCACCTCGTCCTGACCGCGACCGGGGAATGAGATGACATCCGCACCGGTTCCCCGGAACATGGCCGCTTTACCCTCGCTAAACATTTCCTTCGGTGTTCTGTTCGGATAGGTGGCATCCTCTGCACCCAGACCAACTTTCTCTTTGAAATCGAAGAAGTTCTCGAAAATAGGCAACCATACTTCTTCAGAAAGCTCCTGGGTAGCACCGCTCTCATACTGCTGGCGCCACTTACGTCCCTCTATACTTTGAAGCA
>JBJELB010000097.1:0-5568 GCA_051878935.1 Lachnospiraceae bacterium | reverse complement strand
AACTGGTAAATGCAGATAAAACATTATTGGAAGATTCATATATTAAGAAATGGTATAAGCTGTCACGTTTGTGAGCTAAATGATAGGAATAGATGATAAAGAAAATTCAAGCAGGTGGTAATATGTATTTAATCAAAACGGTAAAAGGTGATATTACAAAAATTACAGATGTTAAGGCAATCGTTAACGCTGCCAACAACTCTCTTTTAGGAGGCGGTGGAGTTGATGGTGCCATTCACAGGGCAGCAGGACCGGAACTTCTGGCAGAGTGTAGGACTCTTCATGGTTGCGAGACAGGTCAGGCTAAGATTACAAAGGCTTATAATCTGCCATGTGATTATGTGATACATACGGTGGGTCCGATTTGGAATGGTGGCAGAAGTAAGGAAGAGGAACTTTTGGCAAGCTGTTATTTTCATTCTATGCAGGTGGCACTTGAGCATGAGATAAGAAGTATCGCATTTCCTTCTATTTCAACCGGAGGATATAGTTTCCCGGTAGAACTTGCAGCAAAAATTGCGGTCAAGACGGTCAGCCGATTTTTGGAGAATAATGAGAACAGCTTTGACCTTGTAGAATGGGTTTTATTTGATTCTGTGACAGAATCAGTGTATGAAAAAGAAGTGGATAAGCTGTATTCATAGATTGGAGTGTGATTGATATGCCAAAAATGAAATGGTCAGAATTAAGTCCCATGCAGATAGGACGGTATGCGGAGTATTATGCAAAAATGGAGTTTACTTCGTATGGATATGACGTATATACATCGGAAGTAGATGACCATGGCGTTGATTTTGTGGCAAGAGATGTGAAAACGGATATTTTCTATGAGATACAGGTAAAGAGCCTGCGAAAAGGGAATTATGCATTTATTCCAGAAAAGCTAATGGATTGCAACGATAGTAAAAGAATTGTATGTTTCCTGAAGTTTGTGGATGGTCGTTTGCCGGATGTGTATGTAATACCTGCAACAGCATGGCAGAATCTGAACGAAGCTTTGCTATATAGAAAATATGATAAGCCGGGGCAATCCAATAAACCGGAATGGGGAATTAGTTGTGCTATTAAGAATTTGCCTTTATTAGAGAAATACCGTGCTGAAAAGTATCTTGAGCAATAAGGAGGTGCCGGATGCCATTTAAGATAGTACGCAATGACATAACAAAGGTTACAGCGGATGCCATTGTAAATACAGCAAATCCAAATCCAATATGTGGCAGTGGTACAGACCTTGCTATTTATGAGGCTGCCGGCAAGGAACAGCTTCTTGCAGAGAGAACAAAGATTGGAAAGATTGTAAGGGGAGAAATTGCAGTTACCGGAGCATATAACTTGAATTCGAAGTACATCATACATACAGTTGGTCCTGTATGGGAGAATGGTGTTCATCATGAATTTGATATTCTGGAGAGTTGCTACAGGAAGTCCTTACAGAAAGCAGTGGAGTTAAAATGTGAGAGCATTGCATTTCCTTTGATATCAACAGGAGTATATGGTTTTCCAAAAGACAAGGCATTGCAAATAGCTGTATCTGTTTTCAGCGAGTTTCTTTTGGAAAATGAAATGCAGATTATTCTGGTAGTCTTTGACAAGAAATCTTTTCAGCTTTCCGGAAAGCTTGTTGGAGAAATTGATTCATTTATTGATGCAAATTATATCAGACAAAAGCGTAGAACCGAATATTCGAGGCGACCATTCAGGCGTAGTAGAATAGAATCTGATATAACATACGATTCGGAAGTCTATGAAGAATGTAGCCGCTATACGGAGGCAGAAGAGAGAGAGCCGGAACTGCTTATGTCTGTTCCAATGCCACAGAAAGCGATGTCTCTGGAAGAGGAGTTGGAAAATGTAGGAATGTCTTTCCATGATAAGCTGTTTGAACTGATAGGCGAGTCAGGAATGGACAATAAGGATGTCTGGAAACGGGCGAATCTGGATAGAAAGCATTTTTCAAAGATACAGTGTGATGAAAAGTATCATCCTAAGAAAAAGACGGTGATGGCTCTTTGTATTGCTCTGGAATTAGATTTGGAACAGGCAAAGGATTTGCTGGCTAGGGCGGACTGGGCGTTTAGTCCAAGCAGTAAGGTTGATTTGATTGTACAGAAGGCAATAATTGATAAGCAGTATGATATTTATCAGCTTAATTTGGTGCTGTTTCAATACACCAATGAGATACTTGGAGTGTAATTCTATGCTGACAGAAAGGAGTGCAGGGATTGGTAATTGAAGACTTACTAAAGAATGTCGAATTACCTGCGATTTATAAACGGGAAGGTAAAGACTGTTATTATGACACTTATCGGAAGAAACTCATAGAAGTCACTCCGGAGGAAACCATCAGACAAAAGGTGGCAGCCTTATTTGAACATCAATATGGAGTTCCTAAAGATATGATTTTATTGGAAGTACCGATGTCTTACTATGTGGAAGGAACTTCCGGCAGAGCGGATATTGTCATTCATATGTATGATGAAGACGAACAGTGTCTCTATCCTGTTACCGTGATTGAATGTAAGAATGAGAAGGTGTTTCTCACAGATAATGTGTCTGAACAGGCTATCAGATATTCTGATACGATAGGTGCAAAATATATAGTTGTTACAAATGGTATTGATTTAAGAATTGCTGCGTATGACGAAGATACAGATCAATATGTTTTCTTGGATAAGATACTTACATACGGGCAGATGATACATAAAGAATATACATTACCGGAATACAAAGAAGAAAAGGAAATCCGGTTTACATTGGAAGAATTACAAAATCAGGAATTGATTTGGGATTATAATGACTCGGGGAACTGGATCTTTGGAGAAGACACACCTGGAGCACTTAGGTCACTTGCAGTAAATCTGTATCAGGCATTACTTGATACAGGGCATAAGCTACTACCAATGGTGAAACGCAAGAATTTTGAACTTCTTGAAGACCTTGGACAGAGATATATGGATTATGGAAATGCCGGAGGCGGACACTATAATGGTGTGTATAGAGCATTCTTGGTAAATGATAGATTTGGTGAAACACAGATTGTATCACTTTCTATATTTGGTACAGATGCAGGGTTCCGAGGTGAAAAGCGAGGCAGTTACACCTCTATGACAGTAGCCATAGACAGATTTAAGACCAGCCATAATTCGCTTCAGTATAATGTTGACAGATTTGTTAAACTGTTGCCGGATGGTAAAGCTGTTTTTTTACATAATGGTCAGATAAGCAGTATGAAAAGTGATGAGATTGTTGCTATGGTTTCACAACATGGCGATGGAATCCGGGTTGGTTCAGCAGGAATAGAATTAGGAACAATAGATATAAATAAATTATTGTACCTTGATGATAAAGATGTTTCTGAACTGATATACAGTTTCATTGAGTATGCACTTTTGAGGGAAGAAGTCCGGAGACGGAAGAAAAAAGAAAAATAGATTGTTGGAAGATTAAATGCGTCAGTATTTTATATACTGGCGTTTTTCTTTTACATGAAAGTGTCGCCCGTTCAGCGACCAAATAAATAAGGTACAAATATATAATGTAATTGTAATAAAGAAAAAGATGCAATGAACCGGAACAGACCGGGGATAGGAGGAGTTATGTACGGAGCAATATTAGGTGATATTATTGGAAGTCCATTTGAGTTTGATAGAGGAGCTAAGACAAAGGATTTTGAACTGTTTACAAAAGGTTGTCAGTTTACGGATGATTCTGTAATGACAGCTGCAATCGCAGAGGCTTTAATTGCTGTAGGTCCGGATGCTACAAAGGAAGAAATTGAGGAGGCTGTGATAGCAAATATGCAGGACTGGGGAAAGCGATATCCTCATGCCGGATATGGCGGAAGATTTCGCTATTGGCTCTCAGCTCGAAGCCCGAAGCCATATAACAGTTACGGAAATGGTTCTGCAATGCGGGTGTCTGCGGTTGGCTGGCTTTATCCTACTTTAGAGAGAACCAGGGAGGTGGCAGCTTACACAGCGGAAGTAACACATAACCATCCGGAAGGTATCAAAGGAGCAGAGGCTACGGCATGCTGTATCTTTTTGGCAAGGCATGGGATGAATAAGGATGGTATCAGAGAGTATGTAGTCAAAGAGTTTGGATATGATTTAAATCGTACATTGGATGAAATAAGACCGACTTATCATCATGTGGAAAGTTGCCAGCAAACGGTTCCGGAAGCAATCATTGCGTTTCTGGAGTCTGAAAATTTCGAGGATGCAGTAAGAAATGCAGTCTCACTTGGCGGTGACACGGATACCCTCGCAGCCATAACAGGAAGTATCGCAGAAGCATTTTATGATATGTCAGCGATTTTACGGGCAGAATGCAGAAACCTGGTAAGTGAGGATATCTTACATGTGATGCAGTTATTTGATGAAACTATTGGCAGGAGAGTTTATCACTCAGATGAATATGAAGATTTATCCGGAAATGCTGCCATTGAGACAGCTATACATCAGATGTATGCGAAAGATGACAAGGATAGCTTTCTGTTTTTGCTGACAATGCTTTGTTCAAGAATGAAAAGTAAAGGTCATGTATTGGTGCCTTTTGTAACGGTGGGAGTAGACATGTTTTCTGATTTGGATGTGTATCATCTCAAGGAAGGAGATACCCTTACGCTGGATCACGATGTCAGACTACACATGGATACCGTGACAGAAGGAAAGGATGAAGAATGGTTTTATTTTTTCACAGGGGAAGAGGAATCAAGGCGCAAACAGTGTGGAAATGTCATCATGTCAATTCCTTTATATGACATGATGGAGATTGCATACAAAAGTGAAAAGGTACAGGGATTGGTTATGAATCCATTTGGAAAATATGTGAGATTAACGAAGGAGCTTTTAGGTTTTATATTAAAGGAATTTACAGAAAATTGGCAAGAAGATTAGGAGGAACTGCTATGGAACGAACAATCAGAGTAACAGGTAAAGGAAATTTGTCAGTTAAGCCGGATACGGTCAGACTGGTTATGACGATGGAAGGTATGAAGGAAGAGTATGATGCGGCATTGGAAGAATCCACTCATATGACAGAATATCTGAAGCAAATGTTTTCAGACTTAGGATTTGAACGGGAAGATATTAAGACCTTGAACTTTAATGTAAGTGCTGAGTATGAGAGTTATCAGGCAAAGGACAAAAGCTGGAAAAGAAGATTTGAAGGATATAAATGTGTGCATCGAATGAAGATTGAATTTCCTGCTGATAATAAGAGGCTGGGTAAGGTATTATATAAACTTGGACATTCTCCAGTAAGACCGGAGTTTCGCATAGAATATACGGTAGCGGAGCCGGAGAAGTGCAAAAACGAGTTGTTGGCAAATGCGGTAACAGACGCAAAAGCAAAGGCAGATGTTCTTTCAAAAGCATCAGGAGTAAGTCTGGGAGAGATTATTACAATAGATTATTCTTGGGCAGAAATTGATTTTGTATCAAGACCAATGGACAAACTGATGCTGGAGGAATGTTGTGTCAGGAGCTGTGAGCCGGATGAAGCTTATGATATTGACATTAACCCGGATGATATAGATGTGACAGACAATGTTACGGTTGTGTGGGG
>JBJELB010000096.1:0-28022 GCA_051878935.1 Lachnospiraceae bacterium | reverse complement strand
CCACGCATCATATATTCAGCCCGCCTGATACGCATCATAAATCGATTTACACAGACGTCTGTCTCCTCTGGCAAGTACTCCTTCCAGGATCGTAGTCTGCGCATCATGCCACTGAAAACGCAGGCTCTTATGATTTAACTGTGCTTTCATTGCATCATTTACCACATGTGCCTTATCCATATAGGTCTGATAGTCGCTCATCGTCGCCCATTGCAGTGCCGTAAATGGTTTTGGTACAAAGAAAGAAGCACTTGCCGTAATCGCACAGCGTCCATTTCTCTGTTCCTTTGGAATCGTATAATATTCTGCAGCAATTTCATTCGCCAGATTGGCGATATCCAGAATATCTTCTTCCTGTTCACCCGGAAGCCCTAACATGAAATACAGTTTCACTTTGGTCCAGCCACCATCAAAGGCTTCTTTGGCACCCTTTAAAATGATTTCTTTCGTAAGTCCCTTATTAATGACATCCCGCATTCTCTGAGAACCGGCCTCAGGAGCAAATGTCATCGAACCTTTCCTTACATCTTGTACCTTGCTCATGACATCTAACGAAAATGCGTCAATACGCAAGCTTGGAAGAGAGATATTGATTCCTTTTTTCTCCTTAAATTCTTCAATTAAAAAATACGTCAGTTCTTTCAATGCCGAATAATCACTGGAACTGAGAGAACTAAGTGAGATCTCGTCATGTCCGGTATTCTGAAGCATTTCCACGGCATATTTCTTCAGAACTTCAACATCTCTTTCACGAACCGGACGATAAATCTGTCCTGCCTGACAGAAACGGCAGCCACGAATACAGCCACGCTGAATCTCCAGCACGACACGGTCCTGTGTTGCCTTAATGTAGGGAACGACAGGTTTTACCGGATAACAGGTGTCACTCAAGTTCATTTCGACTTCTTTTCGTACTTTTACCGGAACGCCCTCATACCGGGGAATCATGGCATCAATCGTTCCATCTTCATGATAGGTAACATCATACAGAGATGGCACATAAATACCATCAATCTTCGCTGCCCGGCGTAAAAACTCAGCACGGCTTTTCCCCTGTTTTTTATGTGCAATATATAAATCCAGCAATTCGTCATACCGGGTTTCGCCTTCCCCAATATAAAACAAATCAAAGAAATCAGCTAAAGGCTCCGGATTATACGTACACGGTCCTCCACCAATGACAATCGGATCAGCTTCCGTACGTTCCGCGGCAAAAAGAGGAATCTGTCCTAAATCCAATATTTGAAGGATATTCGTATAACACATCTCATATTGTATCGTAATTCCCAGAAAATCAAATTCTTTTAATGGAGTCTGGGTTTCCAGAGAGAACAATGGAATATGCTGCTCCCTCATGATTTTATCCAAATCGATCCAAGGCGAATAGACGCGCTCGCAGTATACATCGTCGCGTCTGTTAAACATATCGTATAATATCTGAATCCCCAGATGGGACATCCCGATTTCATAAACATCCGGGAAGCACATGGCAAAGCGCACATCCACTTCATCCGGATTCTTAACCACTGCATTAATCTCACCGCCAATATAGCGTGCCGGTTTTTCAATCGATAATAAAATCTCATCACTTAATGCTAATTTATTCATGCAATCATACTCATTTTCTATTATTATTCTGCCGTGATCTTGTAGAAGTTTTTCTTTCCCTTCTTCACAAGGACTGTACCTTCTTCATCAAAATCATTCTTTGTCACAACGGCATCAAACGCTGTTACTTTTTCATCATTAACGGATACACCGCCTTGTGTAATCGTTCTTCTGGCATCTCCACGGGAAGAACACATCCCGGTATCTACTAAGATGCTGATTAAATCCACACCCTCTTCCAGACGGCTGGCCGGATAAGTATAAGTAGGAATGTTGGCACTCTTGGCACCACCGGCAAATAAAGCTCTGGCAGCTTCCTGTGCCTTCTTCGCTTCTTCCTCGCCATGAACAATCTTGGTCACCTCATAAGCAAGTACTTCCTTTGCCTCATTGATCTTCGCACCCTCCAGGGCTCCCAGACGGCGCACTTCATCCATTGGCAAAAATGTCAGTAAGCCCAGGCATTCTTCCACTTTAGAGTCTTCCGTATTTCTCCAGTATTGATAAAATTCATATGGAGACGTCTTCTCCGGATCTAACCACACAGCACCCTTTTGCGTCTTACCCATTTTCTTTCCATCACTGGTTGTTAATAAAGTCAATGTAAGACCAAACGCCGGTTTTCTTTCTTTTCGACGGATCAAATCGGCACCTGCCAGGATGTTATTCCACTGATCGTTTCCACCCATCTCTAATGTGCAGTTATGTTTTCTGTTTAATACCAGAAAATCATATGCCTGCATTAACATATAGTTGAACTCAAAAAAGGTTAAGCCTTTCTCCATACGCTGCTTATAGCATTCTGCCGTTAACATCTTATTAACAGAGAAATGAACACCTATCTCGCGCAAGAACTCAACATAATTCAAGTCCATTAACCAATCCGCATTGTTTTCCAGAATCGCTCCGCCATTATCAAAATCAATAAAACGGGATAACTGCTCCTTAAATCTCATGGCATTATGATCAATCGTCTCTCTTGTCATCATCGTACGCATATCAGATTTACCGGATGGATCTCCGATCATGGTAGTTCCTCCACCTAGTAAAGCGATTGGCTTATGTCCATGCTGCTGCATATGCATCATTGCCATGATTGTCAAAAAGTGACCTGCTGTCAGACTGTCTGCCGTTGCATCAAAGCCTATATAAAACGTCATACTCTCTTTGCCAAGCATCTCACGAAGCTCTTCATGTGTTTCCTGTGCCAGAAAACCACGTTCCTTTAATACATCATATACATTTCCCATTGTATCTGTCTCCTATACTATCCATTAATTCTTAAAGCTGTGAATCGGTGCAGGAATTCTGCCGCCGCGGTTAATGAAATCATCACATGAAAACGGATTAACCGGCATAATCGGCGCATATCCTAATAAACCACCAAACTCCGCTTTCTCTCCTACCTCTTTTCCGTATACCGGAATCAAACGAACAGCCGTTGTCTTCTGATTAATCATACCAAGCGCCATTTCATCCGCAATGATACCGGATATCGTCGTGGCTTTGGTACTGCCCGGAATGGCAATCATATCCAGACCAACCGAACATACACAAGTCATAGCCTCCAATTTCTCCAGACTTAATGCTCCCGCTGATACCGCATCAATCATCCGCTGGTCTTCACTGACCGGAATAAAGGCACCGCTCAGACCACCAACATAAGAGGATGCCATAACACCGCCTTTTTTAACCTGATCGTTTAACAAGGCTAATGCTGCCGTTGTTCCTGGTGCGCCGGCATATTCCAGACCAATCTCCTCTAAAATCTCACCAACACTGTCTCCTCTTGCCGGAGTCGGTGCCAACGACAGATCGATAATACCAAACGGTACTCCCAATCGTCTGGATGCCTCCTGGGCTACCAGTTGTCCCACACGGGTTACTTTAAATGCTGTTTTCTTAATGGTCTCACATAAAAACTCAAAATCTTTTCCGCGGGCAGCTTCCAGTGCTTTCTTCACAACACCCGGACCACTGACACCCACATTTAAGATACAATCTGCTTCTGTTACCCCGTGAAAAGCACCCGCCATAAACGGATTGTCATCCGGTGCATTGCAGAAAACGACCAGTTTTGCACATCCTATGGAATCTGCATCTTTGGTCAATTTAGCTGTCTCCAGAATAATCTCACCCAGTAATTTTACAGCATCCATGTTAATACCGGTCTTCGTTGAACCTACGTTGATGGAACTGCATACCCGTTCCGTTGTCGCCAGTGCTTCCGGAATCGAACGAATCAATAATTCATCCGCAGGTGTCATTCCCTTGGAAACCAGGGCAGAATATCCCCCGATAAAATTAACGCCAACGGTCTTGGCTGCTTTATCTAAAGTTTTTGCTATGGCAATAAAATCATCCGTAGTGGTACATACAGAGCTTCCGACTAATGCAATCGGCGTAATCGAGATTCTCTTATTCACAATTGGAACACCAAAAGCTTTGGCAATCTCCTCACCGGTAGATACCAGATCTTTTGCTTTCGTTGTAATCTTATCATATACTTTATCGCATACTTCCTGAACGGTAGAGCCGTTACAATCAAGCAAACTGATTCCCATCGTTATGGTACGAACATCTAAGTTCAGTTCATTGACCATGCGATTTGTTTCTAATACTTCCTGTAAATTAATCATATCCGTCTCCCATTCTTATATTCTGTGCATAGAATTAAAAATATCTTCCTGCTGTGCCTGAATAATAACACCGATCTTCTCGCCTAACTTCGTTAACTCTTCCTGAAATACACTGAATTCTTTCGTGGCTTTCCAATCCACAATCATCATCATGTTAAAATAACCATCTACGATTGTCTGAGAGATATCCAAAATATTGATTTGATTCTCAGCAAGATAATTACATACACTTGCAATGATTCCTACGGTATCTTTTCCTACTACTGTAATGACTACTTTTTTCATGTTTTTCCTCCTAATTATGAATCGTAACAAGTCCCGAAAGTGCATCCCTTCTGGCAACCTGTACCGATACTTGTTCTAAAATTTGTGGATTGTCATGCTGTAATTCGAGTTTCACTGTCTCATACGCCAATTCCGGATAATTATTATCCTTACTCAGGTGTCCTAAAAAAACATTTCGTAACCGGTCACTATATAATCTTGCTATCAACTGACCGGATTTCTCATTCGATAGATGTCCGTACTGACCTAAGATTCTTTGCTTAAGCTGATATGGATACGGCCCTACCTCCAGCATTTTCTCATCATGATTGGCTTCAACGAATAAAATATCACAACCGGATAAGCGTTCTGCCAACCATTCATCATAATCTCCTAAATCGGTTGCGATACTGGCACATGCCGTATCGGTTGTTACCGTATAGCAGACAGGATCTGCTGCATCATGCCAGATGCGATGAGGACAGATGGTAAATTCACCGACTCGAAACTCCTGTTCCGGAAGAATATACTGTATCAGGCTGTCATCCATTTTCCCAATACATTGATGTTCTTTTATATATTCACCTGTCTTCTCGGTCATATAAAGCGGAAGCCGGTATTTCCTGGCCAATACACCGATACCCTTAATATGATCCACATGCTCATGGGTAACCAGAATTCCTTCCAGCTCTTCCGGATTCACCTGAAGTTCTCCCAGCGCCTGCTCAACACGTTTTCCACTGATACCTGCATCAATCAACAAGTGCGATTTCTCTTCACCAACATAGATACAGTTTCCACTGCTTCCACTGGCTATGCTCGTTAACTGCATTTCTCTTCATCCTAACTTTTTATACTCTCAGGCATAAACCTACCGCAGATTATAACATAATAAAACACATTTATCCATAAAAATCTGACAGGATGACAGAAATTTGCTCTCTTGTCTCAGACAGGGAACCACTATTGTCTATCACATACCGGCATTTCTGACGAAAAATCTCATCTGACAACTGTTGCTGCATAACAGCACGTGCTGCCTGGTTCGTCATATTTCTCTGTTTAGATAAACGTTCTAACCGCACATCTTCTGTGGCATAAATGTACCACGACTCATGACAAATCAAATCATAATGATCTTCTATCAGAAGTGCCGCTTCGACGATATAATACTCATATTGCCCACCGGTTTCAACCTTCCGGATATCTTCCATGATATATTGTTTTACAGCAGGGTGAATAATGGCATTCAAAGCTTCCAGTTGTTGTTTTGCACCCGGCGCAAATACCAGTCTACCAAGTTTTTTCCGGTCAATCTGCCCATCAGAATCCAGAATACTATTACCAAAAGTATTGATAACCGGCAAATAAGCAGAACCATCCGGCTGCATCACCAAATGTCCTACCTTGTCTGCCTCTATCACATAGGCATGATAATCCTGCCTTAATATATCCAGTACGGTGCTTTTTCCGGCACCGATTCCTCCTGTTATTCCTATGATCTTCATGTTTTCGTTCCTTATTTTGCTTCGTACCAGTTTGAACCGACAGCAACATCTACCTGCATCGGAACCGATAAGGAAACTGCACCAAGCATCTCTTCCTGTAATATCTGTTTTACCTGTTCCACCTCTGATTCATGTGCTTCAATCAATAGTTCATCATGAATCTGAAGCAATAGACGTGATTTCATGTGTTGCTCTTTCAGACGCATATTCACAGCTACCATTGCTATCTTAATAATATCTGCAGCGGTTCCCTGAATCGGCGCATTCATAGCAACACGTTCACCAAAGCTTCTCTGCATATAATTGCTGGATGATAATTCTTTAATCGGCCGTATGCGGTGGAACATTGTTTCTGAATGTCCTGTTTTCTTCGCATCTTCGACTGAGCGGTCCAAAAACTCTTTAATCTTTGGATAGGTTGCAAAATATTTCTCAATATATTCTGATGCTTCTTTTCTTGAAATGGATAAATCCTGGCTCAATCCAAAGGCACTGATTCCATATACAATTCCAAAATTAACCGCCTTTGCATTTCTGCGTTGCAATGGAGTCACTTCTGCTAAAGAAACATGAAAGACCTCAGATGCTGTCGTTGCATGGATATCCTGATTCTGTACAAACGCCTGAATCATCGTTTCATCCCCGGACAGAGCTGCTAACACCCGCAATTCAATCTGTGAATAATCGGCTCCCACAAACACATATCCATTCTCCGGTATAAAAACCTTCCGAATCTCGCGGCCAATCTCCATACGAATCGGAATATTCTGAAGATTCGGCTCTGTACTGCTGATTCGACCCGTAGCAGTAATCGTCTGATGGAATTTACCATGTATTCTGCCGTCTTGTGGTCTGATAAACGTCGCAAGTCCTTCTGCATAGGTAGATTTTAATTTTGCATAAGTCCGGTAATCCAAAACCTTCGAGACAATCGGATAGTCGCCTTTTAATTGATCTAAAATATCGACATTGGTTGAATATCCGCTTTTTGTTTTCTTTGCACCCGGCAGCTTTAATTTTTCAAACAAAATGATTCCGAGCTGCTTTGGTGACTGAATATTAAACGTTTCTCCTGCTAACTCATAAATCTCCTGTTCTAATCTATCCAGCTGTTCTGTCAGCTTATCACGGTACTCCGACAATGCATCCGCATTGACACGTATTCCACGAACCTCCATGTCGTACAACGTATACAAGGTTGGCATCTCAATATCCAGCAACAGCTGCTTCATATTTTTTTCTTCACAGGCTGCTATCACCGCCGAGCCGGCAAGCAAAGGAATACACGATTGGTAAGCAATATACTGTTTGGCAGAATCTGTTTCGATGAGCAAAGCCTCACGCACAGACATGCTTCCTAAGATTTCCTGCTTTCCAGGCACGACCGCTGTTATAAAATCGCGTGCAATGTCTTCATAGGTGTACGTATCCTTCACCGGATTACACAAATATGCTCCCAATTCCAGGTCAACCACCCCGGTAGTCCGTTCATCTATATTCAGATATGGCAATTGTTCTTTTAGCCCAATCGTATAGCTATGCGGACATGCTCTTAAAACTGATGATAATCGGTCTGATAAATATGCTTCTGTAATCATACCTGCCACAGCAACATAATAGGTCTTTCTCTGATCCCCTTTATAAAAACTCAAAGACACTCCCAGCAGCTCTTCCTCATAAATGACGGCAAAACCGAGTTCCGTCACTTTTTCTAATACAGAAAATATCTCATCAGCTCGACACAAATCATCAACGACTTCACACTCCGCTGCTACTCCCGTTGTCGTATGAGCCGCATCAAATCTTGCAATATATTGTTTAAACTCCAAGCGTTTAAACATCTTATAAGATGTCTCATTATACAAATCAACAATCGCTGTATCTTCCCAGCATATATCCAATTCACAATCCAGCTTAATCGTAGCCAGTTCTTTACTTAAGATTGCCTGTTCATAGTATTCCTGAAGATTCTCACGCGCTTTGTTCGGTTTAATCTCATCAATGTGTTCATATGCATTTTCTATCGTATGATACTGTGCTATGATTTTGCCGGCCGTTTTTTCACCGATTCCCGGAACTCCCGGAATATTATCCGAAGCATCCCCCATCAGTCCCTTCATATCAATGAATTCTACAGGGCTTACTCCATATAACTCCTCCACATCTGTCTGATAATAATTCTCCACGACTGTTCCGGAAGACTTTGTCTTCGGAATTTTAACAAGGATTTCATCTGTCGCTAATTGCAGTAAATCCCGGTCACCGGAAACAATCACAACATCAAAACCTTCCTGATATGCCCGTCTCGAAAGAGTTCCGATAATATCATCCGCTTCATAACCACCCTTTTCTACACAAAGAACACCCATCGACTGCAAAACTTCTTTCATCAATGGCACCTGTTCTCTTAATTCCTCCGGCATTGGTTTTCTTGTTCCTTTGTATAGCGCATATTGAAGATGACGGAATGTTGGTTGCTTTACATCAAAGGCAACCAGAATATTGGTTGCTTTTTCTTCCTCCACAAGCTTCGACACAATATTTAAGAATCCGAGCACCGCATTAGTATGCTCTCCCTTGCTGTTTGTCAAATCAGGCAGACCGTAAAATGCACGGTTTAAAATACTATGCCCGTCAATTAACAAAATCTTCTTTTTTTCCTGTCCCATACTCTTCTCCTTATATTTAGAAATTGGGTTGTCGCAAAATCATCCTCTTCCGGAGCAACGCTCCTGTTTTTGTATATTGAGACCTTTCGCTCATTCCGTTTGGTTGTTCGCAGCGGATTTTTTGTGTACCGCAGGGCTGCATGTGTAGTTTTTCTTGCACCGTTTTCAGGTTTAAGAAAGACTAAGCACTCCATTCCTATCACGTTTGATTACGCGCCTTATGAGCCAACTTGTCAACCAGCAGTGTTTCATGTATCTTTTTGGGGGCGTTTGAAAACGTCGGTGCTTAGCTCCTGTATTTTAGGAGCTTACGCACCGCTACGTTTGAAACCGTGCGAAAGCTTACCCCAAAAAGATACTGAAATCACTAGCGGTTGACTCAAACAACTCAACGGCGCGTTTCGTGATATTCATTGGAGTGCTGGTCTTTATAAAAACCTGGGTGTCTGCGAAAAACTACACATGCAGCCCTGCGGTACACAAAAAATCCGCTACGAACTACAACCAAACGAAATCGACCAAAACTCCTAATATACAGAAAAGGAGCGTCGCTCTGGGAAATGATGATTTTGCAACGCCCCTGTCCTTTTCTATTTAGTGATGGAATAAACGAATTCCTGTAAATGACATGACCATATCATATTTGTTGCATGTATCAATGACATTATCATCTCGGATCGAACCGCCCGGTTGTGCAACATACTTCACTCCACTCTTATGAGCACGTTCAATATTATCTCCAAATGGGAAAAATGCATCCGAACCAAGTGTGATGTCATGCATCTGATCCAACCACGCACGTTTCTCTTCCCGTGTAAACACTTCCGGTTTCACCTTAAAGATAGTTGGCCATGCATCATCATTTAATACATCCATATAATCTTCGCCAATATATAAGTCGATTGCATTATCTCTGTCAGCACGACGAATGCCATCTACAAACTGAAGTCCCATAACCTGTGGAGACTGACGCAGCCACCAGTTATCCGCTTTTGTACCCGCTAATCTGGTACAATGGATACGCGACTGCTGTCCAGCACCAATACCAATCGCCTGGCCACCTGCCGCATAGCAGACAGAATTGGATTGCGTGTATTTCAAGGTAATCATTGCAATTGCCAAATCAATCATTGCTTCCTTAGGAAGATCCTTATTCTCTGTTACGATATTAGAAAACATCTCTTCATTGATATCCAGCTCATTGCGACCCTGCTCAAATGTAATGCCAAACACCTGTTTTCTCTCAATCGGATCAGGCTGATAATTCTCATCAATCTGAATCACATTATAGGTGCCTTTTCTCTTATTCTTCAGAATCTCTAATGCTTCCGGCTCATATCCCGGTGCAATCACACCATCCGATACTTCACGGCTTATCATCTTTGCTGTACATACATCACATACATCTGACAATGCAATAAAGTCACCAAAAGAAGACATTCTGTCGGCGCCACGGGCACGGGCATACGCACTTGCAAGAGGGGTTAACTCCCCTAAATCATCCACCCAGTAAATCTTCTTTAATGTATCAGACAAAGGCAAGCCTACTGCTGCTCCGGCCGGAGAAACATGCTTAAAAGAAGTTGCTGCACAGATTCCTGTTGCTTTCTTTAATTCTTTTACAAGCTGCCAGCCGTTAAATGCATCCAGAAAGTTAATATATCCCGGTTTTCCATTCAACACCTCAATTGGCAATTCACCATTCTCCATATAGATGCGGGATGGTTTCTGATTCGGATTACATCCATATTTTAATTCTAGCTCCTTCATGACCTTTTCTCCTTATTGATTCTTATTGATAATCTTTGTTTCATAAGTACCTGTTGCAATATCAATATAGCGAACAAACAAAGATACTTTGTTTTCTTCATTTAAGCTGTTCCAAATCATATCAGTGAATTCATCCATGTCATCCAAAATCTCTACTAATTTTGGTTCTCCCTCAAAGCTAGGCAACGGATTGCCATCAGACATATAAGTATGAATAAAACGGCCTTCACCTGCTACACAATTCTGATAGGAATATGTGTATCGGTTACAGGCTTCCGGATTCCCGTTGTTACTCTTTAAAATGGACATTGCATAGCTGTATGTGCCATTCTCAATATGCATAATACCTGAAATCCTAGGAGTATAGTTCGGTGCATCCGGTTCAAATTCTCTTGTACGCAGAGCCTGTTCGAATGTCTGCTGTTTATCCATTAATTCGTAAATGGTATCGGTCTGATCACCATTCGTTACAATCGTCTTATTGCCCAACACACGAACCGGCGCGTAAATAATCAAACTCGGGTCGGTAAGTTTGGAAGGATCAAACGCCTCAGTGCGAATTCCTTCGCCTTCTTCCACAAACACACGGTTACGGCTGTTCTCACTACGTCCCATGATGAAATAAGCGGTTACCGCTTTCGTTCCGTCTTTGGATCGTCCAATCACAATACCGCGGCCCGGATAACTATTGTTCTTCAATTCTTCCTGCAATGAAATAGGTTGCATCTTCCTGTCCTCCATTTATCATCTATGTATCCAAAACTTATGAGAAATAGTAACACAAATTGGGAATGAATACAAGAAAAACTTCCCTACTCGGTCAAAGTACAGGGAAGTTTTTTGTTGCTATTCGATTACAACACATTCACAAATCTCAAAAACTCTTCCATTCCCGCTTCATCGCATTTGAACACTCCGGCATCCTCTAATACCTGACAGAACACCTTGCCAACTTCCTGTTGCAAGATTTCTTCCACGTTTGATTCCGTAATGTTCTCATACTGTGGTAAGAATTCTTCTACCCAATCTGCATGTTTCGCAATTGCTTCATTCGCACGGATATCTTTCTGTCCAACAATATACTCCGCCAGCAGTTCCAACTCGTCCTTTAATCGAGCCGGCAAAACAGCTAATCCCATGACCTCAATCAGACCAATATTTTCTTTCTTGATATGATGTAAATGAGCATGTGGATGATAGACACCAAGCGGATGTTCTTCCGTCGTAATATTGTTGCGCAGTGCCAGATCCATCTCATATAAATCACCGCGTTTTCTGGCAATCGGTGTAATGGTGTTATGTGGTTCCCCGTCCGTTTCAGCAAAGATAAATGCTGCTTCGTCTGTATAACCTCTCCACACATCTAAAATATGCTCTGCTAAATCAATGACACGTTGACGGTCATTTCCCTGCAAACGAATCACGGATAATGGCCATTTTACTATACCGGCTGTCACATCTTCATAACCGGACACCCGGAAGCTGTGAATCACCGGTGCTTTTTCCATCGCAAACGTATAATGTCCCCCCTGGAAATGGTCATGACTCAAGATGGAACCACCTACAATTGGAAGGTCTGCATTCGAACCCAGGAAATAATGTGGGAATAAATCTACAAAATCAAACAATTTCTCAAATGCAGCCCGTTCGATTTTCATCGGAACATGCTGACCGTTAAATACGATACAATGCTCATTATAATATACATACGGAGAATACTGGAATCCCCACTGACTATTGTTAATCGTAATCGGAATGATGCGATGATTCTCTCTTGCCGGATGATTCGTCCTGCCTGCATATCCTTCATTTTCTACGCAAAGCATACACTTTGGATAAGAGGACTGTTTTGCATTTTTTGCTGCTGCAATCGCTTTCGGGTCTTTCTCCGGTTTGGATAGATTAATCGTAATATCCAATGTTCCATATTCTGTATCTACCGTCCATTTACGGTCTTTTTGGATACGATAGCGACGAATATAATCACTGTCCTGACTCAGTTTATAATAGTAGTTTGTAGCATCCACGGGACTTTTTGCATATTCTTTCTCAAACTCTGCCTGAATCTGTGCCGGACGTTTCATCAGACAATTCATCAGTTTAGTATCAAACAAATCACGATACACCACACTGTCTTCAATGATTCCACGTTTCACAGCTTCATCTAACAGACCGGCAAGGACATCTTCTAACACAATATCACTATCATCAATCGCAACATCTTCATATTCATCCTCCTGCATCATCTCAAGCAGCAGATTTGTTGTATAGATTCTCTCACATTCCGGTGTTAAACCGGTTTGAATACCATATGTCACTAATTTTTTAATATCTTCGTATAACATGACAAACGTTCTCCTCAAATTAATCTAATTTCATAACACCTTCACCGATATCTACAATATAGAATTCTGCTTCGTGTCCCACTTTTTCCCGATACTGTTTTCCAACGGTTTCAATGAAAGCATCTACCGCATCATTTCTGACAATGCTGACGGTACATCCACCGAAACCACCACCGGTAATACGGGAACCGATCACTCCATCTACTTTCCATGCTAAATCTACTAACAAATCGATTTCTTCACAAGACACTTCGTAATCATCACGAAGGGAGATATGGGACTGGTTCATCAATTCGCCAAATCTTGCTATATTGTCTTCTTTCAGTGCAGCAACTGCCTCAATCGTTCTCTGATTCTCATATACTGCATGTTTTGCACGTTTCTGACGGACAGCATCTTTGATACAATCTACATTGGCATCAAAGGTTGGAACATCCAGATCACCCAAGCCCTGAATATCTAATCTGGTCTGTAATTCTGCCAACGCTATGGCACACTCTTCACGGCGCTCATTATATTTCGAATCTACTAAGCTGTGTTTCACTTTACTGTTTGTAATTACGATTTTAGCATCCGGCAACTGGATTCTGGCATATTCATAAGACAGATCACTGGTATCCAAAAACATCGCACAGTCTTTTTTACCCATTGCCACGGCAAACTGATCCATAATACCACAGTTCATACCGTTATAATTGTTCTCTGAATACTGACCGATTTTTGCAAGATCAATGCGTGTTACATCCTCAAAACCGTATTGGTCTTTTAGAATATACCCCGTTAAAACTTCCAGAGATGCAGAGGAAGATAGTCCGGAGCCATTTGGAATATCACCCCATATCACGATATCCATACCACAGTCTAACGTACGACCATCTTTTGCAAATGCCCAGATGACACCCAATGGATAATTCGCCCAGCCATGCGAAGCATCATATTCTAAATGATCCAAATCCGCTTCCACAACACCCATCTTCGTCAAATTCATAGAATAGAGACGCAATGCTCTGTCTTCTCTTTTCTTTACCAGACCATAGGTACCAATCGTCAGTGCGCACGGGAATACATGACCTGCATTATAATCCGTATGCTCTCCGATTAGATTGACACGTCCCGGAGCAAAATAATAACCCGCTCCATCGGCAGAGCCAAATAACTCTTCAAACTGTGTTACCATTTTTTCTTTGATTGCTTTCATGTGAAACTCCTTTCAATACATAAACTCCTAAGTTCATTTTAATATAATTACAAAATGCTACAATAGACAATCCGTTCTTTTATATGTAAAAATGTTGCATCTATAAATATAATATATTAAAATAAACGCAAAGACAATCACTATTTTATTTATGAAAGGATTCTCCGACAATGAACATAGAAGAAAAAGAATTATCACGTTCTACCTATAAGCATTCTTATAAAACAGAAGATCATCTGTTGAGTTCTCTATCCGTTTGCAATGTCGGATATCAAAGCTGTGAACCGGATTACCAATGGGGGCCGGGACTACGCAATCACTATTGCATTCATCACATTTTATCCGGTAAAGGATATTATGAAGCAAACGGCATCCAATACGAATTAACTGCCGGTGATTCCTTTATCCTCTATCCGAATACCGAAGTAAAGTATTATGCCGATTCTGAAGAGCCATGGGAATATGCCTGGGTTGGATTTACCGGAAGTGATGCGCGTACGATTCTGGCATTGACCGACTTTTCAGTGAAACAGCCTATCATTAGGAAGAATGTTGCGGATGCGGCGATTCGTCAACAGCTCTCCCTGATTTTTGAAGTGAAAGGAAACACCTATCTTTCCGCCGTTTCCATGACCGGGGGGCTCTATACCTTATTGTCTCTTTTTATGAAACACGCAACTCCAAAGGCACGCCCGGTTGATACTCAGACCCATTATATTGATAAGGCTCTCGACTATATTGCCAATAATTATTCTTATCCTATTACCATCGAAGAAGTGGCAGAATATGCAGGTGTCAGCCGCAGCCATCTGTACCGCTGCTTTCAATCCCATCTGCAGCTGTCTCCAAAAGAATACTTAACACAATACAGAATCAGACAGGCCTGTTATCTTCTTACGAATACAGACCTGCCTGTTTCTACTATTGCCTATTCCGTTGGATTCGAGAATAACCTCTATTTTTCGAAAGCGTTTAAGCAACAGGTTAATCAAACACCGAGTAGCTATCGTTCTGCGCTTTGAATTGGATTCCACTCAGGTACTTCATCGTTTCAAGGTAATCCCTTGTAATCTCGATACTGTGTGAATAGTATGAGGTGTCATCCATTGTTTTGTAGTTAACACACAGACTATATTCACTCTTTTTGTGCTGACCATCTCTCACTATCATCGGCAGAGTCTGCCGTCCGTACCGGTGTTCCATAATATCCTGTTTCACACATTCTGCCAGCTGCTTTGCTGAGTTTCCTCTGATTTCTGTTGATACTTCCTGGCTTGTCGTAGCTTCACCGTTTTCGACCTCTAACTTATATATCTCAATGCTGTCAATATTCTCCGTTCCATAAGCAAAACATGAAGCATATACATAAGCCGGTTCATTGATGATGGTTTCCCACAAAGCTACATATTCATCCTGCTGACTGCTGTTCTTCTCATTATAGTGGACAGAATAACTGCGGCAGAGTGTTTTTCCGTTTTTAAGCTGATACTCCAGGGATACCGAATCATAGAAATTTCCCGGAACATACCTTTGCGTAATTTCATAATCTTTTTGTCTCAGTTCCTCTTTCTTATCAACTGCCATCTGATGCCATGCTACTATCTCCTCTATCAATGCAGGGTCCGTGATTTCTCCTCCATTATTCAGATGAATGCTTTCCACATCTTTGCTGTCCGGTATCCGGTTCTCATATCCGGTAATATCCAGGCTGAATGCAAGGACAAACAATCCCAGAACAACGGTGCAGATTCCACAATGAGACGCATGACTTCGATTTATGACACGAAAATTTCTCTGAAGCAGCATTTCCGCTGTCAGATACGCAACAAAAACTCCTATCACAACAACCGGAATCAGACGGAGCAGCAGGTGTGGAGCGGTTTCATAAAGGAAACCGGTTGCTCCGACAATCATTACAAATAATCCGGTAAAACATACGATATAAGCATATTTTATGATAGGGCGAAGCCAGGCAAAAGCAATTACATCACCTGTTTTTTCTGCCTTCCGATAATGAAAAAGATAATAAGCAATGACTGTGAGCAGCAGTCCTGCTGCAGCATATAGGGTAGAATATACTCCACCCGTCAGAGTGCAGTTGCTTAGTATGTTACTATCATAATCACAGGTTATTTTGACGTTTTCTGCAAGATGCAAAATCGGTGAAAGACTTTCAGCAGTTTTGGATGTATGGTTTATCGTATATCCATAGAGAAGGAACTGGTTCATAGAATAAAACAAACCATACAGATAGCTTCCCACAAACTGGAATATGAAATACAATATCGGCATAGCAACCAGATTACCGGTTATAAGTCCGATTACGGTTGCCATACTATAAAAGAAAAAGGTAATACCGGTTTCCACTGCACCGACCTGTAAGAGCAGACCGATTCCTTCCTGTTTCCATCCAACCGCGAGTATAACCGCCGTCATCCATGCAATCCATTGTGGTATGAGGATCAATAAGAGGCCGGAACTATAGTTGGTCAGAAAAAGTGTTTTCTTCTTCAATGGCATATTCATCATAAAAGTATTGCTTCGTTTATTATATAAAAAAGACCATACTACCCATGCCATAACACAGCCTATACCAAAAATAAAAATAAAATCATAAGACAGGTTTCTCAAACAAAGAAACCAAAGTTCTTTCGGATCTATTTGTTTGCTCTCACTCACCTTTACATAGAGGCTCCATGGATATTGCAGCAGGTAATAAAACAAAACAGTCACCCATATCGGAGAGAAACGTTTTACGTTTTTTAGTGCAATCGTCTTATGAAATAAGGATGTCTTTGACTTCATATTCGCCACCTCCAATTACTTTGATAAAATATTCTTCCAAACTCAGATCTTCTCTTGCCCGGTCAAGCTCTTCAAACGACTGCTCAACCAGAACCTTTCCATGCTTCATAATTCCTATGTGGCTGCATACATCCTCCAACTCACGAAGATTATGAGAGGATACAAGAACTGTCACATTTCTGGAAGCCACATCGGATAACAGCAGACTCCATATCTGATGACGCATCAGCGGATCTAAGCCGTCAACCGGCTCATCCAGCAGAATCACATCCGGGCAGCAGGACAACGCCAGCCAGAACCCAACCTGTTTTAACATTCCTTTGGAAAGCTTACGAAGCGGTCTCTTTAGGTCAATCTCCGGAAACGCTTCTGACAGACGTTCAAAGCGTTCCTTGGAAAAGCCGGGATAACAACCACGATAGTACTTCATCATCTCATTCAGATTCGCTTGTGGAAAATAATAAATATCATCCGGTATGTAAGCAATCCTTGCTTTGATATCAGGATTCTCATAGACTTCCTTTCCATCGATTAAAATACTGCCGGCATCCTGGCGGTACACACCTGCGAGATGCTGAAGCAGCGTTGTTTTACCCGAACCGTTCGGACCTACAAGACCATACACACAGCCTTTTTCTACATGCAATGTCGCACCATTCAATGCATGAAAGCCATCAAATTCTTTACATAGATTCTGCACTTGAATCATATCACTATGCCTCCTTATATATATCATTTACTACTTGAATGAGTTGTTCCTTCGGAGTATCAATATGCTCTAATTCCAAAGCAATCTCCTTCATCTGAAGCAAAAGCTCATCTCTCCTTTTGGAAACCAGCCTGGCATCACCGCAGGCAAAGGAACCCTTTCCTTTCACACTGTAAATATAACCTGCACTTTCCAGCTCACGGTAGGCACGCTGAATCGTATTCGGATTAATAACCAGCTTTGCCGCCATCTCCCGTACCGATGGAATCTTTTCGTCAGGCTCAATTTCTCCTGTGATAATCTGCTCCCTGAGGGCATCCCGGACCTGCTCATAAATCGGCCGGACATCACGATAATTGATCCGAAGCATTTCGTTCACCACCTTTACAACTGTATTATCACTCTTAGTACACTTAGTATAAAAAATAATACTGTTCTTGTCAAGACAAATTTTACTCTTTATCTCTTCTGTTTCTCTCCAACTGTCCCAGGGTCATCTCTGCCCAGCTGTACTGCCTCATATATTCACCACAATAACTGTTTATGGCAGCCACATCATTGTTCAAAAATCTGTAATAATCACAGTCCACCTTGTCTGTATCAATCGCAAACGAATTCCTCTTACAAATGAGAATATCTTCTGAGTGATATTTTTTCAGCACCTTCCTTAATTCCGAAATCAGATTACGGAAATAGTGTCTGTTACGTTCTGAATCTACGGAATCTTCCCAAATAGCAGCACACAACTCCGCGGTGTTGGCAGAAGCGCCCCTGAGATTAATCAGGTATGCCAGTATTTCCTTAGACAGAATCCGGCCAAAGTGTACCGGTTTTCCCTCATAGAATACCTCAAAGCTGCCAAAGCAGCGGATCTGCAGTTTTCCCTCTCTGAACGAAACGGGATATCGAAGATTCGATAATGCACTCTCCACATTTTCCTTCTGAACCGGCTTCAATAAATAACCACTGGCATACATGGAAAAGGCTTCCATCGCATATTCTGAATATGCTGTCGCAAAAATGACGTTTAGCTGCGGGGATATTTCCTTCAGACGCTTTGCAAGTTCCATCCCCCCCATCTCCGGCATTTCGATATCCAGAAATGCAACATCATAGTTGTCCTCCTCTGCCAGATGCAGGGCATCTCTATAGGAGCCAACACATGTGATTTCCGCTTCCGGCCTTACCTGTTTGATTATGAACCGCATTTCCTCCTGCATCATTACCTCATCATCTACAACCAGTATCCTCATCTTTTTCTCCTGCTCCCTTTATTCATCCTTTTGTTTCTATTATTTCTTTCTGTCTTCTCTTTCTGATTTTTTGGTATATAAATCACTGCCTCCGTTCCTCTTCCCGGCTGACTGTCAATCTGAAGGGTACCGCCACACATCATATGAAGCCTGCTTCTGACATTTTCGATACCGACATGCTGCTTATGATCATCCTTCTTATCTCCCACTGTAAATCCTATCCCGTCATCTTTGATATGTATCGCATAATACTCTTCATCCGATGTAGTTGAAATCTGCAAAGTCCCCTGATCATCCTTGCCGCGCAATCCATGTCTCACAGCATTTTCCACGATAGGCTGCATACTGAACAATGGAAGCTGGAAAGCGGTTGCACGAATATCATATTCGATGTTGAGTTTGTCACCAAAGCGTTTCTGTTCAAGATACAAATAGTGTTTTACCAGATCCAGTTCTTTCTCAAAAGGAACGCAGCTGTTTCTGCTCAGTGACTCAATACTGTCTCTGAGAAATCCCGATAATTCATCAATGGCAGTAATCGCTTCTTCCGGTTCCTTCCGACACAGGTAACGGAGCGTCGCCAGACAGTTAAAAAGAAAATGAGGCTGTATCTGTGAACGAAGCGTACTGATTCTTTCCATGTTCAGTTTTCGTTCCTGTTCCAGCATTCTTCTGGACTGTTCTATCAGAAAAGAAACAAAAATCAACAGAAGAGCTATGGTAGTGGCCAGATTAATGAAATTAAAGCCGTAAACAAAAATCTGTACTGTCGTAGCCGCCGTCGGAAGAATGATATAAAACAACAGAGAAGAAAATTCCATGAGATTGAAAATTTTTCTGTTTCTTAACACCGTAACTGCATTCAGCATCATTCCAATGATACCGGTCACCTGCAACATCCAACTCAGTTCTTTCCGATAGTATAAATTGTGTGCATCAAAATCATAGAACCAATGAGTAAACTGCGATATGAGCAGTAGTACAATTGACAAGATACAGAAAAAATAAATGATGTAACGCCATGTCCGTTCCTGTTTTCCACCGGCACTTGAAACCCTTTTCCCAAAATAAGCAGTAGCCAGTGCCATCAGCAAATATCCTAATGCAAATACCATAAAATTACTGATACGTGTCATCCAACACCCAAATTTACTTGTGTTTCCTCGAAAGCCCCATGCCAGGGCATCCATCAACAAGAGAAGGGCATTGCAGGTCTCCATGCAGATCAACTCCCAACCTCCATGATAGTCCATTTTTCTGACAACAAACAGACATGCAGCAGCAAGTAGGCAAAAAACACATCCCCACATTTCGAGTGATATTTCAACGTATTTCATACCCGCCATTTTCTTATCTCCTTATCTTACCCAAGAGCATCCTTCATTGTCCTTACATACTCACCAATGTATTTCGGAGCCGACTTTCCATGCTGTTCCAGCAGTTTTACAATAGCAGAGCCAACGATCACACCGTCTGAGACAGTTGCCATCTTCTGCGCCTGTTCCGGTGTAGAAATACCAAAACCAATGGCACAGGGAATATCCGTATATTGTCGTACGACATCCACTATCGACTTCAAATCCGTTTTTATCTCACTTCTCGCACCGGTCACTCCCAGGCTGGAGACAATATAAAGAAACCCTTCCGCTTCTTTTGCAATCATCGCTATTCGGTTCTCTGAAGTCGGAGCAATCAGAGATATCAAATCTACATCATATTCATGACAAATTGGTAAAAAATCATCCTTTTCTTCAAACGGAAGATCCGGCAGGATCAATCCATCGATTCCAATGCTTTTCGTAGTAGAAATGAATCTCTTTGCACCATACGAAAACACCACATTGGCATAGGTCATAAACACCATAGGAACTGTGATCTCCTTACGTAATTCTCTGACCAGTTCAAATACTTTATCTGTTGTAGTTCCTGCATCCAAGGCACGCAAACTTGCTGCCTGTATCACAGGTCCTTCTGCTGTAGGATCAGAAAACGGGATTCCCAACTCAATCAGATCCGCTCCATTATCGACTGCAGCGCGAACCGCTGCTGCTGTTGTTTCCAAATCGGGATCGCCGCAAGTAATAAAGGCGATAAACGCTTTTCCATTCTGAAATGCTTCTTTTATCTTACTCATGAATATCCTCCCCTCTGTATCTGGCAATCGCTGCACAGTCTTTGTCTCCTCTTCCGGATATGGTGATGATGATAATCTGTTCCTGATTCATCGTCGGTGCCAGCTTGATTGCATGGGCAACTGCATGTGCTGATTCAATTGCCGGGATGATTCCTTCTGTTTTCGACAGATATTCGAAGGCACATACCGCTTCTTCATCGGTGACCGGAGCATATTCGGCACGTCCGATGTCATGAAGATAGGCATGTTCCGGCCCGACACCCGGATAATCAAGCCCGGCTGATATCGAATAGACCGGTGCAATCTGTCCGTATTGATCCTGACAAAAATAGGATTTCATACCATGAAAGATTCCAACGCTTCCGGTATTAACGGTAGCAGCCGTTTCAAAGCTGTCAATACCGCGTCCGGCAGCTTCACACCCAATGAGTCTGACATCCTTATCTTCAATAAAATGATAAAAGCTTCCAATCGCATTGGAACCACCACCGACACAGGCAATGACAGCATCCGGTAATCTTCCTTCCTTCTCAAGAATCTGTTCCTTCATTTCTCTGGAAATCACTGCCTGAAAATCCCTTACAATTGTAGGGAAAGGATGGGGACCCATGACAGAACCGAGGCAATAATGGGTATCTGCAATGCGGCTTGTCCATTCGCGCATTGCCTCCGAAACGGCATCCTTTAATGTTGCGGTTCCGGAAGTAACAGGCACAACCTCTGCTCCCAGTAATCTCATACGATATACATTCAATGCCTGACGAACCGTATCTTCTTTTCCCATAAATACGACACATTCCATACCGAGTAATGCTGCCGCCGTTGCTGTTGCCACTCCATGTTGTCCTGCCCCTGTTTCTGCAATCAGACGGGTCTTTCCCATCTTTTTTGCAAGCAGCGCCTGTCCAAGCACATTATTGATTTTATGCGCACCTGTATGGTTTAAATCCTCCCGTTTCAGATAGATCTTTGCACCACCCAGATCCTTTGTCATTTTTTCAGCATAATACAGTCTTGAAGGTCTTCCTGCATATTCATTTAATAATCTTGTCAGTTCCTGATTGAATTGAGGATCGTTTTTATATATATTATATGCCTCTTCCAACTCAATTACAGCATTCATAAGGGTCTCCGGTATATACTGTCCTCCATGAATACCAAAACGTCCGTTTTCATTCGTCATGATTTCATCCTTTCCTGTCTGCCTTACGAACAGCACAGACAAATGCTTTCATCTTTTCTATATCTTTTACTCCATTACTTTCAATACCGGAGCTTACATCCACAGCATAAGGATGATATCGCTCCACCGGTACAGAAACATTCAAATCAGTAAGTCCTCCCGCCAGAAAATAGGGTCTTTGCATCGTTTCTAACAACGTCCAGTCAAAGACTTCTCCGCTTCCTCCTGTTCCGGAGTCTAAAAGTACATAATCTGCCGGGCAGCCTTGTGCTGCAATCATGTCTCTTTCTGATTCACATCGAAATGCTTTTATGATGGGCTGCTCTGAAAGAGTACGCAGTTTTCTGATATATTCCTCATCCTCACTACCATGCAGCTGTGCAATATCAATGACCCCTCTATGTAATAAAGCAGCCACTGCTTCCACTTCTTCCTGAACAAATACTCCGACTGTCCGAATAGCAGGATGTAATTGTTTTCTTAATTCCATGGCTTTTGCAGGGGATATCCGTCTCCTGCTATTTGGGGCAAAGACAAACCCGATATATTCCGGCATCAATTCATTCGCAGTCCGAATCTCTTCTTCTCTTGTCAGTCCACACAATTTTATTTTTGTCATAACAAACCTCTTAGTTCTGCCAACTTCACTTTCTTATCCGGTGCCCGCATCAGTGACTCACCAATCAATACAGCATCTGCGCCAATATCGCGTAATCGCTTCACATCCTGCGGAGTGCTCACACCGCTTTCGGATACAAACAGTACATCCGGCGGAATCATTGCACGAAGTTTTCTGCTATTTTCCGTATCAACAGTGAAATCCTTCAAATTACGGTTATTGACTCCAATAACCCTTGCCCCGATATCGAGTGCCATCTCCACTTCCTTTTCATCATGGGTTTCTGTCAGAACCGATAAGCCCAGTTCGTCACAGATATGAAGATATTCTTTCATCTGATTTTTGCCTAAAATAGAGCATATCAGCAAGATCGCAGACGCTCCTAATTCCTTCGCTTCATAAATCATATACTCATCAACGGTAAAATCCTTCCGTAAACATGGAATCGTTACCGTCTCTGCAATTTCCTCTAAATACCGGTTACTTCCAAGAAACCACTTCGGTTCCGTCAATACGGAAATCGCATCCGCGCCTGCCTTTTCATAGTCCGAAGCAATCTCAAGATAAGGAAAATCCGGTGCGATCAGTCCCTTCGATGGGGACGCCTTTTTGCATTCGCAGATAAAAGACATCCCTTTCTTTTTCAGTGCTTCTTCGAAGGAAAGGTTTCCTTTTGGAAGTTCACACACCCTATGTTTGAGTTCCTCCAGCGACAGGTTTCTTTTCGCACATTCCACACGTTCCTTTGCATGTTCTGCCAGTTGATCTAATATCGTCATTCTGATTCCTCCACTCGGTTGCTTACTTCAATCAGCTTCTGAAGGGTAGCCAGGGCAGCACCGGAATCCAGCAGTTTTGCAGCCAGCTCAATACCGGCCTGCATGGATTCGGCTTTCCCCCCAAGATAGAGTGATGCACCTGCATTCATCAAAACAGCATCTCTCTTATGTCCCTTTTCTCCTTTTAGGATAGCAAGTGTCATCTCTGCATTTTCCTGTGGGGTTCCACCTTCCAGATCAGCTTTGGTACAACGCTTCAATCCGAACTCTTCCGGTGTAATTGTATAAGTTTTGTACCATCCGTCTTTAAACTCGCACACCGTTGTCGGTGCACTCATGGATATCTCATCTAACTTATCCTGACCATAAACAACCATGCCGTGTTCCACACCCAAACTCATCAGAACCTGCGCTAGCGGCTCAACCAGATATTCGTCATAAACACCTAATAATTGCAGCTTTGGACCGGCAGGATTCGTTAAAGGACCCAGAATATTAAAAACGGTACGGAATCCCAGTTCTTTTCGAATTCCTCCTACATATTTCATCGATGTATGGTATTGCTGTGCAAAGAAGAAACACATGCCGGCTTCCTCTAATAATTCCCTGCACTTTTCGGGACTTTGTATGATATTAACACCCAACGCTTCCAGACAATCCGCTGTTCCGCATTGGGAAGAAGCAGCACGATTACCATGTTTGGCAACCTTCATTCCACCGGCTGCAGCAACCAATGCCGAAGTGGTGGAAATATTAAAACTATGTGCTCCGTCACCTCCGGTTCCGACAATTTCAAACACATCCATACCTGTATCGACTTTGACTGCATGATCTCTCATCGCTGCCGCACAGCCAGCAATCTCTACAATCGTCTCTGCTTTCGTACTCTTGGTGGAAAGCGCAGCCAGAAAAGCAGCATTTTGTGTAGCACTGGTCTCCCCACTCATTATTTCATTCATCACAGCATATGCCTCATCATACGTCAGATCTTCTTTATTCACTATTTTCATAATCGCTTCTTTAATCATGTCTGTCCCCCCTCTATTTACTTAAAAAATTTTTTAACATATTTTTTCCATCCGGAGTCATAATGGATTCCGGATGAAACTGCACTCCATAAATCGGATACTCCTTGTGCTGGACTGCCATAATTTCTCCATCTGTTGTCAATGCTGTAACCTTCAGGCATTCCGGCATGGTGTCTGCATCAGCCGCCAGAGAATGATACCGTGCAACGCTGGCCACCTCAGGAATCCCCTGAAACAACGCACAGGTACGGTCAAATCTGACTTCCGACTGTTTTCCATGCATCAATTCTTTTGCATAGGTAACCGTAGCTCCGTATGCCGCACAGATTGCCTGGTGTCCCAGGCATACCCCCAGTATCGGGATATCCCTGCCCAGAGTTTTGGCAACATCTATGATTATGCCTGCATCTTCCGGACGTCCCGGTCCGGGTGATAAAATGATATGATCCGGATTCCATTGTTTTATCTCTTCTATTGACACCTCATCATTTCTGATTACTCTGATATCCGGACAAATCTCGCCAATCATCTGATACAGATTATAAGAAAAACTGTCATAATTATCAATCAGTAATATCATACATCCGCCTCCTCTGCTATCTTCAATGCATTCACAACCGCCTGTGCCTTATTGATACATTCCTGATATTCCTTTTCCGGAACCGAATCCGCTACAATTCCGGCTCCGCTTCTTACAAATACTTTTCCGTTCTTTTTGTAGGCAATGCGAATCGCAATACAGGTATCCATATTTCCGGTAAAATCGATATAACCGATCGCTCCACCATAGATGCCGCGTTTATTATTCTCCAGCTCACCTATCAATTGGCAGGCACGAATCTTCGGTGCACCGGACAAGGTTCCTGCCGGCAGGACTGCTTCCACTGCATCCAGGGCATCCTTTTCTTCCCGAATCTCTCCTCTTACCGTTGAACCAATGTGCATCACATGTGAATATCGTTCAATCGAATGCAGGGTTTCCACTTCTACCGAACCGAATTTACTGATTTTACCCAGGTCATTCCTTCCAAGATCCACCAGCATATTATGTTCTGCCAGTTCCTTCTCATCGGCAAGCAATTCTGTTTCCAGTACTTTATCCTCTTCCTCTGTTTTTCCACGAGGTCTCGTTCCAGCTAACGGGAAGGTATGAAGCACTCCATTTTCCAGCTTTACCAGGGTTTCCGGTGAAGCTCCGGCAACTTCAACATCCGTTCCGGAAAAATAGAACATATATGGCGAAGGATTCATCGTCCTCAGCATACGGTATGTGTTAAGTAAGCTTCCTTCAAATGGTGCTGATAGCCGGTTGGACAACACGATTTGAAAGATATCTCCTTCTCTTATATAGTGTTTTGCCTGCTCCACCATCTCACAATACGTTTCTTTATCAAATAAAGGAATCACTTCCCCTGTCAGATGACCGCCTGTTTCCTGTTTTTGCTCACCATTGCGCAACAAATCTTTTAGCTGCTCCAACTCAATCAGTGCTTTGTTGTATCCGGTTTCCGGGTCATCCAGAGACATATTTACGATTAGAATAATTTTCTGGCGGAAGTTATCAAAAACGATGACTTTATCAAACAGCATCAGATCAACATCCTTAAATTGTTCCGTATCCAAAGCCTCCGTTTTGACCGTTGGCTCACTGTAATTCAGGTAATCATAGGAGAAATACCCGACCAGACCGCCTGTAAAGGACGGCAGATAATCGAACCTCGGGCTCTTATAATCAGAGAGTATCTGTCGAATAAATGTAGACGGATCATCGGTTTGAATCTTAATATTACCGGCAATCAGCTCCCCATCCATACAGGTAATCTCCATTTTGGGATCAAAACCAAGAAAGGTATATCTTCCCCATTTCTCATTTTCAGCAACCGACTCCAGCATATAGCAGTGAGTGGATATATTTTTTAACTTTCTTAATGCTTCAATCGGTGTACAAATGTCTGATAACATCTCACAGCTGACCGGCAATACCTTATACCTGCCGGTCTGTGCAATCTCTTTTACTGTCTTCAAATCTGGTAGAATCTTCATACCGTCACCTCCAATTTTTACATAAAAAATATAACATTTTCCCGGCGGCTGTCGCTGACTGCGGTGCATATCTGTTTTTCCGCTGACACCCCGGTTTGTAGAAAGACAAGCACTCCAATGGACGTCACGCAACGCGCCGTTGGCAAGTTTTCGTCAACCGCTAGTGATTTCAGTATCTTTTTTGGGCACACTTCCGTTCGATTTCAAACGTAGCGGTGCAAGAAAAAACAGATATGCACCGCAGTCAGCGACAGCCGCCGGAAATTGACATGTCTTATATAAACAAAAAAACGTCCCTGACAGAATATCATTTCCGTCAAGGACGAATAAAACTTATCCGCGATGCCACCTTGATTCATAACTGATTACAGCTATGCCCTCTGCAGGATACTAACATATCCCCGGCAACTAACGTATGCCCTCACGTCACAGAATACTCTGCATGCAATACACGCATTTGACTGCACCCTCGGCGGTCCATTTGATGACCTGTTTCTTACCTGACTCTCAGCAACGCAGGCTCTCTGTAGAGGCATAATCACCGTTATCTCCGCTTCATCGGTTTAATTGAATGAAGTGTAACATGAACACCCTATGTTGTCAACTACTTTTTTTGTATTCCTCTTAATTCGGTATTGGCGTGTTCATTGAAACACTAACCGGACTTTGCAGTTTCTCCAACGCCAGCCCAATCAGTCTATCCGACTGATCTGCCATAAACAGCGGAATGTTCAATACATCATCATCCAGCTTCAGATTATCCAGAGAGAACCGCACACGGAGTTTTACCTTGTCCGGGAACAGTTCCTTAAATTTCTTAAGGCTCTTGCTGGATGTATTGGCTTCGGATTTGACTTCAACAGGGAAAATATCATTCTCACGCTGAATCAGGAAATCCACCTCATAAGGAGGATTACTCTGCGTCCAGTAACGAGGAACTACTTCAAATTGTGTGATCAAAGTCTGCAACACAAAGTTCTCAGTTAGTGCCCCCTTGAACTCAGTGAACAGGCGGTTACCTTCTCCGAAGGCAGTCGGAGCCAACTGTGCCAGACGGCGGAGCAAACCTACATCCACCAGATAAATCTTAAATGCAGAAAGGTCATCGTAAGCAGCCACCGGAAGGCCGGGAGCGGAACTGCGGTAGATCTTATGCACCAGTCGGGCATCTACCAACCATTGCAGGGCATCCTCGTATTCACGGGCTCTTGCACCCTCCTTAACAACCTTGTAGATAAACTTCTTATTCTCCCTTGCCAGTTGGGACGGTATGGACTTCCAAATCATGGAGATCTTCGGGAACTCGCTGATGTTGGGATGCTTTGCAAAGTCACGCTCATAAGCACCAATGATACCGGACAGTGCTTCCTGCATAGCGGAAACATCACGGCCTTCCGTCCACATCAACACAGGTTCCGGCATACCACCGGTGACATAGTACATCTTCAATTTCTCGTACAGAGGATTG
>JBJELB010000095.1:0-5645 GCA_051878935.1 Lachnospiraceae bacterium | reverse complement strand
CATCGTCTGAATAATCCAGATTGATGTCCATGGGGTTGATATAGTCATGGCTCGTTGGTGAGATATGGATAACCTGCCCGCCGAGTGCGTTGACCAGTGGATAATATTCTCCTTCCGGGTCACCGATGATAATATCATCCTGTGTTGCAAAGAAAGCATTTGTGATCTCACGCTTCGCAGCAAAAGATTTTCCGGAACCGGGTGTACCTAAAATCAGTCCGTTGGGATTTTTCAGTTTCTTCCGGTCAACCATAATCATGTTGTTACTGAGGGCATTCAGCCCGTAATACAGGGATTCCCCTGCCATGAAAAGCTCCTGTGTGGTAAAAGGAACGAATATTGCCGTAGATGTGGTAGTCAGTGCCCGTTTAATCGGAATCAGGTTCAATCCAAGCGGAATACTGCTCATGAGTCCCTGTTCCTGCATATAATCAAGACGGCGCAGGGAACAGTTATATTTCTGTGCGATACCAGATGTCTGGAACACCGCATTCTCCAGCTCCTGCTTCGTCCTTGCCGTATTCAGGAAAAGAACAGTCACAAGGAACATCCTTTCATTTCTCGACTGCAGATCTTCCAACAGCCTCTTTGCCTCCCCGCCATATGTATTCAGGTCTGATGGAATGATGTCCATATCATATCCGGAACGTACCGCTTTTTTGTAGGGTAGGAAAGTGACGCCTTATCTTGTTTCCAAGACAGGTTTTCACAGTCCCCCCTCCGAACAGTGCTTGCACCTCTCGATGCACACTGCTCTCCATTATTGTTTGATTTCAAAATTCTGATTGTGGATTTTCTTGTGACATTCCCAGCAAACTACCATAGTTTTTCTTCTCTTCGATAACATCATGATTTCCCAATGTTCTTTACCTTTAAGGTTTTTAATCTTGTTTACATGATGGATTTCATATTGTTCGCTGGTTGTACTTCCACATAATTCACATTTTTTAGCTTTTAATCTGCTCTCAAAGGTACTTCGTGTATTCTTGTGAATCTGCGCCATACTCGTTATTGTATCCGTAGCATCTTTGCCCTTTTTACAATCCGAATATTTCGACAGATACAAATATTTCATTCCGTTTTTGGTTTCATACGGAATACACCATTTCCCTTTATGGTCACTATACTTATTCTTGATTTTGCCTATTGAGCTACGGTGCTTTCCTGCAAGGGTTTTAAGACAGCTGTATTCCATTAAATAGCTGAAATAATTCAACATATAGAAGTTGCTTGCCATATGATAGTAGTTACAGATTCCCCTTAGTTCTGCGTTATAACTCGATACAATTTCAAGGTCAGTGAGGCGTAACATATCATTTCTGCATATTGGTTCCAGTTCCCCGTTTTCTCGTTGTGAAACAATTCCATGTTTGAACAAAAAACCATTAATCTTTTCTTTAAGTGGAATGGAAAGTTCAACACCATTTGACATAGTTCTTTGCGTCGTCCCTCTTCCATTTGGTTTGACTGTATTAGAACGTCTTACCCGGATGTTATATCCCAGAAATCTCGCATAGGTATTGCTATGTGTAATCAGCGTTTTTTCCTCACTTAGTTCCATTTTTAATGAATTAGAGATAAACTCTGATAACTGCTGTTTAATTTTAATACAATCTTCTTTGCTGCCATTAACTCCAATAATAAAATCATCAGCATAACGAATATACTTTATTTTCTTATCCGTCTGCGATTTACATGGAGTCTTAAGTAACTGTGCTCTTTGACTTTTGAGTAAACGCAACAGTTCTTCTTTCTCCGTCACACTTTTTGTTTTCTTTAACTTTCTTTTTGTGACTGCTATAGCATTTTGAAGTTTTCTGTATTCAGCAGTAAATTTTTCTTCGGCAGGCTCATTAAATTTCTTAGCGATTTCATCTACAAATTTGTCAAGTTCATGCAGATAGATTCCCGAAAGTATCGGAGAAATAATTCCACCCTGCGGGCATCCGCTGTATGTATTGTTGTAAATAAAATCATCAACAAATCCTGCTTTCAAAAACTTGTAAATCAATTTGATGAAACGAGCATCTTTGATCTTAGAATTAATACAGGATATTAAAACATCATGATTGATGTTATCAAAGCATCCTTTTATATCGCCTTCTACAAACCATCTTGCTCCACGAAATTCATACTTCACAGCCTTTAAAGCCGTATGACAGCTTCTGTTTGGACGAAATCCGTGTGAGGTATCCATAAATATCGGTTCATAAATAGCTTCCAAAATCATCCTCACCGCTTCCTGTACGAGCTTATCCGTGAATGAAGGAATTCCAAGCGGGCGCATTTTTCCATTGGGTTTCTTCAGATATATTCTGCGTGATGGTTTCGGTTGATAGCTTTCATCTTCAAGACTCTTAATAATTCTGTCTATCTTTGCTTCACTGAATCCATCAGCAGTATCATCATCAACGCCTTTGGTGGATGCACCATTATTGGAATACAGGTTTTGATATGCTACATAGTAAATGTCTGGACGAAGAAGGTATCTATATACCCTTGTGAATATTTCGTCCTTGTTTGTTTCAGAATTTTTCTTCATTCTTTCCAAAATTTCCATTGTTGGTTTCATTTGAGGTTTTCCTCCCTAATCAATTTCAATATTTGGTACACAATAACTGCTTCCCTTCGCCATGTGGACGGTTTTCCCGTATCTGTTTTTACAGCCTTCCCTGTCAATTCAGGGTCCTCGGACTACTACGGAAGCTCCGTTACCATATGAGATATTCAGTGTCATCTCTCTTGCTTTTTACGGCTTGAGATTTATCGCCTAATGGCATTACACATAGCCCTAATGATGAGCGTTCTCACTTAGGTAATCCCCAGTTTGCGTGAATAATTGGGTGTAGATTGTCGGTTGTGCTTTCGTTTCGTTACTATTGGTTCTCCAACGTGTCATATGAATCGGAATAATTGTTTGTGCGAACAAAATACACAAACACAACATATCAAAGGCTTCGGATGCGTTGCCCCTGCGTCATCGAAAGACGGACTTGAAACTCGCATTCAACATTCCTTAGTTTCAACCTTATATCTACTTAATCTTGCAGGTCAGTCGTGCCAAAGCATCTTTAGGCAACTCCCCGCTTCTCCGTCATGCTATAGTCCCGTATCAGCTTTCGCCTTTCGGTTAGACGGACGATTTACTGCATTATTCTACAGTTGTAGTCCCAACTACTGTTATTCACGCCCTTCTGGGCGCGCCTGCTCCTCAATTTTCATTTTATCCAGATCGGATATTTTACCTTTGATCATCTTGATCGCTGAAGACTGGTCAATAGACTGAATATGGATATTCACGTTGATGGAATCTTCGACATCCAGAAAATCTGCCAGCATACGATCTGTCAGTTCCGGTGCCAGGATCTGCAGATAACTGACACATCCAAGGGTATTTCCCATCGTAAAGGACTGTTTCTTTGAAAATCCAAATCCAGGTGGCGCAATGAAATCCTTCGTACTCAGTCCTGAATAAGGCAGTGTTTTGTAGGTAAAGCGAAACGGTTCCACTTTATCCTGATTGAAAATATGATACATCACTTCCAGACGTTCTTTTCCATTCAGGGAATGTGCCTGTGCTCCAAGTACCTTGAAGTTGTTCAGGATATCTGTTTCAATACGCTCCAGCCTTGGCCTTGCTGCTTTCAGATCTTCCGCCTCGATTCCAAAGGTAATATACTTGGTTTTCACCAGACCGTTATTTCCTTTGGAAAGCTGATTCTTCAGCATTGTCTTATATTCCTCACGGATTGCATTGAATGCATCCCTCTGCGACGGAATATCAATGATCCTCTCATACTCTGCAACATCGACCTGCTGATTAATGAAGGACAGCTGCACGGAGATGGAAGAATCAAAGTAATTCAGGAAATCACAGTAATTCTCAAAGATTGTTGTTTTGTCCTCATTCAGAGCCAGCTGATAGTTGATATCATAAAACTGGATCGTTTTGGAGAAAAATGTCTTCGTCACCTGGCAGATTCCATCCTGCAGCATACGGATGTAGGGAATAGACTGCTGTGCTGTTCTCGGGATCTTCTTATCCTTCCTTCTCTTTTTCTCCAGTTTTTTTCTTTCCTTCTCTCTTTTTCGGGAAAGCTTTTCTTCTTTTGTTTCTCTATGTTTTTTTGCTTTTTTTCTTTCGCTTCGGTTTCTTTTTTCTGCCGCCTCCAGCTGGGACAGCTGCTGATCCCGGCGTTCTCTCTTCGCCATAAGGCACCCCCTCTTTTACCAGGGCATCCACCGCCGCATAGAAATTCTCCGTTTTATACGGTCTCACCGCAGGATACCGAAATTTCTGCCTGATGATGTAGCCCATTACTTTTTCAAAGGGAAGACCGTCCTTTTCATACATTGCCATAAAGAAAAACGGGAGCATGACAGTCACCATAATGATGGCTGCAACTCCCGACGTAAGAGGCTTTTTTAAAAGAAAATACAACGGAATTCCCGTAACTCCCGCCAGACTGAAAAAGATCAGCTGGCGTTTTGTCAGATTCAATGCTACTTTGGTTTTGACCTGTGTCAGGTCTTTTGGTACTGGAACATAACTCATATGAACGTTTGAAACCGGATCATTTTACCGGTTTCCCTCCTTTCACAATATTAGTGTGCATTGAAGACGGATTTCGATAAGCTTCCAGTCTTAAATAATGAAAATGCAAGGATAACTGTATATGCTGCGATTGAAAACATTGCTCCATGAATGTTGCTGGATATGGTCATGGAATTCACCAGGATCGCATAGATACCCACACAGACCATCATGAAGAACCCCTGAAATGCCAATGCAAACAGTCCCTTTAAATAGTTGGTTCCGATATTGCCCCATTCCTTATTGGTCATGGTGGCAAACGGAATTGGCGCAACGGAGCAGGTCAGATAGATCTCAATCATTCGTCCATACAGGACAACGGTTATGATGATGGATAATATCTTCATGGTCAGGCTGATCAGCATCGTTTCCAGAGCCAGAAGGAACAGTTCTCCTACTTCCATCTCTTCCATGGTCTCAAGAAGTCCTTCTATGGCAGATGTCGCATCAATTTCCGTGGAGCCACTGATTACTCCGGAAGCACTGTTCACCACATGCTGTCCCACGTCAAATACCGCCATCGTGATATTGAAGGTATTGCTTACCAGATAGATTGCGATATATGCCTTGAAAACCCAGATAAAGAGGTTGAACGTTTCAAATTCATGGAAATTGTTTTTCTGCGTGACCATGGTGATCAGCTCATAGCAGAGTACAAAAGATATGATCATACCCGCAATGGGGACGATCACTGTATCCGACAGGGATTGAATCAAAGCAAAGATGCTCCCGTTCCAGCCCTGCGGTGTCTGCCCTACCTGCGTAGAGATCGTACTGACCTTTTCGTTTACTTCCGTAAACATATCTCCCATACCGGATGTGATAAACCCGATCAGGATATCCTTTATCGCCTCCGTAATACGCTCAATGATCGTATTCAATTAAGTGTCTCTCCTTACCCAAAAAGAGTGGAAAGCTGTGGAATCAGGGATGTTCCAAGCAGCATGATTCCGGCACCGGCCATGAGCTGTTTGATGCCCTGGCTCTTCGCGCCGGGATTGTCATTCCCGTACCCTTCCAGAAGGTTTACTACGCCCCAAACTCCGAGGCC
>JBJELB010000094.1:0-5787 GCA_051878935.1 Lachnospiraceae bacterium | reverse complement strand
GGAGCGGGCCTGTCTGCACGTGCGGATAGACTATTACAGCTATCAGCTGCGCGAGGTGCGCTCATTCTTCCGCTCAGAGGATTTCGCACTGTACTCGGAAGCCGACGGGCCCCTGCTGCTGCGACGATTGGAGAGGGAAATGCGATGAGACGGGGTAAAGAGTTTTTGCTGCGCGCGGAGATCATGGAGAGACGAATCGACGCTGCATTGCGGAAGGTTGAATTGCTCAAGAGCCTGACTCAGCGCATCACAGCCAAACTGGATCATGAACAAGTCTCTCATTCGCGGAATGTCAGCGCTAATGAGGATGCGATCATTCAGCTGATGGAAGCGGAAGAGCAGCTAAAGCAGCTGTGCGCAGAATACGGCGTTGTTGTCAGCGAAATCATGGCTGCATTGGCGTCTCTGGAGAACCGGGACGATGAACGATTGCTTTCAGACGTCTTTCTGAAGCATCAGCCCTTGGAGCAAATCGCCGCAAGGGAGCATGTGACAAAGTCGTGTGTATATAAGCGATGCGATAGGGCGTTGGATGCGCTGGAAAGGATTCTTATTTGTTGATAGCTGAAAAGCGAAAGATCGTATTCCATTTTTTCTCCATAACATAACCAATGCTATGCAAAAGGCAGACATCAGGCGCGTGATGAATATCGAGACCGAAATCGGGTTTTCAGCATGGTGCAAGTCTCCATTCAGTATGGCAAGACTGCCAAGACAAGCCATATCAGGGAACACTGTGATGGTAAACAGAAGTAAGCTCTGGAGTATCATTGGAGATATGCGGAGCAAGTGGTTGTCAACAGTGACAACTCCTGCTTTATCAGTACTTGTTTTCGTTCTTACACCAATTCAATCGCTGTCAGTGAGTGCTCAAATACACAGAGCAGATGACCGTCAATTTTTAGCGTAACTCTAAGAATGCGTGCGTCCTGAATATGCGGAAGCCGTTCAAATGCGATTGGTTTGGGCTGCTTGTAATCTATGTATACGGTTTGCGCCAAGGATTTCAGTGTTTCTTTTGTATTTTTCCACTCAAACAGAAAGGTAGCTTCCATGCATTCAAGCTCTTCGCGGGCATATCTGTCAGCATATCTCTTCTTCTGAGGTGTTTCAGCAAACACGAAGCTGATGGTGTCATCGTGGAACAGAACCGATTCAACAAAGAAGCCGTTACGCTCAAATGTATCGCTGCGAGCAACACGTATGATGTCCTTATATCGATAAAAAGCCGTGAGATTATTGTTTTTCAGAAGGTTCATCAGAGTGGCACGCTCACAGTCGTTCCTGCAGAAGATACCTTTGATTGCAGAATCAATTTGGAATTCGTCGGGATATAGGATTTCAGCATGCCGGTACTTACGAACTTCCTCCGTGCAATAGCCTTTGCTGTAAATGCTGTCGAATGGTAATTCGGCAAAAGCATCGACACCACTACATACGGGATTTCCACGTCCCGCCTGACTGAGTGCTGAGAACTGTGCCCCCTCCATTGAAAGCAGTTTTTCCAGATCGAACAGAAGGAAGACAGGCACGGGGACATTAGCGTTGACATCCCCATCATAGCGAATCTGACGGTGCTTGTATCCTTCGTTGTGATACTGTGTGGGTGTCAGGGGCCTGAAATAGAAGCGCACATAGGAAGTAGCGCGCGTTTCCGTCATATCGATAACCTGACGGCTGGCATTATCGTTTTTCATGACGCCTTTTGCCCCGGCTTTGACTCGACTGTACAGCTTGCCTGATGAAAGGATACCAACAGCATTGGTAACATCGGTATAGTGATAGGCATATTTCGGCCACCAGGAAGGGGTCACTTTTTTACAGTTGCTCTGGATAATTTTGGCGTAAGTCACACGGGATCACTCCTTAACTCATACACTCTGCCGTATCCCTCATGCACCTGATAACCATTCTGAACGAATTCCCCCTGCTGGTTCAGAATACGCACAGGTGACAGATAACCCATGTGATTCAGCAGATGGTAGAAAAGGCTGTGTAGTTCGCTGATTTCGTCAGATGATACGATACCGTTGACGCGAAGCTGATCCCAAAGACAGAATAGATCATCTTTGGAGATAGTTCCGACATGCTGTGTATTTTTTGTAAACACAATGCTGTTTTCCCATGTTGCAGAATAGTTTACGCCATCTACAGTAAATTGGATCGGAAGTATGGCTGTGCTGTGCTGCAGATCATCGCAAAGGCCGGTGAAAGACATATCCCTTGCATTCTTTCGCAGCCATTCCAGCGTTTCTTCCTGTGCTCTGTGTTCAGGCGTTTGTGTTGCGTCCATACCTACATAGATATAGACTGTTATGGGCAGCTGTTTCAGATACCTCTCCATAACCGGTTTGACATCGCTCCAGGAAAGCTCGCCATTGCCGCATCCGAGCTTCGGGAATGCAATGGATGTGACGCCTTTTTCAGCATAGGTATTGACGAACTTGTGCAGGCCGGCTTCCAGATATTCCAGTTTGGAAGGGTTGCGCCAGTTTTCCTTTGTGGGAAACATGAGAATCCAGTGATCAGGCGCATAATAAAGCATTAGCTTACCGATGGTCAGCTGGTGTTTATCGCATGCGCGTTTATATGCTTCGAACATCTGCGGATAGCGTTTCTTGAAAGAGAGAGCGAGGCCCTTGCCCATCACGCCGACTGTATTGACAGTATTGACGATGACTTGTGCAGGACTGTTGAAGATATTGCCTTCGATATACTCTATCATGGTGGTTCCTCCTGCTATATGACGGATACTTTTTCGCCGTTTGCAAGAACAAAGCTGCACTCAATTTTGCATCCGGATACGGTAGCTATATTGTCTAGATCGTCAAGAGAGATGGTACCTCTCTTCATTTTCTGACTGAACGCCTGCGGCGTAATGCCCAGCCGTCTGGCGATTTCCGCCATGGTTAGATCATTCTTGACGCAAACAATTTTCAGTGGTTCGTCGATCCTCACGAAGCAACACCTCCATAATCAATTATAAACTCTGACATTTAATCAGTCAACACATCTATTGCGTAATGCTAAATTATTGGAGTCAAAGTGATACCAAATACACATTAAGAGGAATATGTATGGGAACAGTGCTGCCAAAAGGGCGTTTGGCAGAGAATGCTGCTATCGGCTGGCACTTTCCATCATGGGGACGTTCCGGGAAAACAGTCTCCTCCCTTCTACAGAATACGAACAGCATGAACCAAGAACTTTTGGCATTTTCCAGATTAGTTCATTACCTGCTACTCTCGCCGGTGATGTAGGTATACTCAGCATAGAAGAGAAAGATAGGTTTGTCATACCCCTGCATCTGTCCGCATAGAATACCAGTCTTTATTGTACCTTATCAAAGGCTTTCTCACAAATAAAAAGTCATGGAACTCGAATCAATGCATTTCCATGACTAAACTTCTATGTCGGTAACAGCTTATGAGACAGTCCATAAGAGTAACATTAGGCACGTCTAAAAAAGAGGTTGCGCAATTAGGGTTGGAGTTTCTTCTGTATATCACTATGTAAAGATGCAAGCTTTACTTTTCCTTGTTGCACAGCTTGGTAAATATACTGCTTGGTTTCATCGGTAGTCCACTGTACTATACGGTTTTCCGCTTCAGATTCCAGTTCTTTGAGATATATAGTGCGATAAACTGCAAGAACATTTTGAATGTTATCTACATGCACATTTATCATATCACAATGAGTAGCTCTAGATTCTTCGACATATATTCGATCAGCGGGATTAAACTTGTAGTTTACTCCGCATTCTGCTAATACAGCATCATCAATGATCAAAAAAACAGCTTTATCGATCTTTCCGCGAGGAAGAACGATGCTTAAGGCAGCGTCCATAAAATCTTCCATATTTTCGATATACCACATAGACAAAGTATCATCCTTGGTGCGAAGTTCTGGATAAACGATGCCTAACGGCGTTGCTCCTATATTGTCCTGAATCCGCGAAATATTAGTAATATTTGCCAAACCTCTAACAAACATCGATCTCCATCCTCTATTGCTGCAATCGAGCAATAACTTTATTTATCATTCGTTTCAACAACAGCGATTCAGTAACGATACCTTGCAGACACGGGATGAAATCTTTACTTTTCCAACGGTCACATGCGTTCGTTACATATTCCCAGACCATAGGAGTCCCTACTGCAATGAGTCCCATACAGAGCGTAATCGCAAAAGATCCAAGCTTTTCATATTCGATATCCGATAAAAGGTTAATTACGACACACATAAGAAGTTCGTTTCTTGGATATTTGATATATATATCGTTCATCATCTGCATGACATACGCTTCCCCTTTGCTATGGCAAAGGGATTTGACAAATAACTCAGCGCGACTTACGTATCCAGATTCAAGACAAGAAACATCAACGAAATCAATAAACTGATTAATGTCTGTAGAATCAACAATGATTCGTTGAAATTGAGTAGTATTTTGACTGGATGCTGTAGATTGTTGTCTGTCAATAAAAGTATTGGTAACATGAATCTTGGAATCCCAGAATGAATTGGGCTGCTCTCTAAGCTCATTAACTATTCTCTCAATATACAGTGTATCGAGTTGATTTCCAAATGATGCTCCAAGAATCTTCGTTTGATATACTGATGCATTCTCTGTATTCATTTCACAGGCCTCTTATAAGTTTGACAGCATTGCATCCCAACGGCTCAGTGCATAGTGTGCAAATTTATTCATATCATTTATGTTGAATCTTTCAACAAGAACATTTTGCAGAGTATTGATATCTATAGTAATGAGCCTAGCATGATCGATAGGATCGGCCAAAGAACTTCCTAAACTACACGATAGGATCTCATTTGTCTTTTCTACATTGTTAATAATAACCTGACCATTTCTGTTCAGCGTTAAATTCCATTCGCATACCTCATCAATACTTGAAATATAGCTAGGTAAACAAGCGTTGAACGGAATGTTAGGAGTTACTTTACCGGTTGGATCGACATACTGAGCATTGATTGCGAGTCTAGTAAAACGGCGATCAATGTTCAGAATATCTATGCAAGTTTTCAGATATTCAATTCCAATATGAACAAGATCATCTCGACTGACTTGCTCAGAGACATCACTGGTCACGGAATAAACAGCATTCAGCCGATCAGGTTGTACTTCTAAACGCCACCCATTTACATTGTTGTTCATTACAATACGCTGCAAGTTTTCAACTTTTCCGCTAGCAGCATCAATACTCAAATGTTGAGATGTTCCAGGAATGAAACCTGGGAGTCCCGTAATGAGCTTGATCAAGTTATTCTGTTCAGGTTGAATATCTCTAAAAGACCCAAAAACACTAATTTGAATCAGCGTCAAGTTCATAAGAGTACCTCCCCAATAGGTAAGTTTTTTCAATAGTATTATATCATCTATCATTATTTCTGTCATTCCTTTTCGCCTCCAATCGAACAAATTATTTTCCATTCTATTCAGCAGTAGCGTTATTCATTCGCCAAGCATAGAACATTTGTTCGTATTTTAGCACAAAAACCTATATTTGGCAAGATCTTTTGAATATTTGCTTCGATTTCCGATAAGCAGAGCTAATTCTCTTGCCAACTATGTTAGGTGGAAGTCAAAAAGCACAGAAAAGCCTCCAAATGGTATCCGGTCAATGGCGGTAGTGATCTCAGAAGATCAAACCATTGATTCCATACCTCCGTATATCAGATTCTGAAAGAAACATATGATGCGCACCGTGCGTCAATTCATGGAGTATTGCTGGCAGCAGCATTACCATTCCCAGAATCTGTGCCGCTTTG
>JBJELB010000093.1:0-6027 GCA_051878935.1 Lachnospiraceae bacterium | reverse complement strand
ATTTTAGAAGAGAACATTCCTCATCGTACGCATAATCGTTATAGTAAACCCGTTCTACCCCATCGATTCTTTCGGTTGTTTTGATTCTGGAAGGACTGGAGACTGCATAAGAATCATCATAGGTATATTCAATTGTGGTTCCATCACAGCCTGCGAAATTGTTCTCATAATGGGTTTCTTTTTTCAGTAATGCCAGTTTACTTTTCCCACGCACCTTTGGCAGGCTTCCAGCCTCATCCACTTCGTTCTGATAATAATACTTATCGATTGAGCCATTCTCATTGGAGACAGTACAGATGTAATATCCATATGTCGGATCTAATCCATCATAGAATCCGTTTACTATATATGCCGTTTCATCTTTATAAACATCTCCGTCTTCGTAAGAATAGCTTTTCACCATATATTCGCCATAATCCGTCTCATCTGTACTTTTATCTTTACGATAAGTTCTTAGAACACGATGTTGCGTAGCACAACCATTAGAAGTCCACTTGATAGTTCCTATAAAATAGTATTCAATATAATCATAGCTGTTGCGATTCTCTATTTTTGATAGCAATGGGCTATTATCAGTATAGAACCAACTATTATCCAGCCCACCTTTATTTATTTCCTCTAAAAAACGATGTCCTGAATATTCGTAGTGATTCACGAATTCTCCGTTATCACAACTGGTTAACAGATAATTATATACATTTTCATGCATGACATAATATGGATGCATCATATCAAAATCTACAACTAATTTTTCTCTTCGATATACGATATCCCGGATATGATTACCTTCGGCATCTTTCACCGTTAACGTCATCTTATCCAGATAATCTTCACTGTCTCTGTCATGTAACGTATCTTCGTAAGTAAAGGTAACCGTACGTCCTAATGTATCCGTTATCTTAGATAACATAGAACGCATCGGAGATAACCGGATATCTTCAAAGCGAATTGTATTATCCGCCAAACGGACATGAATACCAAGTTTAATATATTCCGGTTTTTCACCTTCTTCAAATTCATCTCGATTGATATTTATCTGTCCTTCAATATGTTCTCTCGTATTGTATGTATCCGGTGTAAAACTGGTTAGGGAATATTCCTCTGTACCAATCTCATTTTTATCCTTATCCAATAAAACATAGGATACAGAAACTGTACCACTGAAAGCAAGGTTATTCTCATCAACCGCTGTGTAGTACAGACTATAATAATAGTCATCAATATCCGGATCTAATGCTTCTATACTGGTATACAGATCTCCATATCTGTATAAGCTATTAGATTCCCGCGTCCATTTGATATAATCTCCCTGATCAGAGAATTGATATGGATACCAGCTATATCTGTCATAACTATCATATGGCACCAGATTTTCTGCCGGCATCTTTTCATAATCGTAAGTTATCTCATTCCCCAAACGGTCTTTTATAGCTATTAGTTCTCCTTCAGAACCAAAGTATTCCATAGTATTGTTGCTATCTTTAAAAGAATACTGGGATTGATACCCTTCTCTGGTATAACTGGTGTCTTCAGCATGAAACGTAACATTATCGGTATAATATCCTTCTAATCTTGTGCTATAACGCTCCGGATCACTTTCTGTTGGATATACAGAATAATTATACTTGTATTGTCCGCCCGTTCCATCGTGATAATATATGATATCCGACGTATCTCCGGAGTTATCATGCACCTTTTCTACCGACGGAAAACCAAACGACCACCCTAAACCAAGGTTAAATCTCCGGCTTAAATATGAGGTTTGTTTCACCCCTCGTTTTGTTTCCCCCGGTACACGAAACCCCAATTGACTATCTTCACTCTGATAAAAGCGACTGATAGTAAGATCCAGCCCATTCTTACCAGGTAAAGAAAGATCCGTAGCATCAATGTGTGCCCCGCCTGTAAATGTCGAAACTGATACGTCCGAATTACTGTTCCGAAAACGGTCATTAATTGTTTGATTCATGTAATTCGGAGTTAGTGATGCCAGATAGTTGCTCAAGGCATCTTCATCCGCATCCAGAGGCATGATGCCAGAAAGGTCAGGATGGTAACCGGCTGTCACTGTCCAAAGCTGCCCTATCTCATCTTCTTGCGCGGAAGAAGTTGCCATTAATACTTCCGATTCTTCTGTTTCCATTATTTCTGACTGTACTATCTCATCTTCAACAGATTCTTCAGCATATGCATAGATGTTTACCGAATTACTATTGCATAGCATAATGATACATAGCAATATAGAAAGGATTCGTTTCTTCATATCTATTCAACCTCCTTTTGCGGATGGTATACTTTGACTAAAGCATTCATCGTTTTAACCTTTTCCACTTCTCCATTGCTCAATGGGTTCTTATCCAGATATAGCATGTTATAGGAACGGTTTTCTATCTGCCCCACGGAGGAAATCTCGTTATTTGTCAGTCGTAAATCGTTCAATTCTGTCAGATTTGCTAATGCCGTTATATTACTAATTGCATTATTACTTGCATCTAACTGATGCAACTGACTAAGATTCTCTACCCCCGCAAGTGTTGTTAATTCGTTTCCTCGAATCATCAGGTGTTCCAAATCACCTAATTCACCGATATTATTCAAAGTACTGATTTGATTGTGATTAATATACAGATTCTGTAAACCACTCATTGGCAGAATGTCGGTGATGGATGCAATCTGATTTGATGATACATCCAGTGTCTTTAATGCCGATAATCCATACAAGGCACTAACATCGCTGACTTGATTATGGCTGATATCCAGATATTCCAGGTTGCTCAAATATTCAAGTGGTGCGAGCGAAGTCAGCTGGTTATGATCAAGATATAGTTCTGTTACATTGCGGCAGGCTTGCAACCCCTCCACACTGGTAAGCTTGTAACCACTTAAATCCAAAAGCCCTGTTAGCCCTTCCAGTTCAGTTGCTGTGATCGTACCGGAATTACCACTATCCAAATTGGTATGATTCTGTCTTAATGCATAGTAGAGTTTTGGATTCGTTGCCTGTTCTACCGTAGCATCCTGTACATATGGTCCGGTTATCGATAAGGTATAATCACCTGTTCTGGTCGAGCTAAATAATCTCACCTTAATATAATACGTTTTACGTGCCACAAGCTGTTTCGTAATATAAAAATCACGTATATTTGGAGATTTCAGACCATCATCATTTGATGATAATAACTGTTTTTTGTTGTCGTAGAGATAACCATAGGTGTCACAGGTTCCTCCTGTATGATCCAGACCACTTGTAGTATGGATCGTATAGGCACCACTGTATTTAGCCTTAAATTTATAGTAACGATGTTGTCCCTTTACTGATATCTCATCATCATAAAGCTGATCCTCATCCAGCATCCATGCTGTATCAAAGGATGTATTCATTTTCTTTCCTAAAATGTCAGGTATCTGAGTCGGAACTCTTAAGCTTGATGTATCACCCTGACCTAAAGCACCATAAGCGGTAGCACCCCAACTCCATATTGTTCCATCACTTTTAAGTGCCATACTATGTCCAAATGCTGTTGCGATATATACTACTGAACCAAGTCCTTTTGCCTGCGTCGGCTCATCCCCTTCGCCTTCCCAATCATCACCCAACTGGCAAACGGTATTCATTCCCATACCCCAAACAGTTCCATCGTTTTTCAAAACCAATATATGTCGCAAGCCACAGGCAATATCTCGAATATCATGAAAATACGGATGCTGAACCGGAGTTATAGGATAGCTGTTTTCATTATTTCCAAACATGTTATTGTACTGATATCCCCATCCATATACCGTTCCATATTTTTTCAATGCCATGCTGCTATTACCATATGCGGAGATTCTCTTTACATCTTGTAAATCTGTTACAGCAACCGGGCTGTTTGTATTTACTTTACTACCATTTCCTAATTGTCCATACCCGTTATATCCCCATGCATATACACTGCCATCTTCCAATAACACCAGTGTATGGTTATAACCACAAGCAACCGCTTTTGCATTAGTAATTCCTGTTACTTGCACCGGTATGGATGAATAGCTTGGAATGGCTGCACCGATTCCTAACACACCATTACTATTTGTTCCAAAAGTCCATACCGTTCCATCTGATTTGACTGCTACTGTATGATTATCTCCCGCTGCAATCGATACTACATTTTCTAAAGCAGTTACCTGAACAATGTTGATCGAATTCGTTCTCGTTCCATTTCCTAATTGTCCATATCCGTTATATCCAACCGTCCATACCGTTCCATCTTTCTTTAGAAATACACTATGACTTTTACCGGCTGCTACTTGCATAATGTCAGTTAAATTTTCTGTAGGAAGTGAATGATTTGTTGTACTTCCATCTCCTATTTGTCCATAATCATTCAATCCGCTACCACAACCAATTCTTCTCCCTGTATAATATAAAGAAAATTGTGTATTTAGCGATATCGTATTAAGGAAACTATCATCATATGCTACTGCTGGCAAACTATCCTCCCTTGTCATCTGTATCGTATAAGTAAGTAATTCTCCATCCGTAATCGAGATGGTAGCAAGCTGAGATACATAATCCGTGTTTTTTGCAAGCACTTTTTGGACAAAGTTGCAAAACATTTTTGGACATTATTGCAAGTCCAAATTGGACAAAGTTGCAAAGCCTCGACTGGCAGCTATCCTGCCAGCCGCATAGCCATTGCAGACATATTTAGTTGTTACAGCGTGAGGTATGGAAACGGAAGTTCCGAGTTTTCATCCTCATGTGCATGTTTCCTGAAATAGCGGAACTCTTCATCCAGCCTTTTGTAATGGACGAAATCCTTCAGATATTTCAAATCTTCTTCGGCACGCTTGTGATCCTCTATGAGGTCAAGAAGAAAATCATTCATCTCTTCGTAGCGTTCCTGAAGATTTTGATCTATATTTTGTTCCTTGATAACTTTATTATTTTTAGCCATTGTTACCTGCCTCCTGACTGCTGATCCGTGAAAGGGTTTCATTGATACTTGACTCACGTAACCGGTTATTAATTCCGGGAAACAGAATCAATTCCACATGGTGTGTGAGCCGACCAATCAGTGCTGTTGTCATCCTCTGGTCATAAAGAACATTCACCCACTGCGAGAATTCAAGATTCGTGTTAAGAATCACGGATTTCTGTTCGTGTATCTCAGACAGATAATCAAACAGAAGCTGTGAACCGGTGCGGTCATACGGAACATATCCGAATTCATCCAGTATCAGTATCTGGGCACTGTTAAGCTTCTTTTTCAGTGCAGTAAGCTTTCCACTGATCTGGCTTTCGGAAAAGAGATTGATAAGTCCGGCAGTACGGTAGAATCTTACCGGGATTTCCTGGTTACAGGCAGACATGCCAATCAGGATGGAAAGCATGGTCTTACCGGTTCCGGTTCCGCCATACATGATAACGTTTTTGCCTGCGTGATAGAAATCAAGATCCAAAAGACTCTGAAAACTGACATCTTCCGGGAAATCTATCTCATCTGTCCGGAATTCTTCCGCGCGATATCTGCGTGGAAATCCGGCGGTATTGAGAAACTTGCTCGTTCTCTTCGCTGTACGGTATTCAATTTCGTTTGTCAGAAGGTTTAAAAGGTATTCCTGCGGTGTGTTTCCTTTCTGCTCAAAAGCCTGCCCAGCAAAGTTTGTAGACAGTTTGAGCTGTTTGCAGCATTCTGCAATGGATTTTTCTATATCAGCCATTTGATGCACCTCCCTTCTTAAGGGCAGCATCCAGCATCTTCAGATCGTTCCTGAAGGGAATGACCTTCTGCTGTGGCAGTAAAGCCTTATTTTCAAGCGGAGGCAGAAGCGGTACATCTGCATAAGTTCGTCTGTAAAGGCTCTGCAGACTGTCCGGATCTGTTGCATTCAGCCGGACTGCTTCATCCACTGTATTAATGGCACTGGCAAATCCGGTTCTTTCTGTAAGTTCAGCAAGAACTTTTAAGACTCGCCCGCGTTCCTTATTTTCACAGTTATCCATGTATATCTGCATGGTCTGGGGCATCATGTCATAAATGCCACTGT
>JBJELB010000092.1:0-6059 GCA_051878935.1 Lachnospiraceae bacterium | reverse complement strand
TTCTGTTATCACATGAAGCGGAGGTGGCTGATATGATGAAGTTTTCATGGACCCTTGAGGATTTACTGGAAGTAAATAGCAATGAAGCCCGCGAAGAAGGCTGGGAAAAAGGATTGGTAGAAGGACTCACCAAAGGGCGCGAGGAAGGACTTGAGGAAGCAGCGCGGCAATTCTCCCAACTAACCAAACTCCTATTAGAGCAGAATCGGTTGGATGACCTGACCAAAGCTTCTGAGGATGAAACCGTGCGCAACGCACTCTGTCTGGAATTAGGAATATTATCTGAAAATCATATGCCGTAGAGTATTTAGAAACGCCGGTACGTAATCTCCCATTCTTTTGGGGCTTACATACCGGTGTTAAAATTAATTTCATTTCTTTCTATTCACTTCTCAATGCATCAATCGGATTCAGGTTTGCCGCTTTGTTCGCAGGCATATAACCAAAGATAACACCGATTGCAACAGAGATACCGAACGACATCAGGATAGAGCTCATGGTAGCATTGGCATTCATGCCGATAACATTACCTATGAACCTGGTCAATATACAACCGAGTATGATTCCCAGAACGCCTCCTATCGAACTGGTTGCTCCTGCCTCTAAAACAAATTGACGCATGATATCTTTCTTTCTGGCTCCCATTGATTTACGAATACCGATTTCTCTGGTACGTTCCGACACAGATACTAACATAATATTCATAATCCCAATACCTGCAACCAAAAGAGAGATTCCGGCAATACCGCCAAGCATCGTACTCATCATGCCCATAATCTGGTCTATTTGGTCGAGCATGGATACCAACGTAGTAACACGATAGTAGTCTTCATCCACATAATATGAATATAAGAAATCTTCTATCACCGTCTTTGCATCCTCCACGGTATCCGTATCCACAGCACTCATATAATAGGAATTAATGGTTCGGTTCTGATTCTGATCACAAGCCGTTGTATATGGAATATAGATCGCATCATCACTTGAACCTTCTTCTGAATCACTCTCTTCTTTTAAAACACCTACAATTTCATAGTAATACTGATTCAGTTTAATTCGCTCTCCGATTGGATTTTGTCCATCAAACAATTCAGACACAATATAGGAACCCACTACACAATAACGATGACGTTTTAAAACATCAGCATACTGCAGAAAACGTCCTGAGGAAAGCTCTAAATCTTTTAGTTCTGCATAATTTTCTGCTACACCGGTAATGCTGGTTGTTGTTACAGTATCAGTATCCACTTTCACCTGTGCACTGACTGAGACAGTCGGCGAAACCCCCAGGAAATATTCAGAATTCTCCTCTGCGAACTCAAACATATCATCTTCTGTAACAATTTTATTACCATTTTCCATAACCCTGACAACGACCTGATTCGTTCCCAATTCCTCAAAGGTTGCCATCATCTCATCGGAGAAGCCCTGCACCACACTAATCAGGGCGATGACTGCTCCAACACCGATAATCATACCAAGCATAGTGAGAAAGGAACGCATTTTGTTTTGAAAGATACTGGTAACAGCCAGTTTAAATGCTTGTAAAATACTCATTTTTCCATTACTTCCCTTCTATACGTTTCCGCGTCACCATCAAACACAATCTTACCATCATGAATCTTGACCACACGCTTGGCTTCGAGTGCAATGGAATTATCATGTGTAATGAGAACGATGGTATTTCCCTCTTCATTCAGCTGTTTCAAAAAGTCCAGGACATCACGGCTCGTTCTGGAATCCAATGCACCCGTAGGCTCATCGGCAAGAATCAGCGACGGATTACCTGCTAATGCTCTGGCAATCGAAACCCTCTGCTGCTGGCCTCCGGATAACTGTGTCGGTTTATGTCTCCACTTGTCAGCTACACCAACCTTTTCCAATGCTGCCATTGCCCGTGTTTTACGTTCTTCTGCTGATAAGCCTGCATATAACAAAGGCAATTCGACATTTTCCAACAGGTTCTGTTTCGGTAATAAATTATACTGCTGAAAGATAAAGCCTATCATCTTATTACGGACTGCTGCCAGCTCATCTCCCCGCATCTGACTTACATCCTGACCATTTAAGATATACTGACCACTGGTCGGAACATCCAAAGCACCAATGATATTCATAATCGTAGACTTACCACTGCCTGATTTACCTACAATCGCCAGAAATTCTCCACGATAGACATCTAAAGAAACCCCATCGCTCGCTCTTACCTCATTGTCACCCATCTGATAGATTTTATATACATCAACCAGTCTGATTAATGGAGTTTGTTCTGTTTCCTGTTTCATACTCATATTACGTCCTCCATTACATTTTAGTTTGGCGGTCCTCCGGCATTTCCTCCGGAATGATTACCACCACCGGGACGGTTGCCACCCATGCCACCAGGTCCGCCGCTCATACCACCCGGCATGCCGTTCATACCAAAGCCGCCCATCATCATATTGTTGGAGCTGCTATCCGACGTCTGTACATATACCGTCTGTCCTTCTTCCAAACCACTCTTAATCTCAATATAACTGCCATCATCTATGCCAACTTCAACTTTAACAGCAGTATATCCTTCCGGGATGCCCTTCCCCTGCGGCATTCCGCCTTCCGGCATCTCAACCTGTGGCATTGCCCTGTCTGCCTGCTCTGCATCAGCTGACTGAGCACCTGCTAAAGAATCATCTTTCACATATACTACGTCTCCACGCATCAATGCGGAAGATGGTACTGCCAATACATCGGAAGCACTGTCTAAGACTATCTCACCGGTTACGTTCATACCCGGTAATAAATTTCCGATTTTCTTAATCTTGACTGTTACCGGATATTGGGTAACACCACCGCTTGCAGTACTCTCCAAACTGATATTCTGCACATACCCAACATAAGTTTCACCCTCTAATGCATCTGCAGTAACGTTTACTTTCATATTCGTTTCTACATTTAAAATGTCCAATTCATCAATACTCATTTCAAACGTAACGGCTGACATATCGTAGATCGTACACATAGTGGCCGCGCCATTTGCACCGCTTGACAGCTTGTCGCCAACCTTCGTGTTTTTGGTAATAATCTCACCATCAATCGGAGCCGTAATCGTATAATCCTCTAATGTTTCCATCATCTGATCATAATTATCCTGTGCATCTTCATACTGTTGTTTTGCCGATTTCACCTGATTATCAATTTCATCAGAATCCAAATATAACATGATCTGATCATCATAAATATAGCTGCCTTCCCTGACAGCCAATGATGAAATCTCACCACTCGCCGTTGCCATAACACTGGTTTCTTCTGCTGCCTCAAAGGTACCACCGGAATTACAGGTAATACCGGATACTGTTGCTGTTGCTTCCGTTCCTGCAGCAATACCACCCGGATTTTTTACCCGAATCGTTACTGCACGGACAATTCTGTTACCGGTCAAAGTATTTTTGATACCGCTTACCTGCGTAACCGTTCCATTCACCTTCTCCCCGGTATCCTGAAGAGTTACTTTTGCCGTTCTTCCAACCCACGCAGAAGAGACGTCCGCATCATTGAACATCACATCAACATACATATATGTATTATCATATATATCGGCGATTTTACTGCCTGCCTGCAGTGTATCACCCACTTCTACATAAAGCTCCTTGATATATCCATTCGAAGTGGATTTTACCTTCAAGTCATCTAATTTTTCTAATGCATCCTCATAACTATCTTTCGCACGGGAAAGATTCTTCTTGGCAGTCTTAATGTTGTTATCAATATCGGATGTACTGATTTGATACAACACATCTCCCTTTTTTACCTGATCTCCCTCTTCAAAGGTACACTTGATAACTTCACCCTGAACCAAGGAGGTGACTTCATAAGAATCCAACGGGGAAATCGTTCCCGTGGATTCTAATGTATTATAAATATCTCTTCGCTCAACCGTTGCTGTACGCACTGCAGAATTCTGCATTTCTTCTTTTTTCGATGCGAGCTTACCTGAAACAATCTTTCCGGCAACCAATACAACAATCACAATGATAAGAATGATACGAAATTTCTTACTGCGAACGAGTTTTTTCAGTTTCTCTTTTGAGATCACATTTTTTATTCTTTCTTTCATGATTCAAACCTTTCCTTAACGTTTTTCTGCTATCATAACACGGATGCGGCCACCGGCGCCTTCTCCTTTATCATAATACGCCTGGAGATAATAGGTCGTCAGATCAGACACCTTGCTCAATGTGGTCTTATAATAATTCACACCGTTACTCTGATTCTTAATGTATACCTGAACATCGTCTGCTAATGTACGATAGGTAGAACCACTCCGAATCTGGGAATTGCTTACTCCCGTAACCGATGTATATGTCAGCAGCTGCACTGCTTTTACTGTATTCTTACTATCTAATAAGATTCCTGCCGGTGTTGCAACTGTATTCGAAATACCAAACGTTGTACCATTAGTGGAAAAGCTCTTCTCCGCACCATTGATAATCATATGATAAGTACCGGAAAATGCACCCAGATTCACATTTACATTCTCAGTAGAAGATGTCATGATACCATACGTGTATAAATCTCCGGTCGCATTACTGAGAATCATGTCTGTAATTTCATTACTTGTATTCACTTCATAATACAGAATGTTGGCATCATTTAACAACACACCTTCCAGACGTTCCGGCTGCACTACTTTGTATACATCACCATATAGATCAAGGAGATTAATATCATCTGCAATGCGATATGTTCCAAACCGTTTCTTCTCATAATAGAAGGTTCCGTTTACGTTATCCAAAACCAGTTCGGTAGCTACCGCATCACCGTCCAAAAAGCTTACCTGAACAGCATCTCCCAAGTTTAAGTTCGCATTGGATGCCACTTCATATTCATGCTCCACACCATATACATCCACAATACGGATAAAGTCAACCAAATCTGCTGTATCTAAAGCAACACTCGTTCCCGTACTCTTTGATAACACAATGCCATTTACTACCATATTCTCCAGAGCTTCATTTAATACATTGACAATCGTTCCATCTTTACCAAGCATGATTGTCACCGTATCGCCAATGTCATAATCTCCATAAGAAGTGGAAAATGCTTTTCTCATCTTCTTCGTTCCCAGTTCATATGTGGTACCGGATAAAGTAATAGAGGTCGGAGAAATCCTGCTTGGACTGGCCGCTTCTAAAACACCTGTTGCTCTCTGATTATACGCCCATATCTTATTTAAAATTTTAGAATAGTACAACACATCGTTTGTCTTAATCGCTGCACGTTTCGAAACCTTGTTATTACGATAATATTTTGTCTGACTATTCATAAAAGAGAATTTATCATTATCTGTCCAGCTTGCTGTCGCAATGACAGGTCCTTTGATTTTCTGCGTCACCAGAGTCATATCATCAACTGCCCCTTCACTGTCAAACGGACAATCCAGTACAACTCCATATTGCTTTCCCTCTTTTGTTGTTGCTGACAACAAATTGTAAAACAAATTAATACAATCCTTTTTCGTCAGATTCTGTGAAGCTGTTTTTGTAATATTCTTATTCAGTTTCTTTTTCTTGTATAATGCCATCTGCGCATTCACTCGGTTTCCCACAAAATCCTCTGAGGTATATCCTAACAAACGGAGTGTGGCGTTTACCGCCTCAGACAGTTTAACCACCTGTTTTGGACGAAAGCTTCCATCCAGGTAACCTGTCATCCATTCATTTTCCACTGCTAGTTTTATGTATCCGGAGTAAGCTGATTTCGCCTTCACATCACTATATAATGATGTCTTACTCTTTGAGACTTTACCATGATATCCGGCTGCCATCGACAGCATCTTGGCAAACTCACCTCTGGTTACTTCCTTTTTCACACCTAGATTGCCGTTTTGGTTCTTGCTTACAATATTTAATAAGGTTACTACTTCATTGCGTGTTGACTGGGCCGTTGCAGCCGTGACAGTCGGCGTTGAAAGAGGCCATACCGTTGCCAGCATAGCAGCAATCAGTATACTTGCCACACTTCTTTTCATCATGCTTTTTTTTATCATGGTTCTCTTCTCCTTATCATCTTTCTAATTAATG
>JBJELB010000091.1:0-6067 GCA_051878935.1 Lachnospiraceae bacterium | reverse complement strand
CATCATGCTTTTTTTTATCATGGTTCTCTTCTCCTTATCATCTTTCTAATTAATGATGACTCATTATATTTCACAATCTTGTATATTTTGTGAACACAAAACACTTATTTTTCTTCCGCCACCTGCTCCGTGTTGGAGCTTGGGGACACTGCCGGGCGGGCTGCCTATATGGTTTTTCGCTGACACCCAGGTTTTTAGAAAGACCAACACTCCACGGATAGCATGACGACGCGCTGAAAACACTGTTTGAATCAACCGCTAGTGATTTCAGTATCTTTTTGGGGGTAAGCTCTCGCTCGGTTTCAAACGTAGCGGTGCATAAGCTCCTACAATACAGGAGCTAAGCACCGACGTTTTCAAACGCCCCCAAAAAGATACATGAAACACAGCAGGTTGATGAGTTTGTTGAGAAGCGCGTCAATCAAACATGCTGGGAGTGGAGTGCAAGGTCTTTCATAAACCTGAAAACGGTGCAAGAAAAACCATATAGGCAGCCCGCCCGGCAGTGTCCCCAAGCCCCAAAGCGAAGCGGATGGCGGAAGAAAAAGAGGCGTTGCCTCAGACTGAATTGTCATTGAGCAACACCCCTTATAACCTCTACTGCTTTTTGTAACTGGGAATCCATAGCCCCCGGCTCTTCCGATTCCTCTTCCCCTTCTGATAAAGATATCTCCACATCCGGCTGAATTCCCGTTTTATGAATATTGTTTCCATTCGGTGTATAATATTTTGATTCCGTCAGCTTAATCGCAGACCCATCCGCCAGCCGGAAAGTCGTCTGCACGATTCCTTTGCCAAATGTGGTAGTACCGACCAGAGTTGCCATTCCATGATCCTGCAGGGCTCCGGCAAATAATTCCGAAGCACTGGCAGACTCTCCATTTACCAGAACTACCATAGGCAAATCCGTCTGATGCCCGGTGCGGTCCGTCAATCTGTCTCCCTTCCCGTTTTTATCCTTCGTATAAGTAATCAGGGAACCCTTCGGCAACAGATATTCCAGAATACTCTGTACGCTGGTAAGCAGACCACCACCATTGTCACGAACATCTACGATCAATCGTTGCATCCCTTGTTCCTCTAAGGAATCATAAGCTGATTGAAACTGTTTCACCGTAATCTCATCAAACGACTGAATCTTGATATATCCGATGGTATCCTCCAGTATCCGGCTGTCTACCGTCTTTTCTATGATCTTTGCACGCTCAATGGGAATCTCCAACGTTTCTTTCGTTGACGGCCGATAGACTGTCAAGGTCACTGTTGTCTTTTCTTTTCCTTTGACCAGCTTACTTACCTCTTGAATGTCCAATCCCTCTACAACTCTTCCGTCAATGCGGACAAGAATATCTCCTTTTCGTAATCCGGCACGTTTTGCCGGCCCGGTTTGGGCGACATTGATAATCTGAAACTCATCCGTCTTCCGGTCCTGCGAAATGGAACAGCCGATTCCGCAATATTCTCCGGCACGCTCTTCCTGCATTTCCTGATATTCCTCTTTTGTATAGTATGTGGAATAGACATCCCCCAGCGAAGCAACCATGCCTTTATAGATATATTCCTGTTCTTCTTTTTTATCATAATCTTCGAGATAGTATTTCTCGATATAATGCTGAATCACATTTGCTTTTTGTATCACCGCTTCAGAAATAATCCCGTTTCTCCGTAAAAGGAAGGACAAAAGAGTACTTGCAAAAAAGCCTAAGAAAAACAGGAAAAGATACCTGCCGGTTCTTCGTATATATGAATCTTCTCTCTGTTCTTCCTTCTGCATGATACTACCTCCCGTTACGATTGAAGATAAGACATCGGGTCAACATATTGGCCATTCACACGCACTCCAAAATGAAGGTGCGGTCCGGTTGACCATCCGGTAGAACCACTATTGGCAATATGCTGTCCCTGGGAAACCTGTTCTCCCACACTGACTAACAAACTGGAATTATGCATATATACCGAATAAACACCACCACCGTGGTCTATCATGATATAATTACCTGCAGAACTGCTGTATTGCGATATCACTACCGTTCCTGATGCTGCAGCTACAATGGTACTTGCCATCGGGACTGCAATATCAATCCCTTCATGCATACGACCCGTACCATAAACCGGATGAATCCGGTAACCAAAGTTTGATGTAATGGTATAGCATCCGGGAGCCGGCCATGCAAACTGTCCACCGGAATATACCACTCCACTGCTGCCGGACGACTGACTGCGTTGTTCAATACTTCGGATTAATCGATCCTGTTTTGCAATCGCTTTGTTGAAGCGTTTTACCAGTGCTTTCTTCTCGCTCACATTTTTATAATAGCGGTTTAATGTGGAACGTTTCTGACTCATCACGGTTTTTACCGTGCTGGTCTGCTCCGATACTTTTTCCTTCAGAGCAGCCACTTCTTTGACTTCTTTTGCCAGTTTCTTTTCCGAATCCTCTATCGTCTGCCTCGTCTGTTGATAACGTGCAAACATGGTGTGGTCATATTCTACCATCTGCTCTACATATTCTTTCCGGTTTAAAACATCTCCGAGCGACTTTGCAGTAAAGATAATATCCAGATATGCCTCGTCACCGTTTTCATACATGAACTGCATACGCTTTTTCATACTTTCATACTGGCTTTTTTCCCTCTTTTTCGCTGCTCTTAATTCTTTACGCGTCTCCTTTAATTGCTGTTTCTTATCCGAGAGCTGAGCAGAAACCTTATTCAGTTTCCTGCTCAAGCGGTCCAATTTGGTATCCAGCTTTTCGATATTGGAAATCATCTTGTCGATTTTCTTTTCCATATCGGAGATTTGTGCCTTTGTCTGTGCTTTCTGTTGCTGTAATTCACTTTTTTTGTTTCTTGCCTCTGACGCAGTCTGTGCCAAACCAACGCCAACTGTCCCTGACATCGCCAATACCAGCGCCAGAAGAATAGAAACCTGTTTCATCCAACGTTTCATCTGACCTCTCCCACTAAACCTTTAAATGCTTACGGACAGTTGCAAAGCTTCCGATGAAACCAATTCCGATTCCAACGAACAGGCACATTGGGACGACGATTTCCATGATATCACGCGTTGGCAGAAAATGTATTAAGTAAGATATCATATGAAATCTGGCTTCAATATATTCTATCATTTTATCATATACAATATATACCAAACCAATCGGTATAACAGAACCGACAATACCAATTAACAATCCTTCAATGACAAACGGAGCGCGGATAAATGCATCCGTTGCACCGATTAACTTCATAATTCCAATCGCATTCTTACGAACCGAAATTCCTGTATTGACCGTATTGCTAATCAAGAAAATAGAAACACAAAGCAAAACAAGAATCACTGCCATCGACGCATAGCCGACCAGTGTATTTAAATTAGACATCCCACTCGCAGTAGAAGAGGAACTGTTCACCTTGCGAACACCATCCAGTGCTGTGACAAAACGGACGAACTCATCATGTTTTGTAATATCGTTTAAATGTATTTCATAAGATGCGCTGTTAATCAAAGGATTATCATCTTCAAATCCCGCAATTAATTCCGGATCTTCATCTTTGAATTCTTCTGAAAAGATTGCCCACGCTTCTTCCGGAGAAATATATGTGCAGGTAGACACCTCCATCCGGTCTTCAATCGCTTCCCCGATTTTCAGGCGTTTTTGTTCTGTAATCCCTTTCTCAAAAAAGACCGAGATACTTACCTGTTCCTGTGCTTCATCTACAACACTCTGGATATTAACAACCACACTTGTAAAGATACCAAGTAAAAACAAACATGCCGTAATGGTTCCTACGGATGCCAATGAAAACAATTTATTACGAAAAATATTGATAATCCCCTGCGAAAAGCAATAGAACATCGTACTAATTCTCTTCATATGAATATCCGCTCCTTTTCTCGTCACTCACGATTTTGCCGTCTTTCAGAGCGATGACTCGCTTCTTCATAGCGTCTACCGCTTCCTGATTATGTGTCACAACCAACACGGTTGTCCCCTGTTGATTAATCTGCTCTAACAATTCCATAATAGCAGTTGCGTTCTCCGGGTCCAGATTTCCTGTAGGCTCATCCGCTAACAAAATTACCGGCTGGTTTACCAGTGCTCTCGCCACAGCCGCACGCTGCTGCTCACCACCGGACAGTTCTTTCGGATAGAATTTATGTTTATCAGATAATCCCACCCGTGTCAGGGCATTCGGAACCGCTCTGCGAATCTTGGAAGCAGATGTTCCAATTACCCGCATGGCAAATGCAACATTATCATAAATCGTCATATCTTTTAACAAGCGGAAATTCTGGAATACAACCCCGATTTCCCTTCTTACCTTATGGACCTGTCTTCTCTTAACTTTCGAGTAGTCTCTGCCATGTACCACAATTTTCCCTTTATCCGGATTAAACTCTTTTAACAGCAGCTTAATCAGAGTAGATTTTCCGGAACCACTCTGCCCAACGATAAAAACAAACTCACCTTGTTCAATATGAATGTTGATATCATCCAACGCCGTAATACCGGAAGGATATGTTACGGATACATTTTCTAAATCAATCATTGCTGTGTCCTTTCTAGTAATCAAGATTCTCCATATAGTTCATATATTTTACAACCATAAGTGCAATGCGGAATGTAATCGCATCTTCAAACACTCTCAAATCCAGATTCGTAAGCTTTTGTAATTTATCCAAACGATACACCAATGTATTTCTATGAATGTACAACTGTCTGGATGTCTCTGATACATTCAGATTGTTTTCAAAGAATTTCTCAATCGTAGTCAGCATTTCTTCATCCAGTTCCTTATGAATATTGCCCGGGAAGATTTCTTTGATAAACATTTTACAAAGCGACATTGGAAGCTGATAGATTAGACGTCCGATTCCTAATGTGTTATAGGCAACAATACGGCTGTCACTGTAAAAAATCTTTCCTACATCCATAGCCATTTTAGCTTCTTTATAGGAACGGGATACCTCTTTGATATCATTGACCACATTTCCGATTGATACACGGACGGATACCATAGCTTCCGTATCCAGCATGTCCACAATAACCTGTGCTGTCTTATTCATGTCAGAATAGTCCTCATTCTCTTTCACTTCTTTCACAAGGACAATACTCTTATCATCTACTTCAACTACAAAATCTTTCGTCCTGGTAGCAAAGATACTGCGCACCGTCTCAACAGTGGTGTTATCTTTTTCACGCTGTGTCTCAATTAAAAACACGACCCGTTTTCCCGTCACATCAATATGAAGCTTCTTTGCTCGATTATAGATATCGACCAATAGCAGATTATCCAGCAACAGGTTTTTGATAAAATTATCTTTATCAAAGCGTTCCTTATAGGCCACCGTCAGTCCCTGTATCTGAAAAGCTGTCATTTTTGCAATCATAGAAACAGTCTCTGCTTCACCTCTTAGCATCAGCACATATTCTAGATGCCGGTCTTCGAATATTTTATAAAAATAATATCCGGATAGTGTCTGACAGTCCACAGGTGAATCCACAAAATTCTGGACCGCTGTGATTAACTCCGAACCGGAAAAAGCCTCATCTCCCACTATGCGATTACCATCATGCTCCATCGTAGATGCCATTACTTTTGCATCTGCATCCATAACGCATAGCCTGCATTTTGTAATATTAGAAATTCCATCGAGGGTATCCTGTAAAATCTGATTTGAAATCATGCCTTCTCACTCCTTAACAATATTAATCGGAGATTATATAAGTAATACTTGCAAGTTACACTCCCACGTATGTTATCATAACACAATTATGTCGAAAAAACAATGAACGGAATGTGAACATACTATGATATTGGTGCACTTGAAGCATCATTAGAATCAGCCCGCCGGCACCGCTCCGGTTCAGTCCCACCCGGCAGCGTATGTGGTTTTTTGCTGACACCCAGTTTTCTAGAAAGACACACACTCCGATGGATATCACGAAGCGCGCCGTTGAGTTGTTTGAGTCCACCGTCAGTGCTTTCAATATCTTTTTTATGCACGCTCCCGCTCGGTTTCCAAATCGACGGGAATTGCCCGCATGAAAATCCCTTCGGGATGG
>JBJELB010000090.1:0-30251 GCA_051878935.1 Lachnospiraceae bacterium | reverse complement strand
ATTGGAGTGCTTGTCTTTCTAAAAACCGGGGTGTCAGCGAAAAAACAGATACACAGCACAGCCGGCAACAGCCAACCGGGGCAAACGGCATATATAAGAGTTAATATTTAGGAGCATTTTATTGAGTATTTGGAAGAAAAACAGCGGTGTTAGTAGTATAATATCAATATATTAGTAGAAGAGGAGACCATTAGGAAGATGATTGATATTTGCAGAGATTGGAAAAAATGCGGCAGCCTGTGTTGGGAGTATCCCGGGAAAACAGGCATAGAGGGCTTTGAGGACTATGGCTTTGAACAGATTCATCATGGTTCTATGTCCATGTATGGAAAATACGGATTCTATATCGAATTCGATGCAATAGAAGACGAAACAGAATTTGATATCATGGTTGGTTTTGTGACAGGACGAGACCGACATGCAAAGGTTGCCCTTTCGGGAAAAGGGAGAAAACAATGTTACGTTTCTCTGGAAGAATTTAATGTTGAACTGGCGAATAAGAATATCTGGAGATTTGTAACGAAGCTTGCTATTGAAATAAGACAGGGACATGTGGAGATTCATCAGATTGAGGTCATGGACGCAAGATCCTTTCTGGTTTCTTGTGAGAAAAAGGGACAGACGGCAGGGCGAAATGAAACAGTTCAGTATGAAGTTCATTTGGAGAATCTGACAGAACAACCACAGCGGATTTTGGTAAAACAGATTTTTTATGGATGGGAATCGCTGAAGGCAGAATTTGATACTTCCAATATCTATCTGGAGCCATATGAGAAGAAGATATGTCACTTTTCTATGCAGTTATCCGACCGTATAGTACCGGGGGGCAGAGAGAAAACAGAACTTCGGTTTGTCGTAAATGGAGACAGCACATCAACTCAGACTCTGGAAGTGATTACTACTTGCAGAAAAGAACACCCATATTTATATCATGATGAGACAGAATGGGAAGAGGTTCGCAAACGTATTCAAACCTTTCCGGTGTTTCAGAATGAGGTGGAAAAATATAGGGAGATTGCAGAAGAATGGGTAGTTGAAAAACCATTACCGGCCTCGGTTCGTTACTGTTATGACACTGCGGTTGAAAAACAGGTTGTTATAACTGCATACATGTATGCTATCACAAAGGAAATCCGATATGCCCAAAAGGTTGCAGCGTGGTTTCGTTATTATTCTGATAAAGAGATGGGATATCCGGCAAAGTTGCGCGGATGTAGCCAGGCCTATGTCCAGGAGGGTGGGTTTACCCATAATATTTTAATTGCTTATGATATCATATACGATAGCGGTGTACTGACAGATGAAGATAAGGACAATATGGAACATTGTATACGCTTATATATGGATATGCTGGATTATCATTTGTTGGATGGAAATATCTCAAACTGGAACCTGGCTGAATTGAGCGGGGCAGTATTTGGGGCATTAGTATTACAGGATGGAGAACGGTTAGAGCGCTTCGTATATGGTCCTTGTGGTGTCGTTGACCAGATGCGCTACGGATATTTTCCAGACGGATGGTGGCATGAGTGTTCGGTTGGATATAACACGTGGGTTTCTTCTTTGCTTCTGCATATGGGACATGTACTGTTAAAATTTGGAATCGATATTTTATATCGTCGTTTTGAAGTACCGTACAATCTGGAAGTTCATAGTACCTATGGTTGTGAAGAGTACCAGCCACGTTTTGCAATGGAGAATAAACGAAGAGGAAATAATGATAAAACGACGTTTTATCTGAAGGATGCGTTTGATGCAGTGTTGCCATTTATTGATTACCGGGGAGTTATTTTTGGTATCAATGACTCATCAGAAACAAAAATCAACAGTATTGCGCTCGCGTCTACCTATGAGCTTGCATATCGGTATTACCATGATGAGAGATATATTCCTCTGATTCGTCAGATGAGTATCGTAGATCCTGTCTTTGGGTTTGATGCTTCTGAATTGGAAGATTTGATGCCTACAGACACCCCTTATCATAGTGCCTATTCAGATAATATTGGTGTTGCGATGCTGAGAAGTCAGGCAAAAGGACGGAACAAGAGAGAGCAATTACAGATTGTTTTGCGCTATGGTTCCCACGGTGGAGCACATGGTCATTTTGATACGACAAATCTTCTGTCTATTATGCGTTATGGAAAAAGTCTCTATAATCCGGAATGTGTCTGGTGGAGTTACCTTCATTTTATGTATAAATTCTACGTACAGAATTCTATCACGAAAAATATGGTCAATGTGGATGGAAAGATGCAACTGCCGGCTGATTCGAAACGTACGATGTTTGTAACCGGAGAGGATTATCAGGCGGTAGGAATATCCATTAAAACCCCGTGGGCATATCCTCCATATGGTGGAATGCAGTACAAGGATGGTGAAACTCTTGCAGAACGCAGTCACTGGAATGCCTGCTCGCTTCCGGAGGTAACAGATGCACCGGAATATGGTACTGTGACAGAAGCAACGGAAGAGATTCTGCAAAACAGAGTCCTTGTTGTACGGGATGACTACTTTGTTGTATTTGACTATGTTGCCGGAGAACAGGAACATCAATATGATTTATTGTATCAATGGAAAGGGTTAAAGGAAATAACAGCAGATAGCATCTTCTATCAGGGACAAACCTCCTGCATGACGGATCAACGATTGTCCGATAACCAGTTCGTAACAGATTGCCATTGGTATGATGTTCGTGGGGTATCAAAAGCAAGCTTTGAAATGGTGTTTGGTGAAAAGGCAGATATGAGAGGTACCAGAAGCAATTTTAATGAGGATGGGGTATTAAAGACTGATATCTATGTGACATGGCCACCTGAAAATGTGCAGATGACAGGACAGATGGCTGAACGTTTTGCCGAGCCGTGGGATTATGATGCTCCTTATACCAATGTAACTGTTTTGATAGAAACTGATGGAATCGTAGCGGATGAAAAATCTTTTGGTGCATGGCATGTGAATCAGTATGATGCAAAAATAGCATTAGAGAATGTGAAAAGCCTGCGTTTACGCGTCAGACAGCATCCTACAGTTTCAGAGTTTGGGGAAGAGATTCGGGCAGCACAATGTCTGCATTGGGGACGAGCCAATATTTATTTTGAGGACGGCACGGTCAAAAGACTGGATGAGCTTGCTATTTCCTACCATAATGTAGATACAGGATACGGAACAGGAAGAGATTATGAAAATGGAAGAGTAGTTATTGCCGGAGAAGAATATCCATACGCCCTTCCTGCGAGTCCGATAAATCATGATATGGAAGCCGTGATAGAAGTGAATCTTTCCGGTTTGCCGGGTGCTGTTAGATTTGAAGGGATTTTTGGTGCGAATGTATTTCCTGGGGATGAATCACAGAGAAGAAAGACGTATGCCATTCGTACCAACGCACGTGCTGCTCATTTTGTTAGTGTTCTGGAAGTCTACGAGGAGAAACCGATGGTTTCAGAAGTAAAAGCGGTCTCTCCACAGACAGTAGAAGTCCATTTGAGAGACGGCAGAACGGAAGTGATTTCTGTGGAAGGAATAGAAGGAGAAAACCCAAAAGTGGTTTATCATTCCTTCGAAGGTGCATGACCATAAAGCTTCTTATATGCCCGGTAAAAGGAAGAATAATCCTGATATCCGACATGATAAGAGGCCTGTGCATAGGATTCACCCTGTTGAATCAACTCGTGGGCAAGGGTAATCCGTTTAAATATAATATATTCCCGCACGGTCTTACCGGTTGTTTTATGAAAGAGATTACCTAAATGCTGCTTGCTCATGTAAAAGCGGGAGGCCAGATGTTCAAGAGAGATATTTTCTGTCAGGTGTTCATTAATATAGGCCAGAATCGAATTGACGGTTTTGCTTGATTTGTTTGTGGATAATGTCTGTTGTGAATGGGATATATGCTGTAAAAAACTCGTCAGCATAGATTCCACAACAACAGCGGCAGCCATGTCCTGATATTCCTTTGCCAATAAACTGCATCTTTCCAAATCTTCAAAGAAACGTGCAAAATGAGAGCTTTCAGATTTGAAATAATAATAGGACTGCTCTCTGAATGTCTCTGAAAAAAGATATTGCCGTTCGGTAGCTATAATGTCCATGCGGAAGAAAACCACTTTTCTGTGGTAAGGCTTTTCCGAGGTAATACGAATCTGATGAAGAGTCATAGGCGGCAATAACAGAACGCTGTTTGGTTCCAGTATAAACTCTTTGTTATCAATAAAGATAACAGCGTCACCGGATAGAATGTGATAGATCTCATACCATTCATTATTGTGTTCATAAGGGATAATTAATCCATTCTGGATATCACATTTATCAAAATAGTTGATATCGTGAAAACTATTTGTATATTCCTCCATTGTATCCCTCCTGTCCGGCCACAATCATTGATTCTAATATACACTTTCTGTTATTTATCGTCAAGTAGGAGACACTTGCTAAGATGGGAGAGGTGGAGTATAATAATTCATAACGTTGGAATAAAAATGATAGATGAGGTTTTATATATGATTGACATTCTTGTTAGAAAAATGATTCCGGATTGTGAAGATATGCATTCGCCTGATGTGAGAGGTGCATATGGTATTGTTTGCAGTACCGTTGGAATTCTATTGAATATTATACTGTTCATAATTAAGATGCTTGCCGGTGTAATCAGTGGATCAGTGGCTATCAGAGCTGATGCATTTAACAATCTGTCAGATGCCGGTTCCTCATTGATTACACTGGTCGGATTTAAGATGGCAGATAAAAAACCGGACATAGAGCATCCGTTTGGTCATGGCAGGGTGGAATATATATCCGGATTAGCGGTATCAATGGCGATTATTTTCATGGGACTAGAGCTGGCTAAGACTTCCATAGAGAAAATCTTACATCCCCAGCCTGTTGATACGGCACTGCTTTCTATGCTTATTCTTATCGTAGCAATTTCCGTCAAGCTCTATATGGCTTATTATAATTTTAAGTATGCCGGAAAGATTGATTCAGCAGCAATGAAAGCAACCGGTATCGATAGTTTATCAGATACCGTTGCAACATCCGTCGTACTGGTTTCCATGCTGATTACAAAAGTGACTGGTGTTAATATTGATGCATACTGTGGTGTGTTGGTTTCTGCTTTTATTTTGTATTCCGGTTATCAGTCGGCGAAGGATACGTTAAGTCCGTTATTGGGAGAACCACCGTCTGTGGAATTTGTAAAACAGATTCAGGATATTGTATTATCACATGATGATATTGTCGGTATCCATGATTTAATTGTTCATGATTATGGACCGGGGCGGACAATGATTTCTCTGCACGCAGAGGTACCGGGAGACGGAGATATTTTTGTATTGCATGATTTGATTGATCAGGTGGAGAATGAACTGAAACTTCAATTAAAATGTGATGCTGTTATACATATGGATCCAATTGAAGTTAATAACATGATTGTCAACGAAACCAAGGCACATGTATATGAAATCATAAAGGGAATCGGAGAAGAAATATCAATGCATGATTTCCGTATGGTGGTTGGACCAACCCACACGAATCTCGTTTTTGATGTTGCAGTTCCCTTTGGGTATAAGCTCTCGGATGATGAACTTCTTGACCGTATACAGAAAGCAGTAAGCGAATGGAATTCTAACTACTATACAGTTGTTGTGGTTGATAAACTCTTGACCCATCAGGAGGGGGAGTAGATGAATGCATATCCGTGTGATTCTTGTATGAATTATGAATATGATGAAGAATATGACTCGTATGAGTGCATGGTAGATTTGGATGAGGATGAATGGATGCATTTTATGTCCGGGTCCAACAGGAATTGTCCTTATTACCGATAGGGTGATGAATATCAGATTGTTCGAAAACAAATGTAAAGAGAGTTTCTTTGTCGAGATAAGACTTGTAAAGTATTGGTTCTTCTTATATAATGTAGGATAAAATAAAGAGGCGGGGTTATCATGGAGCAGATGAAAAAAAGAAGAAAACGCAGAAGATGGAATCGTGCGGCATTGGTTCGTATTTTTTTGATTATATTGATTATAATCTCTATTATCGTAATACGGAATCAATTGTATCAACGAAAGGTAATGCGATTGAACAATAATGCATCAGAGGCGTTTGCATCTCAGATGTACGAACAGGCAGCAGATTATTACATCGAGCTGGCCGACACCTATTCCGGTAAGGATAAGAAAGTGGAACTTCCGGAAGCATTATGCTGTGCCGGGGCCAGTTATGAAAAAATGGGAGATTTAAAGAAGGCGAGAGACTACTATGAACAGGCTGAAGAGAGAAAATACCGCCGCTCCTATTTATACTTAAGCCGCCTGGCAAGCGTAGAAGAAGATATGACAGCTGCATATTATTATCTGCAGATGTATATGGATCAGGTACAGGATGATCCATATGCTTATTATTTGTATGGACAGTTGGCATTAAAACAACAGGATTATAATGCAGCTCTTTCATGGACAGAGAAGGCAGCTTCTTTCAAACAGGAAGATTTGATGGAAGCATGTGCATATGCGGAAATTGTATGCTATGAAGGTTTATTGGATTATCAGACAGCATATGAGAAAGCAGCAGAATTCGTAAAGAATTATCCGGATAATGTCAAAGGAGCTGAAGAATTCGAATTTCTGAAAACCAGAATTTAGGAGTTGCTATGGCAGAATTGTATAAGAACGAAGAAGTGATAGAGCGTGTGATTTTAGTTGGTGTTGATTTGGATACCGGAGAATCAGAAGAAGAGTCATTGGATGAACTTCAGGAGTTAGTCTCTACCGCAGGAGCGATTTGTGTGGGACGTATGATTCAGAACCGTGAGGCTGTTCATCAGGCCACATATCTTGGAAAAGGTAAGATTGAAGAATTAAAACTGTATATTCAGGAAAAGGGTGCAACCGGCATTGTGTGTGACGATGAATTATCACCGGCACAGCTGTCGAATCTGGAAGATGCACTGGATTGTAAGGTAATTGACAGAACACTCTTAATCCTTGATATTTTTGCGGCACGTGCCTTAACGAAAGAGGGTAAGGTTCAGGTGGAATTAGCTCAGCTTCGTTACCGTGCGACCCGCTTGGTCGGACTGGGACATTCTCTTTCCAGACTGGGTGGTGGTATCGGAACGAGAGGACCCGGTGAGAAAAAACTGGAGATGGATCGCCGGTTGATTCGTGACCGTATTTCTCAGTTGTCAAGAGAATTAAAGGATGTGGTGAAACATCGTGAAGTGCAGCGCCAACAGCGTATGATGAATCAGATACCGGTAGTATGTATCGTTGGCTATACGAATGCGGGAAAGTCTACGTTGCTCAATCTTTTAACGGATGCAGATGTACTTGAGGAAGATAAGCTGTTTGCAACGCTGGATCCAACTACACGCAATTACGAATTGGAAAGTGGACAGAATATTCTGTTGACGGATACAGTAGGATTTATTAAAAAATTGCCGCATCATTTAGTGAATGCCTTTCGTAGTACATTGGAAGAAGCAAGGTACTGCGATATTTTATTGCATGTCGTAGATGCTTCGAATCCCCATATGGAATCCCAGATGGAAGCGGTATATGAAACGCTGGATATGTTAGGTGTTAAGGACAAACCGATTATTACGGCATTCAATAAGATTGACCGTTTAGAGGATGACAGCGATGTGCGTTTGCATGATATCCGAGCGGATTATGAGGTCCGTATGTCTGCCAGACAAAATCTTGGAGTCTGTCAGGTGTTAGAAGATATTGAACAGATTCTGAGAAATCGTCGAGTTTATATCGAGAAAACATTCCCATATGACAAAGCTGGAGATATTCAGTACATTCGTCAATATGGTCAATTGATAAAAGAAGAATACCTTGAAAATGGTATTTATGTGGAGGCTTATATTCCACATGAAATAGAAGGCAAGCTAAGATAAGAGAGGAAGTATTATGTCGAAAGTAAGAACAAGATTTGCACCAAGTCCAACCGGAAGAATGCACGTGGGAAATTTGCGTACTGCATTATATGCCTATTTGATTGCGAAACATGAGGGCGGTGATTTTATTCTGCGCATTGAAGATACCGACCAGGAGCGTCTGGTAGAAGGAGCCGTAGAAATCATTTATCGCACTCTGAAAAAAACAGGCCTGATTCATGATGAAGGTCCGGATGTAGGAGGTCCTGTGGGCCCTTATGTTCAAAGTGAACGTCAGGAGAAGGGGATTTATCTGGAATATGCCAAACAGCTGATTGAAAAAGGCGAAGCATATTATTGCTTCTGTGATAAAGAGAGACTGGATTCTCTTCGTACTGAGGTAGCGGGTAAGGAGATTTCGATTTATGATAAACATTGCTTATCCCTGACACCCGAAGAAGTACAGGAGAAATTAGACAGTGGTGTCCCATATGTAATCCGTCAGAATAACCCTCAGGAGGGGACGACTTCTTTTGATGATGAAATCTATGGAACCATTACAGTAGATAATGCAGAACTCGATGATATGATTCTGATTAAATCAGATGGCTATCCTACTTATAATTTCGCAAATGTAGTCGACGATCATTTAATGGGAATCACACACGTGGTTCGTGGAAATGAATATCTGTCTTCTTCTCCTAAATACAATCGTTTATATGAAGCGTTTGGATGGGATGTTCCGACTTATGTACATTGTCCGTTGATTACCAATGAGGAACACCAGAAGCTGAGCAAACGAAGTGGACATTCTTCTTATGAAGATTTGCTGGAGCAGGGCTTTGTTACAGAAGCAATTGTGAATTTCGTAGCATTGCTTGGATGGAGTCCGGAAGGAACACAGGAAATATTCTCATTAGATGAACTGGTGGCAGCGTTTGATTATCATCATATGTCAAAATCACCGGCTGTTTTTGATATGGTAAAGCTATCATGGATGAATGGCGAATATCTGAAAGCGATGCCGTTGGATGATTTTTGTGAAATGGCAATGCCATATTACAAGGAAGTAATTACGAAGGATTATGATGCTGTTAAAATTCTGGAACTGGTGAAAACACGTATTGAGAAACTTCCGGAATTAAAAAAACATATTGATTTCTTTGAGGAGTTACCGGATTATGATGTGGCAATGTATACTCATAAGAAAATGAAAACCAACTCTGAGAATTCTCTGGAAATTCTAAAAGAAGAAAGGGATTTATTAGCTGATACAGATGATTATTCTCTGGAAGGACTGCAGAATCTATTGATGGATTATATCAAAAAGAAAGAGATAAAAAACGGCACCGGTTTATGGCCTGTTCGTACGGCTGTGTCCGGAAAACAGATGACACCGGGTGGTGCGTTTGAGATTATGGAGATTATTGGAAAAGAAGAAACACTCCGGCGTATTGATATTGGAATTCAAAAATTGGAGGCTGCTGTTCGTGACAATTTATAATGAGGCACAAAAGGAAGCGATTCATCATGTCGATGGTCCGATGCAGGTGATTGCCGGTCCCGGCTCAGGGAAAACCATGGTTATCACACAGCGAACGAAACATTTGATTGAAAATGCTGGTGTGGATCCGCATCGTATTCTGGTTATTACGTTTACAAAGGCGGCTGCAGTAGAAATGAAGAAACGATTTTATAGTCTGGCAGGGCATCGTACCCTGCCAGTTACTTTCTGTACCTTTCATTCACTGTTCTTTCAGATTTTGAAACATGCATACCATTATACAACGGATAATATTATGAAGGACAGCCAGAAACTGGCTATCATAAGGAGCATTACTTCCAACATGGATCTGTCGATGGATGATATCGATTTTGCAAATTCAATTCTTTCAGAAATAAGCTATGTGAAAGGAGAACAGATTGCATTAGAAGCCTATCACAGCACCAGTTGTGCGGAAGATACCTTTCGTGTGATCTATCGGGAATATTGCAGAAGACAGCAGCAAGAGCACCTGATTGATTTCGATGATATGATGGTTTATGTATACGAGCTGTTTAAAGAGCGAAAAGATATTCTTGCGGTGTGGCAGCAGAGATTTCCCTACATACTGATTGACGAATACCAAGATATTAACCGGCTTCAGTACCAGATTGTTCAAATGTTAGCACAACCTGAACAGAATCTGTTTGTAGTAGGGGATGATGATCAGTCCATCTACTATTTCAGAGGAGCCAGACCGGAGATTATGCTGCGTTTTAAACAGGATTATCCTATGGCAAAACAGGTTGTTCTGGATGTGAATTACCGCTGTGCGAGAGATATCATCTATGCAGCAGATTGTCTGATACAGCATAATCGTGTCCGTTTTCCAAAGAGTATGACTTATCATCGTGATAATGAGTCGGGAAAGGCAACTGTTCGTATTCTTCGCTTTGAGAAACAGAAAGATGAAAATCTTTGGATTTTGCAGCAGATACAAGGTTTATTACAAACCGGTGCAAAGTATTCTGATATTGCGATTATTGCGAGGACAAATATTCAGCCGCGCAGTCTCGTTGGCACTTTTATTGAGTATGATATACCATTTCAGATGAGAGATCGATTACCCAATATTTTCGAACATTGGATTGCATCTAATATTCTGGACTATCTGCATATTGCTATGGGTGACAAGAGGCGGTCAAGGTTCTTAAGAATTGCGAATCGCCCGAACCGTTATCTGAAACGGGAATATTTTGATGATTATGAAGTGTCATGGGACTCATTATGGAAGGTTGCCGAAGAGACTCCTTATCTTCGGGAAATCATATTGAAGTTTGAAAGTGATATTCAACGGCTTGCCACGCTTCCTCCTTATGCTGCGATTCATTATATTCGCAAGGCTATAGAGTATGAGGAGTACCTTCGTGAATATGCTGATTATCGTAATATGAAAACGGATGAATTGTTTGAGGTTTTGGATGAATTAATGGAATCAGCCCGTCCGTTTAAGACACATCAGGAGTGGTTTACTTATATTGAAGAGTATCAGCAGGAGCTGGAGAGACAACGTGAAAATCTGTTCAAGAAGGAAAACAGGGAGGCTATCACTGTAACGACGATGCATAGTGCAAAGGGATTGGAATATGACCACGTATTTCTTATTGATGCATGTGAAACGATTACTCCACATAAGAAAGCAATCAAGGATGCAGAGTTAGAAGAAGAGCGTAGAATGTTTTACGTCGCCATGACGCGTGCAAGGAAAACGTTATGTATTTGTTATCCGGATGAAATCTACAGTAAGGAATATCCAAGGTCGCGTTTTCTGGATGAAATAGAAATGAAAAAATAGCTTATGGTTGTAAATCATCTTTGACCGTACTATAATAATGTTAAGAAGAATAAAAGGGGATGAAGCGATGAAGCGCTTAATGAAAGTAACAGCGGTGATGTGTTCTATAGGGCTCACGGTTCTGACAGCAGTTCCGGCTGTTTCTGTACCGGTCAAGGCTGCAACTGCTATGCGACTTAATAAAAGTAAAGTCAGTTTAACAACAGGACAGACGGTACAACTCAAACTATCACCTAAAGCGAAAAAGGTGACGTGGAAGAGCAGTAATAAGAAAGTTGCTGTCGTAACGAAAAAAGGAAAGGTTACTGCATATAAGAGAGGAAAGGTAACAATAACAGCTCGTGCAGATGGAAAGAATTATACCTGCAGGGTACAGGTCTCATATAAAAAGGCAAAGGGCTTTGACCAAACGGACGTTTCTGATCAGACGACAGAATATAAGGATGAGAATCTTTCGATGACCGTTCCGGTCGGTTATGATATATCTGATATGAAGGTTGCGGGACAGACATTTTATGTCCTGTCTAAACAGGTAGGAGAGGACGAGAAAGCGGATGCTTCGCTTATTATGCTTGCCTACTCTGATCTGGAGGAGCTTGCGCAAGAATTACAGGATATGTCTGTTCAGGAATATATGGACTATGCGGCAGATATTGTGATATTGTCGATGAAAAACACGGATGGGAAATTATTGGATTTATCGACAGGTGTGATTGAATACGATGGACAGGAAATCGGAGTATTAGAATACGCCCTGAGTATGAGCGGGCAAAAGGCAAAACAGGCGAATTACGTTAAGTTTGTGGATGGTTATCAGATTATGGCATCCGCAACAATATCACAGGTGAAGGACGGAAATGAAGAAGAAATCGTGAAGGCCTGTCAGGATATTATTACCACTGTAACGTTGAATATACAGGATAAATAATAAACAACCGGCTGCAGTAATGTAGCTCTGCATTTTGTGCAGAGGATTATTGCTGTCGGTTTTTTTGGGTTGTGAATAAGGTAACAAAAAGGGTTATGGGAATTCGTGATAAAGGAATTCCTACGAATAAAACAAAGCCAAGAAAAAAACAGAGAACCGACTTGAATTCTTTTCCAGTGACGAGGTGGAACATAGAATGAAGTCAGTAGCACTTCTGGAAGAGTTAAGACAAAGTATACAAAATGATTTTGATGGATTTATGATTTATTATCAGCCACAGGTCAGAGCGGGAGATTATAAATTGTATGGGATGGAGACGCTGCTTCGTTACAATTCAAAAAAACAGAGGACTGATACCTGCAATTATAATCTGATTCGCGGTGTGATTGAGTTAGCAAAAGCGAATTCTATGAGTGTTTGTTGCGAAGGTATCGAAACGGACAAGGAACTGCATGTCATAGAAAGACTGCGACTGGATGTTCTGCAAGGTTATTTCTTTAGTAAGCCATGTACGGATGCAGATATCGAACAGAATTACTTATAATTATAGAAATACAGAATAAAGAGTTAGAGAGGATAATGATAGAGATATGTTGTCAGGAATGATACTTTTATGTATTGCCGGATTGTGTCAGGGGACATTTGCCTTAGGATATAAACGGTATGAGCCTTTTTCATGGGAGGCTTTTTGGGGCATTTACTGCCTTTTTTGTATGATAATATCGACTTTTTTTACAGTTGTTCTGATGCCTGATTTTATAATGTATTACACTGAGACCGGGATTGCAAAAACAGGAGCGGCTGTGTTTGCGGGGGGATGCTGGGGATTGTCTGCCATACTTTTCAGTAAAGCAGTGGGAATGATTGGAGTATCTCTGGTATATGGATTGTCGATGGGTATTTCTTCTGTGGTGGGCTCGTTGTTGCCTATGCTTTTAAACCAGACGTATCTTCCGGCGCAACAAATGTTGTTGCTGGGAATTGGCGTGATAATGACATTGATAGGTACAGGTGTAGTGACATATGCCGGCCTATTAAAAGAGAAAAAGACGAAATCAGCAAAAATATGTATGAAAACAGGTATTGTTTTTACATTATTATCGGGTTTGGGCTCTGCTGCGATGAATGTGGGGTTTTCGTTCATGGAGAGCTCGGGGCTGAGAGAAATCCCTTATGCAAGGGCCAGTGCATTCCAGTGGCTGCCTGTACTGCTAGGTGGTTGTTTAGCTGGGACAGTCTATTGCACGGTAGAGTTATTCAGAAAACATACATGGCACACCTTTACCGGACCTAAGTCGGGCAGACGATGTATCGTTTTGTTCTTGACAAGTATTGTATGGTACTTGGCTCTGTATTTTTATGGAGTAGCGGCTAATCTGCTGGGACGGTTCGGAACAACTATCGGATGGGTCGCATTTCAGGCGATAGCACTATTTATCAGCAATGCAGCGGGTCTTGCTATGGGTGAATGGAAAGAGAGTACAAGGTCAAAGAAGCTTTTGTTTCTGGGAGATGTCATACTCGTTGTTTCATGGGTGTTTGTCGCGATATCAAATCTTTGAATTTGAATATCATCCTGGGCTACATCAAATTTGATAATATTGCACAAAAATATTGTAATGCTTCTATAAATTTAGTATAATATGCATAACGAATTGATAGGAGGTACAGATGATGGATGTGTATCAGACAGCAAACATACGGAATGTCGTTTTACTTGGTCATGGAGGATGTGGTAAGACGACATTGACAGAAGCGATTGCGTATACAATGGGAGTTACAAATCGCATGAAGACAATCGAAGAGGGCGGCACAGTCAGCGATTTTGATAAAGAAGAAATCAAACGTAAATTTTCGATTCAGACATCTCTATTACCGATTGAGTGGGAAGGGATGAAGATTAACATCCTCGATACACCAGGATTCTTTGACTTTTCCGGTGAGGTGTACGAAGCATTAAGTGTAGCAGATGCAGCAGTGATTGTGGTATCAGGTAAAAAAGGTGTGGAAGTTGGTACAATGAAGGCGTTTGACTTCTGTGAACAGTATCAGCTGCCGGCTATGGTATTTATTACGGATATGGATGATCCGAATGCGAATTATATGGATATCGTCAATCAGTTAAAAGATTTGTACGGACACAAGATTGCGCCGTTTTATCTGCCGATTATGAGACAGGAACAGTTCGTTGGATTTGTCAATGCTGTAAAAATGGAAGGCCGTGAGTTTAATCCGGATGGTACTTTTCAGGATATTCCGATTCCGGATGAATGCATGTCAGATGTAGAACCGATACGTGATATGATTCTCGAAGCAGTAGCGGAGACAAATGAAGAATATATGGAACGCTATTTTGATGGTGGCGAGTTTACACAGGATGAGATTACAGATGCATTGCGAAGCAATGTTTGTGATGGTACGATTGTACCGATTCTGATGGGCTCCGGATTACTGACCTATGGTGTGCGTATGTTGATTTATTCTATTTCAAAATATTTTAACAAGCCGACCTTCAGTGCAGTATTAAAGGGACGTAATCCTAAGAATGAAGAACCGTATGAAGTAGAATACCGGGATGACAAGATTGCTTGCTGTTATGTATTCAAAACCATTGTGGATCCATTTATCGGTAAATATTCGATGTTTAAAGTTTGCGACGGAGTTGTAAAACCGGATATGACGTTGAACAATACGGATCGCGAAGCGGAAGAGAAAATCGGTAAACTATATACCTTTATCGGAAAACAGACTGTGGAGGTTTCTGAACTTCATGCAGGGGATATCGGTGCTGTGGCGAAATTATCCGTAACGAAAACGGGTGATACGTTGTGTGGAAAAGGTGCTCCTGTTTCAATGGAACGGGTTCCGATGCCGATTCCGTATACTTTTATGGCATACCGTGCGGTGAATAAAGGAGATGAAGATAAGATATCCACTTCCATCCGCAGGATTATGGAAGAAGACTTAACCTTAAAAGAAGTGAATGATAAAGAAAACCGTCAGCTATTGTTGTATGGTCTGGGAGATCAGCATCTGGAGGTAGTGATGAGCAAACTCCAGGATCGTTATAAGGTATCGGTGGAACTGGTAGAACCGAGAATTGCGTTCAAAGAAACGATTACCAAAGCATCGAAAGTGCAGGGGAAATATAAGAAACAATCCGGTGGTCATGGTCAGTATGGTGATGTCCATATGGAATTTGAACCATCCGGTGATTTAGAAACACCATACATATTTGAGGAGAAGATTTTCGGTGGCGCAGTACCAAGAAACTTCTTCCCGGCAGTAGAAAAGGGAATTGCGGAATCCTGTCTGGCCGGCCCGCTTGCGGGATACCCGGTAGTCGGTGTGAAAGCGACATTGGTTGATGGTTCCTACCATCCGGTCGATTCTTCGGAAATGGCATTTAAGATGGCATCAACACAAGCCTTTAAGGAAGGTGTGATGGCAGCACATCCGGTATTGTTAGAGCCGATTGTTGCATTAAAGGTTGTGATTCCTGACAAATTTGCCGGTGATGTTATGGGTGGCATCAATAAGCTTCGAGGAAGAGTGCTTGGTATGAACCCATTAGAGGGTAGCAAACAGGAAATCTTGGCGGACATTCCTCTGGCAAGTTTGACGGGATACTCGACAAAGCTTCGTTCCATGACAGGTGGAAGTGCAGAGTATTCTTATGAGTTCAGCCGTTATGAGAGAATGCCGAGCGAGGTTCAGGCAAAGCTTCTTGAAAAATAAGACGATTTAGAATTGTAATAGCCTTAGAAACAGGTTGTGATACAGAGTAGATTTTGTATCCCCCTGTTTCTGGGGCTATTTTCAGGTAAATTCCCCAAAAACCTCTTTACACCTAATCTTTTTATCGCTATAATGAAAAAATATGAATAAAGGAGTTTCTAAGATGCAAAGAAGAAAGATTTTGAAGCTTGCTATGCTTATTACGGTTCTTTTTGCGTGCTTTCTCCCTGTTAATCAGGTGTCGGCAGCCGGTTCTCCATATTGGATCAAGATCAATAAGGGGACCAATGTAGTTACAGTTTATAAACAGGATAAAAATGGGAAGTATAAGGTTCCTCATAAAGCTTTTATCTGTTCTGTTGGAAATGCCACACCGGTTGGTACTTTCTATATTCCATATAAAATGAGATGGGGAGAATTGATGGGACCCAGCTATGGCCAGTATTGCTCGGTTATAACAGGTGATTTTCTTTTTCATTCAGTCTGGTATTACCAGAAAACAAACAATTCTCTGTCTTATACAGAATATAACAAGCTCGGAACGACAGCTTCTCATGGATGTGTGCGGCTGACGTGTATTGATGCAAAGTGGATTTATGATAACTGTCCGACAGGGACCGGGGTGACGATATTTAACGGCACTTCGAAAAATGATCCACTAGGAAAGCCAAAGGCTTTGAAGCTAAGTGGTTATACCGGATGGGATCCGACGGATCCGGATCCGAATAATCCGTATGCAAAATATCGTCCGGTTATTGAAGGGGCAAAAAACCAAAAGGTAACTGCATTCACGAAATTCAAACCGCAAAAGGGAGTGACGGCACGTTCCAGTTCCGGTAAAAAACTCACCCGGAGACTACAGATTGACAGCAAGGTCAATATGAAAAGAGCCGGTAAATATCCGGTTACTTATTCGGTGGAGGATGATTATCACAGGATAACCACGAAAATGATTACTGTCACGGTTGTGGATAAGACGAAGCCTATCATTAAAGGCGCTGTGGACAGGGTAGTTGAAGCCGGTTCCAGGGTAAATCTGAAAGAAGGCGTGAAAGCTTATACCAAATCCGGAGATAATGTTACGAAATCAATTGAAGTAATTACCGATTTTGATTCCAATAAACCGGCAAATTACCGGGTGAAATATCGTGCAACCGGTAAAAATGGAAGGAAGGCAAGTGTGGTTGTCAATGTAACCGTGTTAGAAGCAACAGATATCCGATTGGTTCTAAATGGTGTTGAAGATTTGAATCTGACTTATTCTGATCCGGAGATGACAGAGGAAGAAAAGATGGATTTTATCATCACGGAAGCAATGAAACATGTTACAGCTGTGATCGACGGTAAGGAAGCTTCCGGGGATGCAATTCAGACAACGGTTAAGAAGAAAACGGAAGAACGATACCTGGTAACATATAAAATTAAAGATGCTTATGGTTATACCATGGAGGAAGAAGCGGTTGTCCGCCTGACCTTCCTGACAGCAGAGGATATCATTAAAACACAATAGGAGGCATGAAAAATATGGCAGCACCATATAATCACAGAGCCATTGAACAAAAATGGCGCAAAAAATGGGAAGAGAACCCAATCAATGTAAATGACGGAACAAAACCAAAATATTATTGTTTAGATATGTTTCCGTACCCATCAGGAAGCGGACTGCATGTAGGTCACTGGAGAGGTTATGTTATCAGTGATGTATGGAGTCGCTATAAAATGCTGCAGGGATACTATTTGATTCATCCAATGGGATGGGATGCTTTTGGACTTCCGGCAGAAAACTATGCAATTAAGATGGGAGTTCATCCGAGTATTTCAACTGCAGAAAACGTAAGTAATATCAAGCGACAGATGAACGAGATATCTGCTATCTATGACTGGGATATGGAAGTGAATACGACGGATCCGAATTTCTACAAATGGACACAGTGGATTTTCGTTAAAATGTTTAAAGAGGGTCTGGCATATGAGAAGGAATTCCCAATTAACTGGTGCCCATCCTGTAAGACCGGCCTTGCCAATGAAGAAGTAGTAAATGGCTGTTGTGAGCGTTGCGGAGCAACTGTTACCAAGAAAAATTTGAGACAGTGGATGCTTCGTATCACGAAATATGCAGATCGTCTCTTGAAGGATCTGGATAAACTGGAATGGCCTGCAAAGGTGAAAAAGATGCAGAGCGACTGGATTGGTAAGAGCCACGGTGCAGAAATTGACTTTGAGGTTGCAGGTTCTGAAGAGAAAATCAAGGTTTATACGACCAGACCGGATACCCTGTTTGGTGCGACCTTTATGGTACTGGCTCCGGAACATGCGATGGCAAAAGCTCTGGCTACAGATGAAACAAGAGAGGCAGTAGAGAAATACATTTTGGATTCTTCCATGCGCTCCAATGTTGATCGTATGCAGGATAAAGAGAAAACAGGAGTCTTTACCGGTTCTTATGCAATCAACCCGTTAAATGGAGAGAAGTTGCCAATCTGGTTATCGGATTATGTATTAGCGGATTATGGTACAGGTGCGATTATGTGTGTTCCTGCACATGACGATCGTGATTTTGCTTTTGCAAAGAAGTTTGACATTCCAATTATTCAGGTTATTGCGAAAGACGGCGTTGAAATAGAAAATATGGAAGAAGCATATACCGAGCCTGGTATTATGATTCATTCGGGTGAATTTAATGGAATGAAATCGGAAGATGCAAAACGTGATCTGCCTGAGTTGCTGGAGAAACGTGGGGTTGCAAAAGTAACAACGAATTACAAGTTACGTGACTGGGTGTTTTCCAGACAACGCTACTGGGGTGAGCCAATTCCAATTGTGCACTGCGAAGATTGTGGCGCTGTTCCTGTTCCGGAAGATCAATTACCTTTATTGTTACCGGATGTTGAGAAATATGAGCCAACCGGTACCGGTGAATCTCCGTTAGCTGCTATTGATGAATGGGTCAATACGACTTGTCCTGTTTGCGGTAAACCGGCAAAACGTGAGACGAATACGATGCCTCAATGGGCAGGTTCTTCCTGGTATTTCCTTCGTTATGTTGATAATAAGAACAATGATGAGCTGGTATCAAAAGAAAAGGCAAAGGAATTCTTACCGGTTGATATGTATATCGGCGGTGTAGAGCATGCCGTTCTTCATTTGCTCTATTCCCGCTTCTATACCAAATTCTTATATGATATTGGTGTAGTTGACTTTGATGAACCGTTTATTAAACTCTTTAATCAGGGTATGATTAATGGTAAAAATGGTATTAAGATGAGCAAATCGAAAGGGAATGTAGTATCACCGGATGATTTGGTGCGTGATTACGGATGTGATTCCCTGAGAATGTATGAACTGTTTGTAGGGCCTCCTGAATTGGATGCAGAGTGGGATGATCGTGGAATTGATGGCGTATATCGTTTCCTGAACCGTTTCTATGGATTGGTAATGGATAACAAAGACCGTGATATTGTTGAAACAAAAGAACTGATTCGGATTCGTCACAAGATGATTCATGATATTACGACCCGTTTGGAGAGCTTTAGCTTAAATACGGTTATCAGTGGCTTTATGGAATATAATAATGCTCTTTCTGCTTTGAGTAAAAAAGATGGTGTGGACAAAGCAACACTGGAAGCTGCCGTTATCATGCTGGCACCGTTTGCTCCGCATATTGGAGAAGAGCTTTGGAGTGAATTGGGACATACAGACAGTGTATTCCATGCGTCATGGCCGGCTTATGATGAAGAATGTATGAAGGAAGATACTGTTGAAATTGCTGTCCAGGTAAATGGAAAGACAAAAACAACGGTTCAGGTCGCTCCGGATGCTGATAAGGAAGAAGCTTTAGCTTTGGCGAAGGAAGCGTTGACAGATAAACTGACCGGATCGATTGTGAAAGAAATCTATGTTCCGGGCAGAATCATTAACATTGTAGTGAAATAATGTTTGAAACAGAGAAGGTAGAACATGAATGTATGTTCTACCTTCTTTGTTTTGACAAAAAAAACAGAACAAACCCGTTATTATCATAATGAGTATAAAAATGAATAACATGAGGTGAATGATTTGTGCGTACATTAGATCATAAAATACTGGCAGTATATCTGACTCAGACACTGAATGGATTTGACAATGGGATTCAACGGACAATGTTTCGTTTGGGATGCGTTTGCCCGGATTATCTTCCTTTTACCAGATTATATGGATTTTGCAGAAACTGGGCGCCCAATGGTCACAATTATGACATCAGAAAACAAAAAATTTTTACATCCATTTTACAGCTATCTGGTCAAACCCATTGGAGCTTTTGGCAATATATTCGTTTAGGAATTGTGAATCATTATTTGATGGATGCCTTCACCTTTACCCATAATTCCTGCTTTACAGGAACGATAGCTGAACATAAAGAGTATGAAGAACGATTGCATCAGTATTTACAAATTCGTATCAGCGATGCAGATACGGTTGGAACGATTCGCAGCGGTGATAAATCACCGGAAGAACTGGTTTCTTTTTTAAAACAGCTTCATCGACAGTATATGAATGAGAAAAAAGGAGTGAGAACAGATTGCGAATATATTCTGTATGTTTCCAAATATACCACAAAACAACTGTTAGCTTATCGGGAAAGCGTATCATTTCCTTTCTGATTCATCATCATATCCAGTAAACGATTCATCATTTCCTCTTGGGAAGAAGGACCGTTGTCTCCGCTTTGAACGTTCATTAGCAAAGGAAGTACCCTGGCAAGTTTGATCATATTAAGCATATTGTCAATCATTGCGGCTCTTTCTTTATCCGCACTTTTTCTCATGCTGCGCAGCATTTGCTCGATATTAGGATTGTAATCCTCAAACCCGCAGGCGGAGAGTGTTTCTTTGTTTCGGAAGCTGTTCATCAAACGATGCAGTTCCTCCAGTTTGATGTATAATGCCAGAGGCTGTTTTAAATTGGGCGAGATATATGGCAGTGCCTCTTCCATCATCTGTAAATCGTTGCTCTGTAATAATTTCTGAAGTTCCATAACGAACCTCCTGTTATTGCATAAAATAGTATGGTAACAATATATGTAAGGAAACAGGAAATGATGAATGATGATATTCAGAAAAATGAATTGGTAATAGAAGGTAACACAATCTATGAAATAGACCCTAATTGCCGGGTAGTTTCCCGTAATGGCAGACGGCAGGCTGTTTTATTAAAGAAGACGAATCAACCGAGCCGGAATATCCCATTTCTCGTACTGGTTTTATTGACTTTACAGTGTTAGAGTGGTATAATCTACACAATATAACACTTCAACGTACAAAAGTGCGGAGAGAAGAGAGAGAGGGCGTTTTTATGAGTAAGAAAACATTCAAAAAAGCAATGGTAGTTTTGTTGACTGCCACCATGAGTCTTGGCTTTACAGCTTGTGGAAGTAAAGAAACAGAAGATACAGCAGATAAGGCTTATGAAGTTGGTATTCTTCAGTTGGTTGAGCATGATGCTCTGGATGCTGCAAACAAAGGATTCTGTGACGCTTTGGCAGAAGAAGGAATCAATGTGAATTATGATCAGCAGAATGCACAGGGCGAGCAGGCAAACTGTCAGACCATTGCTTCTAAATTTGTAAATGATGGTAAAGATTTGATTCTTGCTATCGCTACACCGGCTGCACAGGCTGTTGCCAGTGAGACTACAGAGATACCGATTCTTGTAACGGCAGTAACCGATCCGGCTGATGCAGGCCTTGTTGATACAAATGAAGTTCCTGGTGGCAATGTATCCGGTACATCTGACCTGACACCGGTAGCAGAGCAGTTGGATTTACTTGTTGAGATTATGCCGGAAGCGAAGAAAGTTGGTATTTTATACTGTTCCAGTGAATCCAATTCCGTATTTCAGGCTAATCTGGCAAAAGAGAAGCTTGCTGATTTAGGCTTGGAAGCAGTTGAAGCTACAGTTTCAAATTCCAACGAGATTGAACAGGTTACCAGAAATCTGGCAGGTAAGGTTGATGCGATTTATGCTCCTACCGATAATATGATCGCAGCAGGTATGGCTACAGTATCTATGGTAGCAACCGAATGTGGAATCCCTATTATAGCTGGTGAGTCCGGTATGCTGGAAAACGGTGGTTTAGCTACAGTTGGTATCAGTTATTATAACCTTGGAGTATTAACAGGTCATCAGGCTGCAAAGATCTTACGTGGTGAAGCAGAGCCGGCTACGATGCCAATTGAATACGATACAGCCAATGCTGTTCAGATTAATCAGGAAATCGCTGATGAATTAGGTATTACGATTCCACAGTCAGTATTAGATCGTGTAGAAGAGTAAAACAGAACAACAAATAATAGTAAGAGGATGCTGCCATTCTTCGTGGCAGCACCCTTTTGTGTTTAGAGAAAGTTAGGAGAAGAACATGAGTATTATTAATGCAATGATTGGTGCAGTATCTCAAGGTGTGTTGTGGGCAGTCATGTCCTTGGGTGTTTATATTACGTTCCGCCTGCTCAATATCGCAGACTTATCTGTGGATGGTACATTTGCACTTGGAGGTGTAGTAACAGCCGTACTTATTATGAAGGGATGGAACCCTGTATTGGCATTATTGATCGCCCTGTTGGCAGGTATGGTTGCCGGAGCAATCACCGGTCTGTTACATACAAAACTGGGTATTCCGGCTATTCTGGCAGGTATTCTTACGATGATATCCTGTTATTCCATCAATCTTCGGATTGCTGACGGTGCAGCAAATACTCCTTTATTGAAGGTGGAAACCCTGATGCAGAAACTGCAGAAGGTGGTTTCTGGATTGTCGAAGACGAATGCATCTTTGGTAATCGGTATCATTTTGACATTGCTGGTTGTATGTTTGTTGTATTGGTTTTTTGGTACAGAGCTTGGTTCAGCGTTGCGCGCAACAGGAAATAATGAGAAGATGGTTCGTGCGTTGGGCGTTAATACCGATACTATGAAGATTTTTGGTTTGTTACTTAGTAATGGTCTGGTTGCTTTGTCTGGCGGTGTTGTAGCACAGAGTCAGAGCTATGCCGATGTACAGATGGGGACCGGTACTATTGTAGTGGGTCTTGCATCAATTGTAATAGGTGAAGTAATCTTTGGCTCACGTTTTAATTTCTTCTATGTACTGATGTCTGTAGTGTTTGGTTCCATTATCTATCGTATTATAATCGCAATTGTTTTACAGCTTGGTATGCGTTCCAGTGATTTGAAATTATTAACGGCAATTATCGTTGCTCTGGCATTGTCCATTCCAAAAATGAAGAGTGCCTTTAACTTTAAGAAAAATAAGAGGTAGAGAGGTGGGTTACTATGTTATATGTAAAAGATGTAAAAAAGACTTTTAATCCCGGAACGATTAATGAAAAAGTAGCATTAAACGGAGTTGACCTACACTTAAAACCAGGTGATTTCGTAACAATCATAGGCGGTAACGGTGCAGGAAAATCAACCATTATGAATATGATTGCAGGTGTTTATCCTATTGATTCCGGCAGCATTACTTTGGCTGGTGAGGATATCACAAATAAACCGGAATATGTACGGGCAGCCCTGCTTGGACGTGTTTTCCAGGATCCAATGATGGGAACTGCTGCGGGTATGGAGATTCAGGAAAATCTTGCACTTGCATATCGTCGGGGACGCAAACGCGGTCTCGGCTGGGGCATTCAAAAAGAAGAAAAAAACCTGTACTATGAGGAGTTAAAGAAATTGGACTTAGGGTTGGAAGACCGTATGACTTCAAAAGTAGGATTATTATCGGGTGGACAGAGACAGGCGCTTACTTTGTTGATGGCGACGCTGCAAAAACCGGAATTGTTACTTTTGGATGAACATACAGCAGCGCTTGACCCGAAAACAGCAAAGAAGGTTTTGGATTTAACGGAAGAACTCGTTGCAAGGGATAACCTGACAACCATGATGGTAACACATAATATGAAGGATGCAATCAGCATTGGTAACCGTCTGGTTATGATGCATGAGGGAAGAATCATTTATGATGTAGAGGGAGAAGAGAAAAAGAACCTTCAGGTTAAGGATCTTTTGGAGAAATTTGAGCTTGCCAGCGGTGGTGAGTTTGCTAATGACAGAATGTTGTTATCATAAGGAGGACAGAAGATGGAAAACTACAGAATTAACACATTGTGCGTTCAGGCCGGTTACGATCCGAAAAACGGAGAGGCACGCGTGGTTCCTATCGCACAGAGTACAACATTTAATTATGACTCTGCACAACAGGTTGGGGATTTGTTTGATTTAAAAGAAAACGGTTTCTTTTATACTCGACTGGCAAATCCGACGGTAGCGGCAGTGGAAGAGAAAATTGCAGCTTTGGAGGGAGGAGTTGGTGCTATGTGCACTTCATCAGGACAGGCTGCAACATTTATTGCTGTTATGAATATTATGGAGTCAGGAGATCATCTGATTGCTTCGAATGCAATTTATGGTGGTACATTGAATCTTCTGGCGGTAACGTTAAAGAAGATGGGAATCGAGACAACGTTTGTACCAAATGATATTTCAAAAGAAGAACTGGAACAGGAATTCCGTGAAAATACGAAGGCGGTTTTCATTGAAACAGTTTCGAATCCGGCTTTGGAAGTGGCAGATATTAAGATGTATGCGCAGGTAGCACATGCTCATCAGGTTCCGTTAATCGTTGACAATACATTCGCAACACCAATTAATTGCCGTCCGTTTGAACATGGTGCTGACATTGTTGTTCATTCTACTTCAAAATATATGGATGGACATGCAGTTGCTCTTGGTGGAGTCATTGTAGACAGTGGTAATTTTGACTGGAATAATGGAAAATATTTAGGGCTTACCACACCGGATGAATCCTATCATGGCCTAACCTATACCGAAAGTTTTGGTAAAGCAGCTTATATTACGAAAGCACGTGTACAGTTGATGAGAGATTTGGGTTCCGCACCAAGTCCGATGAATGCATTTTTGTTAAATCTTGGTCTGGAGACTTTAGCTCTCCGTGTACAGCGCCATTGTGAAAATGCCCTGACAGTTGCAAAATATCTTGAAAAGCATGAGATGGTAGAATGGGTAAACTATCCGGGTCTACCTGGTAATCGCTACTATGAACGTGCAAAAGAATATATGCCGAATGGTACCTGTGGTGTTATTGCTTTTGGTGTTCGTGGCGGTAGAGAAGCTGCGATGAAATTTATGGACAGTCTGAAGCTTGCCAGAATTGTTGTTCATGTGGCAGATGCCAGAACAGGAGTTTTGCATCCGGCCAGCTCTACACACCGTCAATTGACAGATGAGCAATTAGTAGAAGCCGGTATCGGTCCGGAATTGATTCGTTTTTCTGTTGGTATTGAAGATGCAGATGATATTATTGCTGATTTAGAGCAGGCATTTGGAAAAAATAAATAATATGTATAGAAAACCTCTGATTGCACATTCTACTTTATGAGCTATGTATTCGGAGGTTTTTTATATGACAGAAAATGATGATTTGATCAGACAGTTTGGGCAGGTGGTACTTGATAAAAACGGGCATCAACATCATATTTATATGGTATCCATTGTAGGAGAGGTGGAAGGACACGAGAATCTCCCTTCTAATTCTAAGACTACAAAATATGAACATATTTTACCGCAACTGGTACATTTAGAGGATGATCAGTCCATTGACGGAATTCTTTTTTTGATTCAGACGACCGGGGGAGATGTATCAGCGGGACTTGCAATGGCTGAGTGCATTGCTTCCATGAGTAAACCTACGGTTTCCCTGGTGATAGGTGACAGCCATTCGATTGGTGTCCCACTGGCAGTTGCTTCTGATTATTCGTTTATCGTGCCATCCGGTACGATGATTATTCATCCGGTTCGAATGTCCGGTCAGGTGATTGGGGCCCCGCAGACGTTTGAATATTTCCAAATCATACAGAACAGAATTACGGAATTTATATGTACCCATTCCAAAATCACACAGGAAACTCTGGAAAAAATGATGTTGACAAACGGAATTTTAACAAAAGACTTAGGAACAATTCTTGTAGGTCGGGAAGCAGTGGAAAACGGTCTGATATGTGAGGTCGGAGGAATCCGCGAAAGCCTGATGAAACTTCATGAAATGATTGACCATAGTCGCTAAATGGTGTAAAATATGGATATAAAGTTATATGGAGGGATACGTTATGAAAAAGATACTGTTTGTTGCTTCGGAATGTGTTCCTTTTATCAAAACCGGAGGCCTTGCTGACGTAGTTGGAGCTTTGCCGAAATCGTTTGATAAAAGTAAATATGATGTTCGGGTTATCATCCCGAATTATACCTGTATTCCTTGGGAATACCGAAGTAAATTTGAATATGTCCATCATTTTTATATGGATATGGGTGGCTTCCGTGATAAGCTTCACGTTGGTATCATGAAATATGAATTAGATGGTATTCAGTATTACTTTGTAGATAATGAACACTATTTTGGTGGCTTTGCTCCATATGGAACGATTCGTTTTGATGTAGAGAAATTCATCTTCTTCTCAAAAGCCGTGATGGCAATTATGCCGGTTATCAATTTTAAACCGGATATTATTCACTGCCATGACTGGCAGGCGGGATTAGTGCCGGTATACTTACATACCCTCTATAAGGACAATCCTTTCTATTATGGAACCAAGACGATTATGACGATTCATAATCTGAAGTTCCAGGGTGTTTGGGATATTAAGACAATTCGTTTTATTTCCGGACTTCCGGATTATGTATTCACTCCTGACAAGCTGGAATTTAAGAAGGATGCGAATATGCTCAAAGGTGGTCTGGTTTATGCCGACTATATTACGACAGTTAGTAATTCCTATGCCGGTGAGATTCAGATGCCATACTATGGTGAAGGCTTAGATGGATTATTATCGGCGAGAAATCAGTCATTACAGGGAATTGTGAATGGTATTGATTACGATATCTATAATCCTGCTACTGATCCTAGGATATACCAGAATTATTCCGTTTCTGATTTTAGAAAGAATAAGGTTAAGAATAAGACGCAATTGCAGAAGGATTTGGGCTTGCCTGTGGATGAGAAGAAATTTATGATTGGCATCATCTCTCGTCTGACAGACCAGAAAGGTTTTGACCTGATTGACTGGGTAATGAACCGCATTATTGATGATTTTACCCAGGTAGTGATTATAGGTACCGGAGAAGATAAATATCAAAATATGTTCCAGTATTATCAGTGGATTCATCCTGACAAGGTATCTGCGAACATCTGTTATAGTGATGATCTGGCACACAAAGTATATGCTGCAAGTGATGCCTTCTTGATGCCATCCCGCTTTGAGCCATGTGGTTTGTCACAGTTGATGTCACTTCGTTATGGTACCGTGCCGATTGTTCGTGAAACAGGAGGTCTGAAGGATACCGTTGTTCCGTATAATGAATATGAGAAAACCGGAACCGGATTCTCTTTTGCTAATTACAACGCGGAGGAAATGCTGGCAACGATTAATTATGCGAAGTCGGTCTATTTCGATAAGAGAAGAGACTGGAACAAAATTGCAGAATCGGGAATGAAACAGGATTTCTCCTGGAGCCGTTCTGCGAAGTTATATGAAGAATTATATGATCGTTTTTAACTGACTTGATATAAGTTATGGATGCACCTATGCTGATTATCGGCATAGGTGTTTTTCAAAAAAATATGTTGTTTTTCCCGGTGGACTGCCACTGTCTGCGGTGCATATTTGTTTTTTCTTGCACCGTTTTCCGGTTTAAGAAAGCCATTGCACTTCATGTCCATCACGCTTCATTACGCGCCTTATGAGCCAACTCATCCACCGAAGTGTTTCAAATATCTTTTTTATGTCGTTTGAAAACGCCGCTACATAGCTCCCGTTCTTTGGGAGCTTACGTACCGCTGCGTTGGAAACCGAGCGAGAGCGTGCATAAAAAAGATATTGAAAGCACTGACGGTGGATTCAAACAACTCAACGGCGCGTTGCGTGACGCCATTGGAGTGCTGGCTTTCTAAAAACCGGAGTGTCAGCGAAAAAACAAATATGCACCGCAGACAGTGGCAGTCCACCGGGGTAACGACATATTTTCATTTTACGATATTAAAATAACAGGAGAGAAATAGTATGTGGGCAGAAGAAAGTGTATTATATCAGATTTATCCATTAGGATTTTGCGGAGCACCGTTTGAGAATGATGGGATTTTGGAACACCGTATTCTAAAGGTTCTGGATTGGATTGAACATATGAAGGGGCTGGGTGTGAATGCTGTTTATTTTTCACCGGTATTTGAGTCTGATACTCACGGATACAATACGAGAGATTATCAACGAATCGATACGAGACTGGGAACAAAGGAAGATTTTCAGACCGTATGTCAGGAATTGCATAAAAATGGGATAAAGGTGGTTCTGGACGGAGTGTTCAATCATGTAGGTCGTGGATTCTGGGCGTTTCAGGATGTTTTGCAAAATAGAGAAAACTCCCGCTATAAGGATTGGTTTCATATTAACTTTGGTGGTAACTCTAATTATAATGATGGCCTTTGGTATGAAGGTTGGGAGGGCTGCTTTGACCTTGTGAAGCTGAATCTTCAAAATGAAGAGGTCGTGCAATATCTTCTGGATTCAGTGCTTACATGGCTGGATGACTATGATATTGATGGTTTGCGTCTGGATGTGGCATATTGTTTGGACAAAAATTTTATCCGTCGGCTTCGTCGGTTTACATCAGAAAGAAAAGAAGATTTTTGGTTACTGGGTGAGTTGCTTCATGGTGATTATAATCAGTTCGTCAATGATGAGATGCTGCATAGCGCAACAAACTATGAGTGCTATAAAGGACTGTTCAGTAGTTTTAATTCGGAAAATATGTTTGAAATTATTCATTCCCTTCTCCGACAGTTTGGACCGGAACAGTGGACCTTATATAAAGGAAAGCATTTATTATCCTTTGTAGATAATCATGACGTTACCCGGATAGCGAGTAATCTAAACAAACAGGAGCATTTACCTTTAATCTATGCGCTTGCATTTGGTATGCCGGGCATCCCATGCATTTATTACGGAAGTGAGTGGGGAGCAACCGGACACAAACAGGAAGGAGATCAGGCGTTGCGAGTTGCTTTTGAACAACCTGAGACGAATGAACTGACAGACTGGATTGCAAAACTGGCAATAGCACACCGTAACAGTAAAGCACTTTGTTATGGTAGCTTTACTTCGGTTGTACTGACCAATAAACAGTGTATTTTCCAGAGAAAAGTGGATGAAGAAAGAGTTCTTGTTGCAATCAATATGGATGCAGAGCCGTATGTGGCTCATTTTGATGCAGGGTGTGGATATGCAGTAGATTTGATTACGGGAGACAAGCATGATTTTGGAGGCGGAAGTGAATTGCCTCCGTATAGTGCTCAATACTGGAAAATGGAGCGATAAAGGAATTCCTCTCAAGAATGTTGACAAAGAAAAACAATTGTGATAATATTACAAAAGTGTTAACAATGTTAACAAATAATGAATAATATTTGAAAAAGAAATAAACAATCTTGAGAGGTAAAAATAATGAAAAGAATTATCGCTATAATAGCTACGATTTCTGTAATGTTTAGTGCATTCGTTATGCCTACAGCACAGGTATCTGCGAAGGGATACAGTCAGAATGATTTAAGACTGTTATCTTCCCTGATTTATTCAGAAGCAGGAGGAGAGTCTTATGCAGGACAGCTTGCAGTTGGTATTGTGGTAATGAACCGTAAGAAGTCAGCTTCATTCCCGAATACTCTGTCTGGTGTTATTTATCAGTCCGGTCAGTTTTCACCTACATACAATGGCAGTTTGAACCGTTCTTTAAGTTTATATGATCAGGGAAGATTGAGCCAGTCCTCGATTAATGCTGCAAAGAAAGCTTTATCCGGCCAGAAAACGATTACGTTAAATGGTAAGAAGATTGATTTTTCCAACTATCATTTCTTTAGTGGATATGTATCCGGAGCACGTATTACAATCGGAGGTCATCAGTTTAAATAGTAAAAATAGAATAAAAAATATAACAGCATCCCGAAAATGTCTTGACAAGGACCATCCGGGATGCTATTATATTAATCGCGTCAGGAAGCTGACTAAGCAGTTGTGGCGGAATTGGCATACGCGCTAGACTAAGGATCTAGTCTGGGATAACTGGGTACGGGTTCAAGTCCCGTCAACTGCATTTTGTATACTCGGGGGTAATGAGAATTATCCCCGGGTTCTTTTTTATAAAAAATATGTTATTTGCCCGTTGGGCTGCCGCTGACTGCGGTGCATATCTGTTTTTTTGCTGACACCTCGGTTTTTAGAAAGACAAGCACTCCGATGGACGTCACGCAACGCGCCGTTGAGTT
>JBJELB010000089.1:0-6314 GCA_051878935.1 Lachnospiraceae bacterium | reverse complement strand
AGTGTTTCAAATATCTTTTTTAGGCCGTTTGAAAACGCCGGTACTTAGCTCCCGTTCTCTGGGAGCTTACGTACCGCTGCGTTGGAAATCGAACGAAAGTGTGCCTAAAAAAGATATTGAAAGCACTGACGGTTGACGAAAGACTTCGCAACGGCGCGTTGTGTGATGGACATTGGAGTGCTTGTCTTTCTAAAAACCGGGGTGTCAGCGAAAAAACAGATACGCACCGCAGCCGGCACCAACGGACCAGGGCAGCCGACATATTTTATAAAGAGAAAACAGCGCTTCCTGCATATTATGCAAAAAGCACTGTCACTAATATCATTCTACTGTAAATTCATCCTGCCAGGAAATCTCCATATAATCGTCTTTAATCGTAATAGGCAGGAAGCTGTAGCCGGACATTTTCAGATTCTCCTCACCCGGCATCCAATGATCCAGCATTAGATACGGCTGTCCCTTTAGAGTAAAAATGTATGTACTCTGTCCTTCAAAGGTACGGCGGTAATTCTCACCCATACATGGATTATCAATCAACATCCACTCACCCATAATATCCGGAGCAATCGAATACAAGGCAGAATTCGGTCTCCAACCCGTACAGCCAGAGGTGACCATATAATACATGCCCTCCCAATACAGGACTGCCGGCGCCTCGCGGCTCTGGTTTTTCATTACTTCCTTATAACGTCCGGTATATTCTGTATAATCTTCATTCAGCTCACCAATACGTAATGTTTTATTCCAATCCGAACTATAGATGCCATACGCCTTTCCATCAATATCTTTAAACATCGTCATATCACGGGAATCTGAACGCAGTGGGTGAACCGTCTTTTGATAGATAAATGGTCCCTCCGGACGGTCCGAGATGGCAACGCCCTGCTTCGCATATTCGTAATCCTGAGTATCAATATGCCACCATAAAACGAAATTGTTGTTCTTTTCGTTATATAAAACCTTTGGTCTCTCTCCAATCTTATCGTAATATAAGTCGCTATGCGAGTCATCCGAAGCCTTTAAACATAAGCCTTCATAATGCCAGTTCATGCAATCTTTCGAACTATAACAGGAAATACCGATAAAGTGTAAATGCTGTCTCCCATCCTTGCCTTCACTTACAGGAGCATCCTTGTTTTCCCCATACCAGTAATATGTACCTTCATGTTCCAGGATCATACCGCCATGTGCCTGAATCGTATTCCCCTGATCATCATACCAAATCTGTCCGTTCTTCATTGCTGTTTCCTCCTATCCTCTTTTTCTTGCCCCGGCGCGTTGGCGCTGCCTGCGGTGCGTATCTGTTTTTTCTTGCACCGTTTTCCGGTTTAAGAAAGACATGGCGCTCCATGTCCATCACGCTTTATTACGCGCCTTATGAGCCAACTCGTCAACCGAAGTGTTTCAAATATCTTTTTTAGGCCGTTTTTGGTAACCACTTGCAACGCAAGTGATTGCCTACTTGCCCGCCATCCCGAAGGGATTTTCATGCGGGCAATTCCCGTCGATTTGGAAATCGAACGGAAGTGTGCCTAAAAAAGATATTGAAAGCACTGACGGTTGACGAAAGACTTCGCAACGGCGCGTTGTGTGATGGACATTGGAGTGCTTGTCTTTCTAAAAACCGGGGTGTCAGCGAAAAAACAGATACGCACCGCAGGCAGCGCCAACGCGCCGGGGCAAGCGCCATATTTTTATATAACAAAGGCTCACGTTTTTTAGTGAGCCCCGTCCATACTATAATACATATTCCTCTATCAGTTCCCAGATTTCTTCCTTACCCTGTTTATTCAATGCAGAAAATGGAATAATCGGAGTTCCGGGCGTTACAGCCAGTCCTTCTTTTATCATTTTCACATGCTTCGGTAATTGACTGCGTTTCAGTTTATCAGCTTTTGTGGCAACAATGATTGGATTATAACCATTGTTTACAATCCAATCATACATGATTTTATCATTCTTCGATGGCTCGTGGCGAATGTCAACCAAGAGAAATACCAGACGCAGCATCTTGGATTGATGAAGATAATCTTCAATTAATTTGCCCCATTTTTTCTTCATCTCTTCCGATACTTTCGCATATCCATATCCGGGCAAATCCACAAAATACAACATCTCATCGATGTTATAATAATTTATCGTCTGCGTCTTTCCCGGTTGCGCCGACGTTCTGGCATAAGATTTACGGTTCATCAATACATTAATCAAGGAGGACTTTCCTACGTTTGACTTTCCCGCAAACGCCAATTCCGGCAGCTGATTATCCGGCAGAGTACTGGTAACACCACATACCGTCTCCAAATTCACATTCGTAACATTTATCATGCACTTTCTCCATCTTTTTTGGAAGAACGCTTTCTGTTTGTCGTTTTACGCGTATTCTTCTCACGATAAACCACATTGGCATCGGCACCATCTTCCACTACTTCTTTCGTAATCTCTATTGCCTCTATCGTATCATCCGAAGGTGTCTCATACATCAGATCCATTACCGTATCTTCCATAATAGCACGAAGACCTCGCGCTCCTGTCTTACGTGCCATCGCTTTATGAGCAATCGCACGCAAAGCGTCATCACGGAACGATAATCTGACACCATCCATCTCGAACAAATACTGGTACTGTTTAACAATGGAGTTCTTCGGCTCTGTTAAAATACGAACCAAAGCGTCCTCATCCAGATTATCCAAAGAAACAGTAACCGGTACACGGCCAATGAATTCCGGAATCAGACCGAATTTCACAAAATCCTGTGGCAATGCCTGTTTAAAAAGCTCACCAACCTGCATTTTGTTCTTTTCCTGAATCGTGGCATTAAAGCCCATGGACTTTTTACCTGTTCTGGACGCAATGATTTTCTCCAGTCCATCAAAAGCCCCGCCACAGATAAATAAAATATTGGTTGTATCAATCGGAATGAATTCCTGTTGTGGATGCTTCCTTCCACCCTGTGGTGGGACGGAAGCAACCGTGCCTTCCAATATTTTCAAAAGCGCCTGCTGCACTCCCTCACCCGATACATCTCGTGTGATAGAAGTATTCTCACTCTTTCTGGTAATTTTATCAATCTCATCAATATAAATAATACCATGCTCTGCACGAGAGATATCGTAGTCTGCCGCCTGAATAATCTTTAACAGAATATTCTCCACGTCTTCTCCTACGTATCCTGCCTCTGTCAGAGTCGTTGCATCTGCAATGGCAAATGGTACATTCAATAATTTGGCGAGTGTCTGCGCTAAATATGTCTTTCCTGATCCGGTAGGTCCTAACATCAAGATATTACTCTTTTGTAATTCCACATCTCTCTGATGTTTATTCATCAAACGTTTATAATGGTTATAAACGGCAACCGATAATACTTTCTTTGCTTCATCCTGTCCAATCACATACATATCCAGGAATTCTTTCATCTCTTTCGGTTTTAACAGATTGATTTCCGTATCGTCCGCTTCGTATCGCAGTTCCTCTTCCACAATCGCCTGACATGTATCAATACATTCATTACAAATAAATGTATTGTTAGGACCGGCAATCATTTTTAAAACCTGATCTTGGGTTTTGTTACAGAAGGAACAGCGTACAATACCATTCTCTGTTTTTTTATCATCATAACGACCTGCCATGCGGGCACCTCTCTACCATTAAATTCTGTTTACAATTACATCATCAATCAAGCCATACTCTTTTGCTGCCTGAGCACTCATATAATTATCTCGCTCTGTGTCAACCTCAATGATATCTAATGGCTTACCTGTATTCTCACTTAAAATCTTATTTAATTTCTCACGAGTATAAATAATGTGGTCTGCGGCAATCTTCACATCCGTTGCCTGTCCCTGTGCGCCACCCAATGGCTGGTGAATCATAATTTCAGCATTCGGTAAGGCAAAACGCTTACCCTTCGTACCACCTGCAAGCAAAAAGGCTCCCATACTGGCTGCCATACCGATACATATCGTAGATACGTCACATTTAATGTATTGCATAGTATCATAGATTGCCATTCCTGCTGTTACAGAACCGCCCGGACTGTTGATGTACAAATTGATGTCCTTGGATGGATCCTCTGACTCCAAAAACAATAACTGGGCAACAACCAGGCTCGCAGTTACTTCATTTACTTCCTCGCCCAGGAAAATAATACGATCCTTCAATAAGCGGGAATAGATATCGTAAGAACGCTCACCCTTGCTTGTCTGCTCAATGACATAAGGTATTACACTCATTTTTTATCCTCCATCTTTTCGGGACAGATTACGCCTCTATTGCTGCATCTACAACAAAATCAACGGCTTTCTGAACCGCAATATCTTCTTTGATCTGCTTGCGTTCATTCTCTCCCATTAATTCATTAATCTTCTCTAATTCCATCTGATACATGGAAGCCATCTTCTCAAGCTCCTTGTTCATATCTTCTTCTGTTGCTTCAATCTGTTCCGCTTTTACAATTGCTTCAAGCACTAATCTTGTCTGAATTCTCTTTAATGCCTGTGGTTTAGCCTGCTCCATAAATTCTTCTACCGTAGAACCTGTAAACTGCAGATACTGTTCTAACTGCATACCCTGGTAGCTTAATCTCTGAGCAAATTCATCAACCATCTGACGCTGTTGTGTAGCTACCATAGCATCAGGAACATCCATGGTTGCCGCCTCTACGATTGCATCAACAACCGCATTTTCTTTTGCAGTCTTTGCTGCTTTTTCTTTCTCTTCCAGTAAATGTTTCTTAATGTCTTCTTTATATTCATCCAATGTATCGAATTCAGAAACATCCGCTGCAAAATCATCATCCAGTTCCGGAAGCTCTTTTGCTTTGATTCCTTTGATCACTACTTTGAATAAAGCTGGTTTTCCGGCTAACTCCGGAGCATGATACTGTTCAGGGAATGTCACATTAACATCCACCGCATCACCGATATTCTTACCGATTAACTGCTCTTCAAAATTATCAATAAAAGTATGGGAACCAATCAATAACTGCTGATCTTCTGCTGTACCACCCTCGAACAGGACTCCGTCCACGGAACCTGAATAGTCAATCGTAACTTCATCTCCATCAGCAACTGCACGGTCTTCTACTGTAATCATACGTGCATTCTGGTCCTGAACTTTCTTTAATTCTGCATCTACGTCTTCCTCTGTTACAGCTACTTCTGTTTTGTCAACCTTCACACCTTTGTACTCACCAAGAGTTACTTCCGGTTTTACGGCAACGGTTGCAGTAAAGATGAATTCTTTTCCTTTTTCAAGCTGTAATACATCAATTTCCGGTTGAGATACGATATCCAGACCACTTTCGTCATACGCTTTTGGGTATTCCTCTGTAATCACGTAATTTGCTGCATCCTCATAGAACACTTCCGGTCCGTATTGTTTTAATACCATTGATAAAGGAGCTTTTCCTTTACGGAATCCAGGAAGAGTGATGTTTGCTTTCTGTTTATTGTATGCTTTTAAGATAGCATCATCCAACTGCTCTGCCGGTACCTCAACGGTAAGCTTAGCCATATTATGCTCTAAATTCTCCACTTTTAAACTCATGATATAAAGTCCTCCTAAAAATCTTTCTTTTGTTTACAAGGCAATGCGTTATTATAGCATAGATTCCTTTTCTAAGCAACATTTATTTCAAAATGTAATCCTTGCTCCGTCGCAATTCTGTTGAATCCTTCGTCAGATACCTCACAGACAGAACATCTCCTTCCTGAAGAGCTGACGTAGAAAAACAAATCGTATTCTGATTCAAATATTTGGTCGGTACCCGCTCATCATTAATAAATAGTCTGGTGTATGGGGTAAATTCCCGTCCCTTGACAATCGTAATTGCTGAACGAATCTTTACCTGTTTAATCTTCAAAGGAGCCACACCAAACTGCATATCCATCACAGGGAACACTTCCTCGTCACGGTATAAATAATTCTTTCCATATAATTGATCATACTGAAGCAGTTTTAAATCCTTCTGATAATCCTTCTCATCCATGTATGTCTGATGTAGTTTTACAATATTACCGGTTGTGATTCCGGCTTGTTTCAGCACCATGGCACCTAGCTGATAGGCGGCATAATCCTTGTTTTTCTGCTTCATACTGTAATTAGACCATATCACATATTCCGTCTCATAAATCGAATCATTATCCAGCTCCTGACGCTCGATATCCAGACTCGGAAGATGATCGCCGTAGAAGACAACGATTGTCTTCTCATTATAATAGGAAAGCGCATGAACGAGATCCCCGACAAACTTATCCATCTCTCTGGTCTGATTGATATAATGCTCCAAGCGGTTTCTGCGCTCTTTATCCTTCATC
>JBJELB010000088.1:0-30869 GCA_051878935.1 Lachnospiraceae bacterium | reverse complement strand
TTTTTTCTTGCACCGTTTTCCGGTTTAAGAAAGACATAGCACTCCATGTCCATCACGCTTTATTACGCGCCTTATGAGCCAACTCGTCAACCAGCAGTGTTTCATGTATCTTTTTGGGGGCGTTTGAAAACGTCGGTGCTTAGTTCCTGTTCTTTGGGAGCTTACGCACCGTTACGTTTGAAACCGTGCGAAAGCTTTCCCCCAAAAAGATACTGAAATCACTAGCGGTTGACTCAAACAATTCAACGGCGCGTTGCGTGATGGACATTGGAGTGCTTGTCTGTCTAAAAACCGGGGTGTCAGCGAAAAAACAGATACGCAGCACAGGCAGTGGCAACCCAACGGGGGAAACCGACCTGCTTTTCGTATATGTTAGCAGTTTTTCATTACTTCATAGGTACCAGACTCAGTAATCATCTCTAAATATTCAGTCACTTTCTTTTCAAAACCGCTTAAGAGGCTTAAGTCTTCACCCCAGAAATCTGTGTTGCTGCATACTGCATGAACAAGTGTAGGAATGTCATCCATGCGGTGTTCATAATAGAAATGGAGAACATTGGCATCATCCTGAATCAGATATTCTTCATTGCCACGGGAAGCAGATAAACCTTGATCAGTTAACTGATGACCGCGGTAGAATGCGATGTAAAATGCAAAGGATGCAGTAATGCAGTTTGGCAATTTTCCTTTTCGTTCAATATATCCTTTTAAGGAAGGGAGGACTCGCGCTTTCCATTTGGAAGTGGAATTCAGGGAAATAGCCAATAACGAATGGTCGATAAATGGGTTTAAAAATCGCTCCGTTACTGCACCGGCAAAGTCCTCCAATTCCTTTTCAGGTAATGTAAGAGTTGGGATGATTTCTTCATAGATTGTTTTGTTCATAAAAGAAGAAATTACTTCATCCTGCATGCAGTCACGTACAATGTTCTGTCCTGCAAGATAAGCTCCCAATACAAAAGAAGTATGGGCACCATTTAAGATGCGTACTTTTCGTTGTTTGTATGGTTTGTGATTATCTGTGATGATCACAGGCAGGTCTGCTTTTTCAAAAGGTAATTCCTTTTTTAAGCTTTCGGGACCTTCGATGACCCATAAACCAAAGACCTCACCGGTATCGATTAAGTTATCCTGATAGCCGAGTTCTTCGCAAATGGAAGCTGCTTCACTGCGTGGATAGCCTGTTACGATGCGGTCTACGAGAGTAGAGCAAAAGATATTTTCTGTTGTTACCCAGGAAATAAACTCTTCGCCGAGATTCCACTGCTTTGCGTATTCCAGTACACACTTTTCCAATTCTTTTCCATTATCATCGATTAATTCACAGGAAAGAATTACAAATCCTTTCCCCGGTGTATTTCCGAATATCTGATATCTGGCATATAAAAACTGTGTCAGTTTGCCGGGATAGCTGCTAGCCGGTTCGTCCGTGAATTGGCAGGAGGAATCGTATGTAATGCCTGCTTCGGTTGTGTTGCTGACAATATAGCGCATATCAGGATTTTTTGCACAATCTAGTAATGCCTGATAGTCATGGTAGGGATTGATGCAGCGACTGACACAGGAAATGACCCGTTTGTCATTAATCTTCTGATTCTTCTCAAAACCACGAAGAAAGAGGGTGTATAAACCTTCCTGTTCATTTATCATATCCGATAAGCCGTTTGCAATAGGCTGGCAGAGTACAACTTTAGAATGAAAATTTGCTTTTTCATTCAACACATCGACAAAATAATCAACGAAGGCACGCAGGAAATTTCCTTCGCCGAATTGCAAAATGCGTTCCGGTGCATCTTCTAACAGATATCCGTCATAGCCTTGTTCTTTTAACAGTTCATAAGATAGTTGTTTCATTGCTTTCTTCCTTTCTTATCATCGTAATTTATAAAGTTACTCCTTGCTTGAAGATCGCCATATCATGGAAGCCTTTTATTTCTGCCTTTACTTTTTTTCCGGATGCAACTTCAAGAACATAATCGAAGAGTTCTTTGCCCATTGCTTCAATAGAGATATCTTCTACAATCGTGCCGCAGTTGAAATCAATCCAATTGCTTTTGTGGTTCGCAAGTCTGGAATTTGTTGCGATTTTAACGGTTGGTACAGGACAGGCAAATGGCGTTCCCCGTCCGGTCGTAAATAGTACGATATGGGCACCGGATGCAGCCAGAGCAGTAGAAGCAACCAGATCATTGCCGGGAGCGCTTAACAGATTCAGTCCTCTTGTATGCACAGCTTCGCCGTATTCCAAAACATCTGTTACGATAGCACTTCCGGATTTTTGTGTGCAGCCAAGCGATTTATCTTCCAAAGTGGAGATGCCACCCTTTTTGTTCCCCGGTGAAGGATTCTCGTATATCGTTTGATTATGGCTGGTGAAATATTCTTTGAAATGATTGATCAGTTTTACCGCTTTTTCAAAAACTGCCTCATCAGCACACCGGTTCATGAGCAATGTCTCAGCTCCAAACATTTCAGGAACTTCTGTAAGAATCGTTGTTCCTCCTTTGGATATGAGTCTGTCCGAAAAATTGCCTACGGTTGGATTGGCAGTAATACCGGATAAGCCATCGGAACCGCCGCATTTCATTCCTATGATTAATTCACTGCACGAAATCGGTTCACGCTGGTCCTGGGCGACAATTTCCGACAACTCTTCAATGATGTTTAAAGCATCATTCACTTCGTCTTCACATTCCTGGGCAACCAAAAATCGTATCCGTTCCGGATCATACTCACCAATATAGTTCTTTAATTCGTCAATGTTGCTGTTTTCACATCCCAGTCCGAGAACCAATACTGCACCGGCATTCGGATGCCGAATCAGATCAGCAAGGATCCGGCGGGTATTATCCTGGTCATCGCCCATCTGGGAACAACCGTATGGATGGGGAAAAGCGACAATTTCATCGATGTTCCCTTTTTTATACGATTGAGCCTGTCTGGCAATTGTTGTTGCTACGTTGTTGACACAGCCAACCGTAGGGATGATCCAGATTTCATTTCTTACGCCTGCTTTTCCGTTCGAACGGCGGAATCCCTGAAAATATGCCGGTTCTTCGCTGATAAGATGTGTCAGTTCCGGCTGGTAAGTATAATCCAGGATATCACCCAAACCTGTTTTGACGTTATGGGTATGAATCCAGCTCCCGGCTGGGATGTCGACCGTAGCGTATCCAATGGAATGACCATATTTCATAACAGGCATTCCGGCTGCAATATCTACTACTGAAAACTTATGTCCTTGCGGGATGTCCTCTTGTAAGAGAAGAGTTTTGTCACCTAAGCGGACGGTTTCACCTGTGTGTAAGTCCGACAAGGCGACAGCAGCAGTATCTTTTGGATGAATCTGAATATATGATTTCATAAGCCCTCCTATCTTTTTAATGAAAAAATGTAAGCGTTTACATTTACAATACAACAATGCTGAACCAGCGTCAAGTGAAAAAGTGAAAAAGTTGCTTGACAGCAATTCAAAATATAAAACACTTGATATTTTGATGATATGTTAGTAAAATGAACTTAAATGTAAACGCTTACATCAAAAAGAAGAAGAGAAAGGAAAGCCAAATATGAAAGAGTTTATGAATGAAGAGTTTTTATTATCTACACCAACTGCACAAAAGCTTTATCATGAGTACGCAGAGCCGATGCCTATCGTAGATTATCATTGTCATATTAATCCGAAAGAAATCTATGAAGACAGAAAATTTGAAAATATTACACAGGTCTGGTTGGGCGGAGACCATTATAAATGGCGTCAGATGCGCTCGAATGGAGTAGAAGAAAGATATATCACCGGTAATGCAAGCGATCGGGAAAAGTTTCAGAAATGGGCAGAAACACTGGAGAAGGCAATCGGTAATCCGCTTTACCATTGGAGTCACCTGGAATTAAAACGCTATTTTGGTTATGATGGATATTTAAACGGTGAAACTGCTGAAGAAGTGTGGAATCTGTGTAATGCGAAGCTTCAGGAGGATTCTATGACAGTTCGAAATATTATCAGACAGTCGAATGTCAGATTAATCTGTACAACAGATGACCCGATTGATTCCTTGGAATGGCATCAGAAATTAGCAGAAGATACGAGCTTTGATTGTCAAGTGCTTCCAGCGTGGAGACCTGATAAAGCCATGAATATTGAAAAAGCGGATTATCTTGATTATCTGGAAAAATTGGAGTCAGTAAGTGGTTGTAGAATTCAGAATTTTGATTCACTGTTACATGCACTCCGATTACGTATGGAATTTTTTGCACAAAATGGTTGTTCTGTTTCAGATCATGCGTTAGAATATGTTATGTATGAACCGGCTTCTGCAGATATGATTGAAGATATTTTCTGCAGACGTCTGGCTGGAGAAATGGTGACACGAAGAGAAGAACTGCAGTTTAAGACAGCCTTTATGATTGCTCTTGGAAAAGAATATCATAAGAGAGACTGGGTGATGCAGCTTCACTATGGATGTAAACGTGATAATAATTCGTTCCGTTTTGAACAGTTGGGACCGGATACGGGTTATGATTGTATCAATAACTATGCACCTTCTGCACAAATGGCTGATTTCCTGAATTCACTTGTTAAAACCGATGAATTACCGAAGACAATCCTTTATTCGCTAAATCCAAACGATAATGCAGCAATAGGAACCATCCTTGGATGTTTTCAGGATGCTTCAGTAGTTGGTAAGATTCAGCAGGGCAGCGCATGGTGGTTTAATGATCATAAAACAGGAATGACAGATCAGATGATTTCTCTGGCTAATTTAGGATTATTAAGCAATTTTATTGGTATGTTGACGGATTCGAGGAGTTTTTTGTCATACACAAGACATGAGTACTTCCGCAGAATTCTGTGCGAATTGATTGGGAATTGGGTCGAAAATGGGGAATATCCGGAAGATTGGAATGCATTGGGTAAGATTGTTCGTGGTATTTCTTATGACAACGCGGTCCGTTATTTTTCCTTTAATCTGTAAGAAAGGATAAGACTATGAATATTTATGATGTTGCCAGAATGGCAGGTGTTTCCATTGCGACTGTTTCACGAGTAGTAAATGACAGTCCGCTTGTAAGTGAGAAGACAAAAGAGAGAGTAACTAAGATCATAGAGGAATCGGGATATACTCCGAATGTTTTTGCAAGAGGACTGGGACTGGATTCCATGAAAACAATCGGGATCATGTGTCCGGATATTTCGGATGAATACATGGCCCGGGCGGTTGCAAACCTGGAAGCAAATCTTCATAAATATCAATATGACTGTATTCTGTATTGTAGCGGGTATCACCAGGAAGAAAAAGAAAAATCGGTGCGCCTGTTATTGGAGAAGAGAATTGATGCCCTGATTCTGGTTGGTTCTACTTATGCCGGAACAGGACAAAATACGAAGGAACTGGACTATATTCATGCTGCAGCAGAAAAAGCTCCTGTTTTTGTGATTAATGGAAAAATATCCGGTGAAAACATTTATTGTGCTTATTGTGATGATAAAAGCATTATGTATGAGGTTACAACAGAGTTGATTCGCAGTGGAAGGAAACGGATTCTCTTTATGACGGATTCACGTTCCTATAGTGCACGTCAGAAGCTGGAAGGCTATGAACAGGCATTAAGGGATGCGGGATACCCTGTCATTGATGAATTAAAGATTCGTACGAAAAACCGGATTCCGTATGTCCGGGATACGCTCATGGAAAGAAGCAGTCTGGATTTTGACAGTGTTGTTGCAACAGATGATGGCATCGCTGTGGGCGCCATCAAATATGCACAGGCAAAAAAAATCAGGATTCCGGAAGACTTAAGTATCGTAGGCTATAACAATTCTGCATTATCCATTGGGTGTACTCCGGAATTGACGACAGTTGATAACCGGCTGGAGAAGCTGTGTGATCAGACGATAAAGAATATGATCCGGCTTCTGTTAAAACATGAGATGATTGAAACAGATACAAAAGTGTCCGGAGATATTGTGAAACGCTGCACGACTGATTTCTAATTCTGTAAACAGGATGTTCATTCATTTCAACACGTTTTCCGTAAGCGGAACAGTTGTAATCGTGAATCGGAATCTATGAGAGCCTTCATTGAGACTCTCTTATTTTCTAAAATGTCAATATTCTTTCATACGAAATCAATATTTTACAATTTACAATAAAAAGTGGCTATGACATAATTCTTATATAACAACTTTCGATACGAATGGAGGATGATTATGAGGAGAATTGGTAAAAAAATAGCCGCTTTTTTATTGGCGGCAACGATGATGCTCCCTCACACGGGAATCGGTGTAAGGGCTGAAAGCACGATTACCATCGGAACACAGGAGAAATGTACAGTTGTGACTGATACAGGGGATGATGGTAGCACAACAGTCACAATTCAGGCCGATACCGGATATGAATTGGGCAAGATTAATGTAAATGATGAAACCGTCTATCCGACTACATTGAGCGAAGACAGAAAGACTGCAACTTATGTCATCGCAGACGGCAGCGAGGCGACGGTTGATGTATGGTGTGATCCTGAGAATCGTCTGGAGATGGAGGAAATCAGTCAGGATTTTATCACTCAGCTTGGGGATGCAGGAATCAAGTATAAATCTCTTCCGACAGGCTTCTCCGATGATGATGTTGTGCAGGCATATGATCATGCAACGTATCCGGGACTGGCTGTATTTGATGCCGGTGAAGGCAAGAAGTATCAGTTAAGTCAGGTGATTACATATGCAAGAATGGATATGCCGGGTCGTGCCCAGTTAAAGATTTATGGAAGCGATACTATTTCTGTTGATTTATTCCAATCAGCCAACGGTGCTAATAATACTAATTTTACAGCACTGACTAATTCTACTAGAGGTCAGTGGTTTGGAACCGGTTCATGGAGTAATAATACCAATACCGGTGGCAAGGATTCCGTCAGAGGAGATTATACTGTGGATGCCAATGATGGATATCGTTATATTGTCATTGAATCGGATCATCAATATATGTTATCCCTGTCTGAACTGAAGATATATGGACAGGTTTTGGAACCAGGAGAGGTTTTGTATCATGTCAGTGCCGGAGAGGGAGTGACTCTGGTTAATATTCCATCCGATGGCTATGTGATGGAGGGAACGAAAGTTCGTTATACTTATAACGGACAAACCTATGTAACGGATCCCTTGAATTCTGATATTACGGTTGAGTCAAACTCTGGCAGTTTGGTAACAGATGATAAATATAGCAAATATCTGTTTGTTCATTTCACCGGAAATGAACAAACAGCAAATGATGAACAGATTTACTTTAGTGTTTCTGAAGATGCATTGACATGGAAAGCACTGAATCAGGGACAACCGATCTTAAAGAGTACTCTTGGTACGACAGGTGTACGTGATCCGCATATTGTTCGTTCCCCTGAAGGAGACAAATTTTATTTGATTGCTACCGACCTTCATATTTACGACGGAGCAGGATGGACTGCTGCACAATACAGTGGATCAAAGAAAATTATGATTTGGGAATCTACTGATCTTGTCAACTGGTCAGAACAGCGTGAGGTTGAAATCGGAGTAGAAGGTGCAGGCTGCGTATGGGCACCGGAAAGCATCTGGGATCATGAAAAGAATGCTTATATGGTATTCTGGGCATCGATGGTACAGCTTGAGGGTGATTCTGCGGCGAAGCAGCGTATATACCGTAGCTACACAACAGACTTTGTAACTTTTACGGAACCGGAGATTTATATCGAGCGTGATAATCATGTCATCGATACAACGATTCTGGAACAGGACGGCGTTTATTATCGTTATTCCAAAGATGAAACCACGACACAGGTTATGCTGGATTATTCCACTAGTCTGGATGGTCCGTGGAAATCCACAAATCTGGCTATCAGCAAATGTGAAGGACCAACTGCTTTTAAGTATAATGGTGAAAATAAATGGGGCTTGTTCGTAGACAGTCTCGGTGCCAGCTGGTCAGGCTATGGATTACATAACACCAGCGACATGCTTGCCGATAGCTATATCTTTACGGAAACAACACAGGAGATTAAACTTCGTCATGGTACCGTGATTCCAATTACGGATGAAGAATATAACAGTCTGGTCGAGAAATATCCAATGACTGTAGCAACTGATGAAGATGCCAGCCTTACCAATATCAGCTATTCCTTCTCCGCTGATACTGTAGCATCCGCCGGAAGTCTCAACAGCGGTGATGTGCAGGAATGGAAGATCACGTCGACGCCGGAATATTTTTATATTGACAATGTCAACCTGGATTATCTTGAAAAAATGACGATTCATTCCGGACACGGAGGTTCAGGCAGTTATACCGGAACCTATAAGTTCTATGCGTATGATAATGGTGGAGAAGCCGTAACGAAGGAACAGCTCCAGAGTTTCAAAACTGATTCCTCCGTATTGGGAACTGAGATTGCCAGGGTATCAGACTCCAATAGCGGGTGGGGATATAATACTATTACGATTGACAAAACAGAGATAACACAGGATAAGGGTGATGGCAATTATGTACTAGATACTGCAAATTCCAGTCCTTTAAATATTACGGAAGGAACAGGAACAAAGGCCCTCATAATGCAGGTGGAATATTCGAATGCGAGTCCGACCGCATATTTTGATTACATCACACTCTCATCTAAATTTAACTATAATGCTGCAGATATGAGTATTTATTCTGCCGGTGCTTCAAAGGAATATGCTTCGGGTAGTGAAATACTTAATCCAAACAGGCAGGAATTAAAATGGAGTAATGGCAGCAGTGATATGTATATCTATATTCCGGATATCGATTGTTCGAAGGTGACTTCGATTACAGCTGCCTTTGGTTCGGGCAAAACAGAGCATACAATCAGCTATTATGCGGTAAATGGAGAGGTTACGTCGGATAATATTTCTTTTTACGTCAAAGAGGATGATGTACCGTTTGCATCTGCCACAGTAGCGGCAGAGGGAGCATGGAAGTATTTGTATTATCGATTAGATGCAGAAACGGCTGCTTCGGAGAATAAAATTGAGAGCCGATCTGACCATCCTTTCGTGGATGCAAGAACAGCAGTAACATGTAGTGAGGCTTTCTTTGCACCACCGGCAGAATCCAGTACCGGAATGCTTATTAAACTGAATGCCACAAACGCGATTACCTATTTCGATCAGTTTACCTTTGGCTTCTCAGAAAAACCAGAACCGGATGCAATCGCTCTTAAGAGACTGAATGCAGGCCAGATTACCTGTCAGGAAAGTGTAGAAGCTGCGTATGATGCACTGGGACTTTCCGATGTGATGACCAGAACAGAATATAACGCACTTACTGATACACAAAAGAATGCAGTATGTGCTGCCATTACAGGCAGCAAAGCCGCAACAGGAACAGAAGATAATAAATGCTTTACAAAGGGAAAAGCAGTTAAAATCGCTTTTTCAGGTGCGATTAATGAACAGAAAGCAATTGAAGCAGCCGGTACGAAACAGGTAGCTTCCCAGGGAGCAATGATTCGAAATAAGCAGACAGGACAGAACGGACAGGCATTCCGCTTTGTTTCTATTCTGAATCTGACAAAAGCATCTCTGACCGGTCAGACGATTACGACCGGACAAAGTACGGAAGATGGTTTGACCGGTTCAGATGAAAAGAAAGTCAGATATGGTATGTTAATCATACCACAGGCAGCGATTGATAAGTCTGGACAAACACTGACAATTACAGTGGATGAAAATGACAGAATAACAGCAATGCCGGTTACCGTAAGTGGAAAAGAATATCAACCGGTTCATATTCAGTCCAAGGTGGTATATGAAGGTACTGAAAATCATGCGGATTATATTAAATACACGGGTGTATTAACAGGAATTGGCGAAGCATATTATAACCGTGCATTTTATGCAGTTTCGTACTGTGTGGTTGGAGCAGGAGAAGATGCAGTGATTACATATTCTGATGAGGTAAGCAGAACGATGAGTACCATTGCACAGACGGCCATTGACAGTGAAACACAGACTCAGGAACAAGTAGACTTTCTAACACCGATTGCGAATGCCGGCAATGCACAATAGAAGGGAGAGCTAACAATGAAAAAGCAATATTCAGAGCCAAAACTTCTCATTCTTTCATTCATCCAGGAGGATATCATTACTTCCAGCACCGGAAATGCGAATGGACTTGATACAGATTCAAATAGTGATTTTAACGCAGCGGCATATGATGATTTATTCGTTGAGACAGCTGAAATATTTGTTGAATAAGAGTAGCAGATAAAGGCGAGTGAGATAGAATCTGTTGCTCCGATGGATGATACTATTGAGGTGACAGATTCTTGTATTTCACACATTTTTTATTGCCTTTCAGAAATCTGTTTTCGCCTTGATGTTTCTATTTGAAAGGCATATAATAAGCATAATCAAAGAGAAAAGGAGAAGGTTATGAAAAGAAGAAGCATGAAACAAAAAGCTCTATCGGCACTTGTGGCGTCATCCATGCTGTTTTCTGCATTCAGTATGACATCCACTTCCGTTTTGGCAGATATCGACTTTTCCGGAACGGTAACGACGCCTGCTTATATCGAAGCCGAGGGGGACACCTATGATTATATGTATGAATTTACGGTGCCGGATACAGCGACGGCTGAGGAGTGGTATTCATCCGATGTCATTAAAATTTCTTTGGATGTGAATTACAAGTATAACATTACCGTTAAGGAGTTTTGTCAGACTGGAACATCGACAGAGCGTGGTATTTATTTTCTGATGAAGAATGGAGCAACGAATGCCATTATCGTTAGTGGTAATCATGGACAGGGTACGGTTATGGAGAACGGAAACAGCAATGTCCTGACATTTCAGAATATTGGAAATCTGACCTCTCTGTTACTGCAGTCCAAGATTATTAAGTTTACGGCAGGAAGTGTGTTACGTACAGGGGTAAGTCTGACTCCGGCTGCCTATAAAGTGACAGTGGAAGATGATGTTACTTTATTTGATGGTGCAGACAGTGATGGGTTTGTGAAACCGGATACATCATTTTCCTACATTTATCAGGGTGAACAGTATCAGGTGGAGTCTATTTCAGGCCCTGTGACGATTAATGCCTCGAATGCTGCCACGTTTGGTACGAAGACTGAACTAACCTTCTATCATGTCAGTGCGGGTGAGGGCGTTACGTTGGTCAATGTTCCAACAGACGGCTATGTGATGAAGGGATCAAAGGTTCGATATATCTGTAATGGACAGACGTATGTAACGGATACCCTGACTTCTGATATTACGGTAACGCAGAGCTCCGGCAGTCTAGTGGAAGAGGATGAATACAGTAAGTATCTTTTTGTTCATTTTACCGGATCAGAAGGTTCAGCAAATGATGAACAGATTTATTTCAGTGTTTCAGAAGATGCCTTGACATGGAACGTGCTGAATCAGGGACAACCAATCTTAAAGAGTACGCTTGGTGAGTTGGGTGTGCGTGATCCGCATATCGTACGCTCTCCGGATGGACAGAAGTTTTATCTCATAGCAACAGACTTATCCATCTACAATCATCATGACTGGAACTGGGCACAGTACAATGCATCAAAGAAAATCATGATTTGGGAATCTACCGATCTGGTTAACTGGTCGGAGCAGCGTGAAGTTGAAATCGGAGTAGATGGTGCTGGTTGTGTATGGGCCCCGGAAAGCATCTGGGATCATGAAAAGAATGCTTATATGGTATTTTGGGCATCGATGGTACAGTTGGAGGGTGATTCTGCGGCGAAACAGCGTATTTACCGTAGTTACACAACAGACTTTATAAACTTTACAGAGCCTGAGATTTATATTGAGCGAGACAATCATGTCATTGATACCACGATTCTGGAACAGGATGGTGTGTATTACCGCTATTCCAAGGATGAAACTACGAAAAAGGTTATGCTGGATTATTCCACCAGTCTGGATGGTCCGTGGAAGTCCACGAATCTTGCGATTGCTAACTGTGAAGGACCGACCGCATTCAAGTATAATGGCGAAAACAAATGGGGCTTATTTGTTGACAGCCTGGGCGCATCCTGGTCCGGTTATGGATTACATAACACCAATGATATGCTTGCCGACAGTTATGCGTTCACGGATACGGAGCAGGAGATTAAGCTTCGTCATGGTACCGTGATCCCGATTACGGAGGAAGAATATAACAATCTCATTGAGAAATATCCAATGACTGTTGTACCGGATGATGATACCAATTTTAACGATGTGAAATATTATTTCTCCGAAGATACCGTAGCATCAGCCGGAAGTGTTAATAATGGTGATGTGAAAGAATGGAAGATTACATCGACTCCGGAATATTTCTATATCGATAAGATTGATTTCGATAATCTGGAAAAGATTACGATTCATTCCGGTCATGGTGGTTCGAATTATACCGGAACCTATAAACTCTATGCGTATGATAATGGCGGCGAAGCCGTAACGAAAGAACAGCTCCAGGGCTTCAAAACCGATTCCTCCGTATTGGGAACCGAGATTGCCAAGGTATCAGACTCCAATGATGCATGGGGATATAATACAATTACGATAAATAAAACGGAGGTGGCTCAGAATCAGACTGGCGGCAATTATACGCTTGATACGGCAAATTCCAGTCCTTTAACTATCGCAGAAGGAACAGGAACAAAGGCACTTATTATGCAGGTAGAATACTCGAATGCGAGTCCGACCGCGTATTTTGATTACATCACGCTTTCCTATAATGCAGATAACATTCCGCCAACCCGCTGGGATACCTATGGAGACAGCTTTAATGGAAAGAAGAGTGATAATGCCATCGTATGGCATAAATTCTCCAATAACAGTGCAGGTGGAAGCTGGAATCAGAGCGAAGACGGCATAATTACGATACAGAGTAATGAAGGCACAGCACCTGCTGATGTTTGTTACGGAATAACAGCAACAATCAAAAATATCCAGCCGGAAACGAAATATTATATTACTTATAAAGAGAAGGCAACATTGACAGAAGTAACGAATACAGCGCATGGCTTCTATCTGAAACCGGATACGATGTCAACCACATCGGCAAACACGGATGTGGCAACCGTTACGCATGCTGTTACGACCAGAAATAATAATAATATCAGTCTGCATAATGCAGCCTGTGAGACTGCTGACTGGGTAGAAAAAACCATTATCTGGACCTCCGGTACCGGTATCGCAACCGAAGGCGATGATGTGTATGCAGCAAAGCTGGAATTCACATTACGAAGTGCAGTAGGTTCTGTCCAGATTAAGGATTTAATCATTTTTGAGGAGCCGGAGCCGGGTACACTGGTTGTAAAATCTGTTACGGGCGAAGGGATCAAACAGTACAGTGTGATAATAGATACGGTGACAAGAGTGATCACCATTCCGGTATATCCGGGAACTGACATAGGGAAACTGAATCCGGTTCTGGAACTGGATGAAGGTGTAACAGCCAGCCTTACTGCAGGTACCTGGGCGGAAGGAACACTGACACTTGATAAGGATGGATATACAGAAGACTGGGCAGTGAAGACAGTAGAACGTGCCAATCCGCTGTTTGACGGATACTATGCCGATCCAAACATGGTAATCTTCGGAGATACCTATTATATCTATCCTACAACGGATGGAGGAACTGACTGGAACAGTACCAGCTTCAAATGCTTCTCATCAAAGGATATGGTAAACTGGAAGGATGAAGGTGTTATTCTGGAGCTTTCTGATGTGTCATGGTCTACCGGAGTTTACGGATGGGCACCTACCATTGCAGAAAAGAATGGAAAGTATTATTTCTATTTCAGTTCGGCAAGTAAAACCAGCTCTGCAAAACAGCTTGGTGTTGCAGTAGCGGATACCCCTACCGGTCCATTTGTAGCAACCGATGCCCCGATCATTCCGTCAGATAACGGTTATACCAGCGGAGGACAGATGATCGATCCATATGTATTTATCGATGATGATGGAAAGGCATATATTTACTGGGGTAATCAGCAGATGTATGCAGCTCAGCTGAATGACGATATGATTAGTGTGGACTGGTCGACCTTCGTAAAGATTACTCCTTCCAACTTTACAGAAGGAACCTTTGTCATCAAACGAAATAATCAGTATTACTTCATGTGGTCAAAAAATGATACGGGAAGCCCGGCTTATCAGGTGCGTTACGGAGTATCCGATTCTCCGTTAGGACCAATTACCGGAGATACACTGATACTGACTCAGGGTAATACGAACAGCTCGAAGATCAAAGGAACCGGTCATCACAGTGTTATTAATATTCCGGGAACAGATGAGTGGTATATCTGTTATCACCGGTTTAATATTCCATTGTTCGGCGATGCGACAACGCAAACATCGGCGGCAGGAAACCACCGTGAAGTTTGTATCGATAAGATGGAATTTGATGAAGATGGAAATATTAAAACGGTATTGGCAACTCTGGAAGGTATTACAGAGCCTGTTCCGATTACAGCCGTGTATAAAAAGGGGGACTTAAATGCGGATGATGCGGTAACAGCGGTGGATGCATTATTAAATCTTCAGATCATGAATTCCGGAGAGACCACTGCAGAGCAGCTTAAGGTCGGTGATATGGATGAGGATGAGGATATTGATATAGATGATGTTCAGATGATTCTGGATATAGCAAGCGGAAAAGAATAAATAAATACAGATACCATGCGACATGCGTTTTGAAAATATGACGTAATGACGCATGGTATTTTTCTTTGAGATATCTTAGAATAAGGGTGTCATAATTGGGAAGAATGGGGTGTTAGGATGAAAAATCAAACGAAACGATGGATAAAGACGCTGTTGGCAGCGTTTATTGTATTTCAGATGCTTTGTGCTCCCGTGCATGCTGTTCCGGTTACGTCAACCGATGCAAAGGATGTACAGTTATATCAGAAAGTACAAGATGGAGAGTATGGTGAATATCAATACTCCTTTGGAGTATTATCGGATGTTCATTTTGGCTCCTCGGATTATGCAGAAAGCAGTTTTCGGAATGCACTGCAGTTTTTTAAAGAGCAGGGAATCACCGTGGTCAACATTTCCGGAGATATTTCTGAGAATGCAACGACAGAAGAGTTTAGCCAGTATCAGAGTGTGGTAAACGAATTTCCGGAACTTACGGTCAATGTCGTGACGGGCAATCATGATGCAACGACCTCATCCTTGAACGTGACGAATTGGACGACCTATACCGGAAGAGAGCCATATTATGTGGTAGAAAAGGGAAACGATGTTTTTGTTTTTCTGAGCCAGTATAAATGGACTGGGGACAGCCCATTCAACTCGGATTCCCTTACCTGGCTGCAGGAGCAATTTGAAAAATACAAGGATAAGAGAGTGTTTTTATTTGAACATATTCCGTTATATGAAACAGTAGGAAATTTGGTTTATAATGGTGCATCTTTGTATCCGGAAGGTAATTTTATCAAGGTTGGTAACACGCAGGATACCATTTTCCGAAACCTATTAAAAAAATACAAAAATGTGATTCACTTTAATGGACATACACATTGGCGTTATTATCTGGAAAAATTCAATCCGGATCTGAATCTTTACAACGGCGATGGCGAATATGGCTATATGGTTCATGTATCCAGCTGCGGTTCGCCAATCGACAGTGATGGTACCAACCGTTTATCAAGTGACAGTAACCGCTATAAATTTTCAGAAGGTGCTTATGTGGATGTTTATGAACATGCCATCATTGTCAATGATATGCGTTTCCGTACGGATGGAGAATTTGTCAATGCGGCACTGAAGGATCACCGTTATGTCATAACAGATGAGAATAAAGTGAAAGAACTTGCAATCACACCTGAAACATTGAAGTGTGGCTTAGAGGATTCCAATACGTTTGATGTGAAGGTATATTCGCAGGGAAATGTGGATCGCTCGGTATCCTGGTCGGTCGATGCACCGGAGGACGAAGTGACCATTGATGAAAATGGCTGCGTTACCGTTACAGAGAAAGCAAGGGAAAAAGATTATGTTGTAACGGCACGTTCCAATGAGGATGAAACCGTCACTGCAACAGCTATTCTTAGGGTAACAGATGATGTGGAACCAAATGGTTCCAAGAATCATCCATATCTGATTGGAACCCCGGAAGATTTTATTGCATTGACAGATCAGATGAATGCAGGCTCCTCAAATGAGGGGGTATATTATAAGCAGACGAAAGATATTGATTTATCGCAGGAAACAGCATATGTCGGAGTATCTGCATATAATTCCTCTTCCGGTGCGGGTTACTTTAAAGGTCATTATGACGGTGCCGGACATACTGTAAAAGTGAATATCTCCACTGCAAACGCAGATGCCAGCTTATTTGGCAACATTACAGGAAGCGTGAAAAATCTGGGCGTGACCGGTGCAATTACATCGACACATGCGGGCGGTTCCGGATATCCTTCGTCGTTTGCCAGAGCGGTCAGAGCCGGGGGAAGTATCAGCAACTGCTGGTCTGATGCAACAATTACGGCACTTCAGCCCGGTGGTATTGTCCGTACGAATTACGGTAATATGAAAAACTGTTATTTCTTTGGTTCGCTACAGGGTTCCACGGATGTCGTGGCAACTGCTATGGGAACGCTGGGAACAAACCGGAATAATTACTATTATCTGACTGAAAATCTGGACAGCCTCAATAGTGGAGAAAAGGGTTCGAGAATGAGTGAGAAATCAGATAATAAAAATCTGGCAAACTCTCTCAATATGGGACGAACCGACAGGACAGAGGTAATGTGGACGGTAGATGAAGACAATACGATGATCTTTGCCGGCTATCAGGGGGACATTAACCGTGATGGTAATATCACAATGGACGATACCGTGCAGATTTTACATATCTCTACAAAGAATGAAGAATTGAAAGAAACATGGCAGTGTCTGGCTGATTATAATGGAGATGGAAAAATATCAGCAGTAGATGCCCTATATATGTTGATGGAATAATATTGATAGTAATGATAAGGCAGCAGATATGATGTATTTTTGCTGCCTTATTCTTATTATATTAAATATGTCGTTTGCCCCGGTGAACTGCGCTGTCTGCGGTGCGTATTTGTTTTTTCTTGCACCGTTTTCCAGTTCAAGAAAGACATAGGACTCCATGTCCATCACGCCTTATTACGCGCCTTATGAGCCAACTCGTCCACCAGCAGTGTTTCATGTATCTTTTCGGGGGACTCAAACAACTCAGCGGCGCGTTGCGTGATGACCATTGGAGTGCTGTCTTTCTAAAAACCGGGGTGTCAGCGAAAAAACAGATACGCACCGCAGACAGCGCAGTCCACCGGGGCAAACGGCATATTTCCAACAACGCTCTTTTCAGTTGTCAATACTTGTGCTATACTGTCCTCATTTGGAGGTAATTCATATGTTAGATAAGATAAAAGCATTAAAAGAAGAAAAAGATGTTGCCATCCTCGCACATTACTATGTGGATGGAGAATTGCAGCAGGTGGCTGATATGGTTGGAGATTCCTATGCATTGGCAAAACAGGTCAAAGAGGTGGAAAACAGAAATATTGTTTTCTGTGGTGTCTCTTTTATGGGAGAAAGTGCAAAGCTTTTAAATCCAACGAAACATGTTTATATGGTAGATGTTGAAGCTGATTGTCCTATGGCACATATGGTAACGGGTGAGGATATCAAAAAGGTAAGAGAAGCATATCCGGATGTTGCGGTGGTATGTTATGTGAATTCAACAGCTGAGATTAAGTCGTTATCCGATGTATGTGTGACATCTTCTAATGCATTGCAGGTGGTAAGAAATCTGAAAACAAATCATATTTTCTTTATTCCGGATATGCACCTGGGTCAGTATGTGGCACAAATGGTTCCGGAGAAGCAGTTTATTTTTCATAATGGATACTGTCCGATTCATCATGAGATTACGGCAAAGCATATTCGGGAGCTGAAAGAGGTACATAAAAAGGCTTTCGTGATGATTCATCCGGAATGTCCGTTAGAAGCCTGTAATGAGGCTGATTTCGTTGGAAGTACGAAAGAAATGATTATATTTGCAACAGAGAGTAAGAACAAAGAGTTTATTGTTTGTACGGAAGAAGGTATTTTCCATGAATTGCAGACGAAGAATCCTGATAAAGTATTCTGGCCATGTGAGCCAAGGATGTTGTGTGAAGGTATGAAGCGCCAGAATGCAGCGAAATTATTGCAGGTATTGGAGCAGATTGGTACAGATAATCCACCGGAAGAGGTTCTTCTGGATGAAGGATTATCCAATGCAGCAACGAATGCGTTGGAGCAGATGATCATCCTGGGTCAGTAGAGAGAATAAGGAGTACAGATGGAAACGGATATTGTCATTGTTGGTTGTGGATGTGCAGGACTGTATTGTGCGTTGCACCTGCCACAGGATAAAAGGATTATTATGCTCGCAAAGGGCAGCCTGGAGGAAAGTGATTCTTTCCTGGCTCAGGGTGGTATCTGCATGTTGAAAAATGAGGCGGATTATCCAAAGTATTTTGAAGACACTATGCGGGCAGGACACTATGAAAACCGGAAAGAAAGTGTGGATATTATGCTGCGCTCATCGCAGGATGTGATTCGCGATTTGTTGGATTATGATGTTGATTTTCAACGTGATGAGAATGGGGAACTTGCTTTTACGCGGGAAGGTGCCCACTCGGATAAACGGATTTTGTTTTATAAGGATACTACAGGAGCGGAGATAACAAGAAAACTGATCCAACAGGTTCGTAATCGCTCGAATATCACGATTTATGAGCATCATATAATGATAGATTTGCTGTGTGATGACAATCAGTGTTATGGTGTACTGGTGAAAAAGGAAGATGGCAGCGTTGAGCCTATTCATGCCAGGGAAACCATATTGGCTTGTGGTGGAATCGGAGGACTCTATGAACACTCTACCAATTACAAGTTGTTAACCGGTGATGCAGTGGCACTTGCTTTAAAATACCAGATTAAAACGGAAAATGTACATTATGTGCAGATTCATCCTACGACGCTTTACGAACCGGATAATAAGAAACGAAGCTTCCTTATTTCAGAATCAGTTCGTGGTGAAGGTGCCGTATTGTATAATCAGAAAATGGAACGGTTTGCGAATGAATTGTTACCTAGAGATGTGTTAACCAGTGCGATTCGCAATCAGATGAAAATGGAGCAAAGTAAATTTGTCTGGCTGGATATGTCACCGATTCCGGAACAGAAGCTGAAAGAACATTTTCCAAATATCATACAGTATTGTAAAGAGGCCGGATATGATGTCTTTCATGAATGTATTCCGGTCGTACCGGCACAGCATTATTTCATGGGTGGAATCTATGTAGATCGGGACAGCCACACATCCAAACACCGCCTGTATGCAATCGGTGAAACAGCATGCAATGGTGTACATGGAAGAAATCGACTGGCAAGCAATTCTTTACTGGAAAGTCTTGTTTTTGCAAAGCGGGCAGCGCATAGGATTGCTTCTGAAATTGATGAGCTGCCGGAAGTCTTATCAGAAGATATTCGTTCTGTTTTACAAACTGTTGAGTCAGAGTATCAAGGTATGATAGAAACAGAAGAACAGTGTAAAAAAAGGGAATCCGAATTCCGTGATTTCGTATGGAATGAAATAAAAAGATTGGAGAGGAAACATGAATCTAAATAATACAATCACAATGAAACTACAAGTAGAACCATTATTGTTACAGGCATTACAGGAAGATATCACAAGTGAGGATGTCAGTACGAATGCAGTGATGCCGGAATCAATCCTCGGAAGCGTGGATTTAATCTGTAAGGAGGACGGAATTATCTGTGGACTTCCTGTTTTTTCACGGGTCTTTACTTTATTAGATGAATCTGTCGAAGTGGAGTTGTATTGTCAGGATGGTGACAGCGTAAAGAAAGGACAGTTGGTTGGAAAGGTAACCGGAGATATTCGTGTTTTGTTAAGCGGAGAGAGAACTGCTCTGAATTATTTGCAGAGAATGAGTGGAATTGCCACTTACACGAGTGAAACGGCAGCATTGTTAAACGGTACCGGTATTACTTTGTTGGACACAAGAAAAACAACGCCGAATAACCGTATTTTCGAGAAGTATGCGGTAAGTGTCGGAGGAGGAAAAAACCATAGATACAACTTGACAGATGGTGTGCTTTTGAAGGATAATCATATTGGTGCAGCCGGTGGTGTGAAAGAAGCAATTCGGTTGGCAAAGGAATATGCTCCGTTTGTCCGTAAAATTGAGGTGGAAGTGGAGAATCTGGAAATGGTAAGAGATGCAGTTGAAGCAGGTGCTGATATTATTATGTTAGACAATATGTCGGATGAGATGCTTCAGGAAGCTGTTGCCATGATTGACGGAAAAGCAGAAATAGAGGTTTCCGGAAATGTAACCAAAGAGTCCATCCGCCGTTATCTTGAATTAGGTGTGGATTATGTATCCAGTGGAGCATTGACCCATTCTGCACCAATCCTTGATTTATCTTTGAAAAATTTGCATCGGATTTCGTAGGGAGATTCACAGTAATGTATTTTAGGAGGAAGTTATGAGCAATGTAAAACAAGCAATTCTCAATGGAGAAATGGTATTAGGAATTGAATTTGGTTCTACGAGAATTAAAGCAGAATTGATAGACGCATCCAATATGCCGAAAGCATCCGGCAGTTATGAGTGGGAAAATGAATATGTTGACGGTATCTGGAGCTATTCTCTGGATGCAATTACGACAGGATTACAGACTTGCTACGCTGATTTGTTGAAGAATGTAAAAGAAAAATATGATGTAACGATTACCAAGCTGGCTGCCATTGGATTTAGTGGTATGATGCATGGTTATATGGCATTTGATAAAAACGATACCTTATTGGTTCCTTTTCGTACGTGGAGAAATACTATTACCGGTGAAGCATCAAAAGCTTTAACAGAAGCGTTTCAGTTTAATATGCCGCAGCGTTTTAGTATCTCCCATTTGTATCAGGCAATTTTAAATAACGAATCTCATGTTCCGGAGATCAGCTTTTTTACGACATTAGCCGGCTATATTCACTGGAAACTGACAGGTGAAAAAGTGTTAGGTGTCGGTGAGGCATCCGGTATGTTTCCGATTGACAGTACGATCAATGATTACGATAAGAGTAAATTGGAGATATTCAGTAATTTGATTGCAGATAAAGAATATCCATGGACGATTGAGGAAATCTTACCAAAGGTATTGGTTGCAGGAGAACAGGCAGGAACTTTAACGCCAGAGGGAGCTGCTTTCCTGGATATATCCGGTGATTTACAGCCGGGCTGTCCTTTGTGTCCGCCGGAAGGCGATGCCGGCACGGGAATGACTGCAACGAATTCCATTGCTCCGAGAACCGGTAATGTATCGGCAGGAACCTCAGTATTTGCAATGATTGTATTAGAGAAACCATTATCCCGTTTGCATGAAGAACTGGATATGGTAACCACACCGGATGGCAGCCCGGTTGCCATGGTGCATTGTAATAACTGCACTTCTGATTTGAATGCCTGGGTATCGTTGTTCCGTCAGTTTGCAGATGCTTTTCATATGGATATCAGTACAAACGACCTGTATGGTGTTTTATATAACAAGGCTTTGGAGGGCGATAAAGATTGCGGCGGACTGTTGGCGTATAATTATTTCTCGGGTGAGCATATCACCGGATTTGAAGAAGGACGTCCGTTGTTTGTTCGTACACCAAATGCAAACTTTAGTCTTGCAAACTTTATGAGAACCCATTTGTATACTGCATTGGGCGCATTGAAAACAGGTTTGAATATTTTATTAAAAGAGGAAAAAGTTCAGGTAGACCGCGTGCTGGGACACGGTGGATTATTTAAGACAAAAGGTGTTGGACAGGGAATTCTGGCAGCTGCAATGAATACGCCGGTGTCCGTCATGGAAACAGCCGGTGAAGGCGGTTCATGGGGGATTGCCCTGCTTGCATCTTATATGATACATAAAACAGAAGGTGAATCCTTACAACAGTATCTGGAACGTGCTGTTTTTGCCGATGTCGCTGCTGAGGAGATGCAGCCGGTTGCTGCCGATGTGGAAGGCTTTGACGCTTTTATGGAACGTTACGAGGCAGGTCTGGCAATCGAGCGTGCAGCGGTTAATTCTATTCAATAAGCTTTTGACAGTAAAGTCATAACATGATTCCACTGGAAAGATTGTAAAATTTTTTGGAATTTACTTACAAGAAATTTGAAAATCTGGTAATATATTATTAGTAGGAGGTTGAATCATGTTTAAAATAGGTGACTATATCGTTTATGGATTACAAGGGTTATGTAAGGTGGATAATATTACCACACTTGAGATGAACGGGGTGGACAAGAAGAAACAATACTATGTCTTGTCCCCTCTGCAGTCGAAAGGAAGTACCATCTATACGCCGACAGACAGCGAAAAAGTGAAGATGCGTAAAGCTTTGTCAAAAGCAGAAGCGGAAGAATTGCTGGATGAGATTCTAAATCTGGATGAGATATGGATCGATAATGAGAAACAACGCGAAGAACAGTATAAAGTGGCATTACGCTCCGGTGATTGCCGGAAGTGGGTCAGCATTATCAAGACATTGTATTTACGTAAACAACAAAGATTATCTGAGGGGAAAAAGATTACAGCAACGGATGAGAGGTATTTGAAACAGGCAGAAACGAATCTGTACAGTGAGTTATCGTTTGCTTTGGAGATCCCTGAAGATGAGATGGAAGCGCATATTACAAAACATATTAATGATATGAAAACAGCAGGATAAAGGAATAGGATAAATGAAGATTGTATTTGCTCCATTAGAAGGAATCACAGGCAGTGTATTCCGTAATACTTTTCACGAGTTTTTTCCGGAAGTGGATGAGTACTTTGCTCCTTTTATTGCCACAAATCAGAAAGGGAATTTGGGAGAAAGAAACAGAATTGAGTTAGGAGTACAGGATACGAAGTCAGATACGACTGTTTCCTTACAAAAAATATATCCGGTGCCACAGTTAATGTCAAAGTGTGCACCGGATTTTATTGTGATGTCAGAAACGTTATCCAGCCTTGGTTTTCGTGAAGTGAATCTCAATGCGGGATGTCCGTCTCCAACTGTTGTAACAAAACAGAAGGGTGCGGGCATGCTGGCACAACCAACAGAACTGGATATTTTTCTGGATAAGGTATTTTCGAGTGGAATTCAGGACCGAATCGATATTTCCGTCAAAACCAGAATTGGGATGTCCGACCCGGAGGAATTGTATGATTTACTGAAAATCTATAATCAATATCCGTTAAAACGTCTGATTATTCATCCCCGCACAAGAGAAGAGTATTACAAAGGGCAGATTCACTATGATATCTTTATGTATGCACTATCACATAGTGCCAATCCTGTTTCGTATAATGGTGATATCATGACGATAAACGATTATCTTTCTTTGAAAGAACGCTTTCCGGGGTTGCAGGAAGTGATGATAGGACGAGGTTTCTTATCAAATCCATTCTTAGTAAAACAGATACGGTATGCCGTTCATCATCCTGATTCGCCGGTAGAAAGAATTCCGGATTTTATGGATTTGGGCCATTTCTTTGCGTATCATGACTGTCTATTGGCTCGTTACCGTGAACACCTGTCCGGTAATACTCCGGTTCTCTTTAAAATGAAGGAACTGTGGACGTATTTCATCCATCTGTTTCTACAGCCGCCAGTCAGTGTGGAAGCCGTAGAAACAAATCAAAAGATCAACAAGGTATTAAAGCAAATTCGTAAGTCTAAAACTCTCAATGACTACGTCTTAATGATCCGTTCTTTTCAAATTCTTCTCCGCAGTAGCAAGCATTAATTTGATACGGTTCAACTGATTGACTTCACTTGCACCGGGATCGTAATCTACTGCTACGATGTTTGCTTCCGGAAAAGCATTTCGGATTGATTTGATAACGCCTTTTCCGACAATATGGTTTGGCAGGCAGGCGAACGGTTGGGTACATACAATGTTTGGAACACTGTTGTGTATGAGTTCGATCATTTCAGCAGTCAGGAACCAGCCCTCACCGGTCTGGTTTCCGAGCGAAACAAATGGTTTGGCATAGGATGCTAAGTCAGCAACCTTTGCCGGCGGATCGAAACGTTTGCTGTTTTCTAATGCTTTCCGTACTTCTTTGCGATACTGTTCCAGGAACCAGATTCCAACGTTTGCAATGATAGCTCCCTTCTTCGATTTACCAAGCTGTTCATACTTGAAGTTCGAATTATAGAAGGAATACATGAAGAAATCTAACAAGTCCGGCATAACTGCTTCGGCACCTTCTGATTCTAACAAGTCTACCAGATGATTATTCGCAATCGGAGAGAATTTTACAAGAATCTCTCCGACGATTCCAACACGAGGTTTCTTTTCGTCAGAGATTGTTAACTCTTCAAAATCCTTGACAATACCACGGATATTTTCCTTGAAGGTAGGAAAATCAGCTTTCTTTAAGGATTGAATACAAATCTTTTTCCACTTCTCATGTAAGGTATTTGCACTGCCTTTGGTTATTTCATATGGACGTACCCGGTATAAAACCCTCATAAACAAATCACCATAAATACATGCCTGAAGGATACGGTTAATCATAGGGATAGAGTACGAGAAACCGGAGTTTTTCTCAATACCCTGTACACTGATTGAGATAACCGGTATGTGTCCGTAACCGGCATTTGCCAGGGCCCGTCGGATAAAACCGATATAATTCGTTGCACGACAGCCTCCACCGGTTTGCGTAATAGCCAAAGCAACCTTGTTTAAATCGTATTTTCCGGATTGTAAAGCCTCAATTAACTGACCTACCACAATCAAGGATGGGTAGCAGGCATCGTTGTTTACATATTTTAAACCAACATCAATCATGGAACGGTTGGTTGTGTTTAATATCTCAAGGTTCAATCCTGAATAACGCAACGCCGGTTCAATCAGATCGAAATGAATCGGTGACATCTGTGGACATAAAATGGTATAGTCTTTCATGTCCTTAGTGAATTCTACCCGGTTCATGGCTGCAGATACAATCTTTGGCTGTTTGTGTTGCTTTTTGCGGACATTTACGGCACTGATTAAGGAACGGATACGGATTCTTGCAGCTCCCAGATTGTTAACTTCATCTATTTTCAATACCGTATAGATGCCGCCGGATTTGGTTAGAATATCGCGTACAGCGTCAGTCGTTACTGCATCTAAACCACAGCCGAAAGAGTTTAATTGAATCATTTCCAGATTTGGATTCGTTTTCACATAATTCGCTGCTTTGTATAAGCGTGAGTGATACATCCATTGGTCTGATACAATCAAAGGACGTTCAACTTCGGATAAATGGGAGACAGAGTCTTCTGTTAAAACGGCGATACCATAGGAAGTAATCAATTCCGGAATACCGTGATTGATTTCCGGATCAATGTGGTAAGGACGACCTGCCAGTACAATACCGGTCATACCACGATTGCGGATGTATTCGATGGTTTCTTCTCCTTTCTTACGGATATCGGCTTTTACATGATCCGATTCCTCAAAAGCAGCATCCAAAGCATCGGAAACCTCTTTCTTTGTCACATCATAGTGGTCTTTTAATTCATAATACAGTCGTTCGCTCAAAGCTTTTTTATTATCCAGTGACAGAAACGGATAGAGAAATGTAACATCCTCTGCCTGTAATTCCTCAACGTTGTTCTTGATATTCTCCGGATAGGAAGTAACAATAGGACAGTTGTAATGATTTGGTGCATCCGGAGTTTCGTTTTGTTCATATGGAATACATGGATAAAAGATAGTTTTAATACCTTGTTGTAAAAGCCACATAATATGACCGTGGGATAGTTTTGCCGGATAACATTCCGATTCACTTGGAATGGATTCGATACCTAATTCGTATATCTTACGACTGGAATAAGGCGATAAAATGACGCGGAATCCAAGCTTTGTGAAAAAGGTATACCACAGAGGGTAGTTTTCATACATGTTTAACACGCGTGGAATACCGATGGTGCCACGGAAAGCCTTTTCTTCGGAGAGTGGTTCATAAGAAAAGGTCCGCTCTTTCTTATATTCAAATAAATTTGGAATATCTTTGTTCTGGCGTTCCTTTCCAAGACCGCGTTCACAACGGTTTCCGGAAATGAACTGATGCTTATTACTGAATCTGGTAATCGTCAGAAGACAACGGTTGGTACAGCCCATACAACGGGACATCTGTGTTACATATTGCAGATTCTTGATTTCGTCGTAGGAGAGCATCGTTGTTTCCTGTCCGTCCGCATCCCGTTCTCTTGCAATCAGGGCCGCACCGAAGGCTCCCATAATACCTGCAATATCCGGACGAATGGCACGGCATTCCGAAATCCTTTCAAAACTTCTCAGTACAGCGTCGTTATAGAAAGTACCTCCCTGTACAACGATGTTGGTTCCCAAATCTTTCGGGTCTGTAAGCTTGATGACTTTTAACAAAGCATTTTTAATGACAGAATAAGCAAGTCCTGCAGAAATATCACCAACTTCAGCCCCTTCTTTTTGTGCCTGTTTTACCTTGGAATTCATGAAAACCGTACAACGGGAACCAAGGTCGATGGGATTTTTTGCAAACAACGCAACCTTTGCGAAGTCTTTGACATCATAATTTAAGGATTTTGCAAAGGTCTCAATAAAGGAACCACAACCGGAGGAACACGCTTCATTTAGCATTACGCTGTCCACCGTACCGTCCTTAATCTTGATACATTTCATATCCTGGCCACCAATGTCCAGAATACAGTCAACATCCGGCTGGAAGAATGCAGCAGCATAGTAATGGGCAATCGTTTCTACCTCGCCATAGTCCAGATTCAAACCGGATTTGATTAAAGCCTCACCGTAGCCGGTTGAGCAGCTGCCTTTGATAATAGCAGTATCTTTTTTTGTTTCAAATATTTCGTTTAATGCGGTAATTGTAGTTTTTAACGGACTGCCGTTGTTATTACTGTAAAAACTATAGAGAAGGGTACCATCATCGCTGATCAAAGCAACTTTTGTTGTAGTGGAGCCTGCGTCAATACCCAGATAGCAGTCGCCTTCATAAGAAGCAAGATCTCCTTTTTTTACGGTGCTTGCTGCATGTCTTTTGCAGAACTCGTCATAATCCTCCTGAGAAGAAAATAATGGTTCCATCCGTTCCACTTCAAATGCAATATCCAGCTTTTGAGACAGTATTTCAGTGAGTGCTTTTAATGTAATAGGTTCTGCCTCGACGCTGTGCATACCGGCACCCAGAGCAGCAAATAGATGAGAATGCTCCGGTGCAATAATATGTTCCTCTGTTAATTTCAGGGTGCGGATAAATGCTTCCTTCAATTCCGTTAAGAAGTGAAGCGGACCGCCAAGGAAAGCAACATTTCCACGAATTGGTTTGCCACAGGCCAATCCACTAATGGTTTGATTGACAACAGCCTGAAAAATAGAAGCCGCCAGGTTTTCCTTTGAAGCACCTTCATTAATCAGGGGTTGGACATCGGTCTTTGCAAAGACGCCGCAGCGGGCAGCGATTGGATAAATTGTGTCATAATTTTTCGCATATTCATTGAGACCGGCTGCATCTGTCTGGAGAAGGGAAGCCATCTGGTCAATGAAGGAGCCTGTACCACCGGCACACACGCCGTTCATACGCTGTTCCACTCCATTGGTAAAATAAATAATTTTCGCATCTTCACCACCCAGCTCGATAGCAACATCCGTCTGCGGAGCATAGTCTTCCAGCGCGGTTGAAACGCAGACTACTTCCTGATAGAAAGGAATGTTTAACTGGTTGGCAAGAGCCAGACCACCGGAACCGGTAATACCGGCAGTAAGAGAAATATCACCAAGAAGAGAAAGAGCTTCCTGCAATAATTGCTGTAATGTTCCCTGGATATCGGCAAAATGTCGCTGATATCTGGCATAAAGAGTTTGATTGTTTTCATCGGTAATTACTACTTTGACAGTAGTAGAACCGACATCAATACCTAATTTATTCATATATCAACCTACCAATCTTTATCGTTTTTGTCTAAACGTTCTTATTATAATCAATTTTTGTCGAAATGTAAATTGTCTTCTCTTCAAAATCGTACGTTGACATAAAATCGCTTTTTCATTATAATTCATGGTATTAGCGCAAATTACAAGATTTGGAGGACTATGAATGAATATCATTAATCGTCTGGAGAGAAAGTTCGGTAAGTATGCGATTAAAGATTTGCCGAAGTATATTATCATATTATATATTATAGGTGCTGTATTCCAGATTTTTGCTCCGAATGCATATGGATATTTCCTGGCATTAAATCCGGAACGTGTTTTACGCGGTGAAGTGTGGAGATTAATTACGTTTGTCATGCAGCCGCCAACAACCAGTATTTTCTTTCTTATTTTTGTTTTGCTGTTTTATTACAGTATCTGTCAGACGCTGGTGCGGATTTGGGGCGACTTTAAATTCAATCTTTATATTTTCACAGGTGTCTTAGGAAACATTATTGCTGCATTTCTGATGTATGTCATTACGAAGAATCCTTATATTTATATGGATACTTACTATATCAATCTGTCGTTGTTTTTGGCATTTGCCATGATTTTGCCGGAGCAGGTAGTCCTTCTGTATGGACTGATTCCGATTAAAATTAAGTGGCTTGCATATCTGGATATTGCGTTATTAGCGTATAGCTTTATCCATGCACTGGTTTCCCATGATATAGGAACCTGTATTGGTGTTGTAGTTGCAATGCTGAACTTTTTCCTTTATTCTTTTGCGGAACATTCTCCTGGCGCAAAACTCAAAAATAAGAAACGCCAGTATGAGTTTCAGAAAAAAGTAAATAATGTACACAAGAAGACGGAACAGGCACAGCAGTCATCCGGAAGAGGACAGTCCTATCAGGACCACCAGACGCAGGCGTCCAATGGGCAGCCGAGACACCGCTGTGCAGTTTGCGGCAGAACCGAGCTGGATAATCCAAATCTGGAATTCCGCTATTGTTCGAAATGTAATGGGAATTATGAATATTGTCAGGATCATTTGTTTACACATGAACACAGAAAGTAAAGGAGAGCTTGAATGAAAAAAACAAAAATTATCTGTACAATGGGACCGAACACGAATAACAGGGAGACATTAAAGCAAATGGCACTAGCAGGTATGGATATTGCCCGCTTTAATTTTTCACACGGATCACACGAAGAACATTTGGGACGCATGGAATTAGTGAAAAGCGTGCGTGAAGAAATCGGTTTACCTATCGCAATTCTGTTAGATACCAAGGGGCCGGAGATTCGAACAGGAGAAATGGCAGATGATAAGAAGGTCCGTTTAGAAGAAGGCGATACGCTGATTTTAACGAGTGAAGACTGCCCGGGAACCAAAGATAAGATTAGTATTACTTATAAAACACTTGCCGAAGAGATTACGATTGGACAGGAAATCTTAATTGATGATGGATTGATCAAGATCATTGTTCGTCAGATAAAAGGCAGTGATGTTATAACTGAGGTGTTAAATGGTGGCGAACTGGGAAGTAAGAGAGGGGTTAATATTCCGAATTTCTCTTTAAATCTTCCTGCGATTACAGAAAAAGATATCGAAGACATTTTGTTTGGTATTGAACAGGATGTAGATTTTATCGCAGCATCCTTCGTCCGGGATGCTTCTGCTGTCCATGCCATTCGTGATATCCTTAAGAAACACAATGCAGATATTAAGATTATTTCCAAGATAGAAAACAGTGAGGGCGTAAACCATATTGATGAGATCATCGAAGCTTCCGACGGTATTATGGTTGCCCGTGGAGATTTGGGTGTTGAGATTCCGGAAGAAAAAGTTCCGTTTATCCAGAAACGCCTGATTAAGAAATGTAACGATGCTTATAAACCGGTTATCACTGCTACGCAGATGCTGGACTCCATGATGCGTAATCCACGCCCGACAAGAGCGGAAGTTACTGATGTTGCCAATGCGATTTATGACGGTACCGATGCGATTATGCTTTCCGGTGAGACATCAGTAGGAAAATATCCTGTCGAAGCAGTGAAGACGATGGTGGATATTGCTCTTGAGACAGAAAGTCATCTGGACTACGAAGCGATTATTCAGAATAAGAAATTATTGCGTAGTAAGAATATTTCCAGTGCCATTGCATATTCCTCTGTTACAACGGCTCATCATCTGAATGCGAGACTGGTACTGGCACCGACCATGTCCGGTTTCACCGCAAGCATTGTATCCAGTTTTAAACCAAAGGCATGTGTCATCGGTTTATCGCCGGTGGATAAGACACTTCGTGCCATGCAGATTTACTGGGGCGTGCGCCCGATTAAGACAAAACAGGTGAATTCTACTGATGTCCTGATTTATGCTGCAATTGAGGCGGCTAAGGATGCAGGAATCGCGAGAATCGGAGATGTAGCGGTTTTAACAGCGGGAACCTTCTCACAACAGAGCAGGGTAACAAATATGATGAAAGTAGTGACGATAGAGTAATGAACAAAGAGAGAAAAAGATCGGAATTGATTCAGACGTATTATGATTATGCCGTTATTTCTCTGGCATATGATTATTATACATTTCAGGAAATGCTGGCAGAGAATTATCTTAAGAATTCTTTTACAGATTATAAGGATTCCATTGCGGTTGTTGAGGACTGCGTGACTTCTCTGCTAGAACATCAGTTTTCGGTAGAAAAAGGTAACGTGGTGAACGACATCCGGAAGAGGAATACGCGTCAGATGGTGTGCCTGACAGCATACACAGACCGCCTGCGTGTGGCGGAATATGTTTGGAATCGTCAGGAATTTCGATTCAAGATACAACCACAAACGGAGGATATGTCTGACTTTGCCGTTGA
>JBJELB010000087.1:0-30966 GCA_051878935.1 Lachnospiraceae bacterium | reverse complement strand
AAGAAACATTAATAAGCACGGAAGGAACGTATGTGGCGGCGGAGACGGTTTATGATCCAAAGTATGGAAATGTGATTGAGACGAAAGATGCCAATGGAATTTCCACGACATATGAATATGATAATCTGGGGAGAGTAACGAGGATTCGTTATCCTTCTTATCAGGAATATGAAGGAATTCGATATCTGCGGGAAGATATCACTTATACCGACAGCAGTGCGTATAATGGCAGGTATTATTACCTGGTTACTTCGAAATGTTACGAAAGTACAGAAGGAGACAGTGTCAGTACCGCTAATCGGGTTAGCTTTGCCTACACACACTTTGATGACAATGGCAATGTAGTAAAAGAACAAAATGACATTGGGACTCAAACCTATCAATATGACAACGCCAATCGGTTAGAAAGCTATAAGGATCTTGGAGATACTGCAAACGATAATACGGAGCATGAAGTTCCATTTACATACCGGTATTCCTATGATTTGTTTGGAAATCTTATCACAATCACAGACCGTCATGGAAGCACATACGAGATTGATTATAAGAGTCTTTCGACGGAATATTGTTTCAATCCGTATGATTCCGATACCAATGAGAACTATTATGTGGTAAACTATGATATGTATGGTAATACCATTTCGGAATCTACCTATCCGAACGGACGGGATGCTGCGCCTCTTACTACTACCTATACCTATGACTTGCATGGAAATCAGTTATCTGTTACGGATGCAAATGATAAGACTACTACTTATGAGTACGATAAATTGGGGCAAGCGGTAAAAGCAATGCAGCCGGATGGCAGTGTGATCCGCAATCAATACAACAAATGGGGCAAAGCTGCGAATGTGATTCGGGATGGTGAGGAGGAAAGAAGCCAAATATCCTATACTTACAATGACAGAGGATTAGAATCAGGCATCCGTCAAAAAGGACGGGATATCGAATCTCCGGCATGGCAGTACCAATATAATGCAAAGGGGTTATTAGCGTCGATAGAAGAACCAAGTGGGAATCAGGTATCCTATGCTTATGATCATTCGGATCGAGTCACATATAAAAAGGCCGGTTCCAAGGAGTATGATTACTGTTATAACTTCCGTGGACAGCTGATTGAAACCAATGAATTTGTGAATCATACGAAAACTTCAAAGTACAAGCTATATCTTTATTATCAGGATGGAAAGATCCTGTATTCCGAGGATGAGTATGGACTGCTTGCCTATAATTACACCAAGAGGGGAAATGTTACGTATCTGGGAGGAAGCCCGGAAAGCCGCAATTATACCCGCAATACCGAAGACCGGCTGGTTCAGCTCACTTCATTAAATCAGAGTCTTTCCTATGACTATTATGCAAACGGACTGGTAAAAAGCATTACGTATCCGAATACCTCCATCGTAACGAATTATACCTATGATGATATCGGACGGTTGTTACGGTTAAAAACAACGAAGGGTACCAGGGTTATTCGGGATTATCAATATACCTATGATGGAGTAGGAAATATCTTAACCATTACAGGAAGTGAGAATGTTACCTATACCTATGATGATTTGTACCGTCTGAAGACATATACGAAGAATGGAGTCACAACCACTTATGAATATGGGGATAGAAACAATCTGACAGCCGAACGTCAGACGAATTCGGATGGTGATACGATATCGTATATAACTTATACGTATACCGGAGATAATCGCCTAAAGAGTAAGACATCCGGGGAAGAAAGCATTGTGTATCAATACGATTTAAACGGTAATCTCATCTCTGACAGTACCGGAAACCAATATTGGTACGATGAAGAAAACAAACTTGTCAAATCGAAGGTCGATGAAGTTGTGACCACCTATGATAACGGACTGGATGGCTACCGGCATAAGAAACAGAGCGGAGATACTACCACGAAGTATTATGTAGATATCTATGGCAGGGTTGCACAGGAACAAATTGGAAGTCAAAAGGTACAGATCATCTGGGACGACAGCAGGCCGGTAGCCAGAGTGGTTGACGATACCTGGTATTACTATCTCTGGAATGCACATGGAGACATCGTAGGACTACTAGACGAGAATGGAAATGAAGTCAATACCTATGAATATGATCCGTGGGGAAAGGTAGAAACAGCAAATGAAACCATTCCTAATCCGATACGTTATGCCGGAGAATATTATGACGAAGAAGTAGAGTTTATCTATCTAAGAGCAAGATACTATTCGCCAAATGAGAGACGGTTTACACAGGAAGATCCGGCAAGGGATGAGCTGGATTGGTATGTGTATTGTGGAAATAATCCGGTGATGTTTGTAGATTCAAGTGGACTTAAAGATTATATTTATACATCTAGAGATGAATACTATATTGAAAATGATAAAGGGAAATGTGAGTTTCTGTGCATTGATCGATATTATATTGAAATAGACGGATCAAGATATAGAGCAAATAGTAAAGAAACAGTAACATTATATGATTGGAACAAGATTGATATGGAGTTTACTAGCAAAACTTTGAAAAGGTTGGTGAATAAAGCTAATTTAAAGAAAACAACTGCAAAGCGCATTATGAAAGAATCGGTTGGTGGTGATTTGGATTTTAAATTACAATTGAACGAATCAACATTGTATTTATCAGATGGTGTAGTGTATAATCGAAACGAAGCTGGTAATTTCATTTGGGCATATTTTCTTGAATCGAAAAAGGTTTCAGGCTATATATCAGGTGCACTTGCGCAAGGTGGAAGTATCGCAACACCATTATTAAACAAAAATGGAACACCACGTTTTGATGAATCATGGGATGTGCGTGCACGTTGGATGGGAGTACGTTATTACTATGAGAGCAACAATAAATTATGGTTATTCCGTATATTATATGGTGATAAATACAGATTCCATGATATCAAATAATAAATAGTCTCTCGGCATTTAGAGGACTAGAACGACCTTGCAGATCGAAGCACATTGAAAAGTAAATATTATCCGTGGAATGTGTAAGTGATAAAAGTTTTTTGAAAGATAGGCACACTTTAATAGAGATAAAAAAGATTGTGTTTTAGAATTGTACTGTATGAAGTTATGCGGCTTCCCTTAATCTTTTTTGCAGTGTAAATTTGTAAGGCAAGTCCTAGGCATCAATGTGTTGGAGCATCATGATACAGTATAAACGCCAGTACCATATTGGGGATGAACGGTGTCTGCATTTTTTCAATAAGTAGTCTATTTTTTCACGTTTATTACAACGTTCCGCAGAAGTTCTAACATTAAACTCCTGTTTCGATTCTTTGCTATCACGAGGCGGTATGTTAATGAGTCTTGGATTATCTTTCATCGCAAGATAAGAGTTCTTCCGTACTTTGAATCAAAGCAAGAATTAGAACAATTACAATCATGTTTCCTACTTGCTAACGAGCAACGGAACTTAATACGGTGTTTGGATTTTTTCACACCATTGCGATTCATTTTTCTGTCCGCCATACAAACAGGAATACCATCTTTGCCAATGGTGAAATCATCCTTAGAATCCCAAAGTCTGTAAAAGAAGTCAGCAAAAGTACCAATACCTAGAGTATCACCGAACTCAAAACCACTCAGTATCGCGTGGAGCGGATTCACTTTTAACTGTTTAGCCCATTTTGTATAGGAAGAAACTATAAGCTTCAAAGAAAGCAGATAAGAGCGAATCATGCAGGAAGGAATCCTAGGTGCAGGACCAAAGACAGAGTGACGTCTTTAAGCATTTCATCAACATGGGAAAGGTCTTTCTGATAAAAGTGTTCGATAATCTCCCTAGTATCACGAGGAAGGGAATCAGGATTAGGATAATATTTATGTAACTGATTAAAAATAAAATCCAGATAATCGGCATGACCGCCAGGGTTAAAAGGTAACAAGAAAATCGCCTCCAATCGAAAAATATGTCTTGTTAACAAAGACGCGAAGCGCAGCATTTTTTCGAGAGGTTTATCAAGTGTTTTTGCAAAAAAGAGGAAATTTTATAAAAAAGGAATTTGAAAGTCTTATAAAATAAGAGCTTAAGATTCCGAGAGACTATATAAAAATATGGAGGAAGATAAAAATGAAACGATTCTATAAATTTCTATCCCTTATGATTCTAGTTATTGTTAGTTTAACTGCTTGTAATAATTCCGATGAAGAACAAGAAATGGAGTATTGTTATAGAATTAATCAGTTTCTTAGTGACTATGATTTTCACAAGGCGTATATTGAGTCTGATAAAATTTTACTTTTCAATTCGGACGATGTGTTGTTTGATAGAATAACTTATAACGAGTATGATGAATCGGTCGATATCGCTTATATCCGAAAAGAGGGCGATAATATCTATTTTGTTATGTATGGAGTATTAGATGATGAATCAGGATATGTTTTTATCAATTCAAAATCAAATAATATTCTAGACGGAATAGCTAAATTAGAAAGAAGAGGTGGAAACTCATATTGGTATAGTTCAATAAATTAGGATTTTGATGTTTTGGAATCCAAATTAAAAACAAGTACTTAGTTACTTATCCACTCTAACAATCTGACAGAAAGATCCGGAAAGAGAAAAGTGAACTTCATTCGAAAAAAGCGACAGATAAAGTTATTAAAAAATGATAAGTATATTGTAGCTTCGGCTGAAGAATTCTGAATTGATTCCTGAATCTTAGGCTTGATCGCAGAACAAAGCAAAAATGAAAAGAATTGTTCTTATTGGCGCACTTAAGAGTGATGAGCAAAACGCATTGATTTATAAATAGGATTTGGCCGTTGGCTGCTTCTCTCTGTTAGAAGATGCTTTTTATGGCATAGCAAAGCTAACGTAAGTCCAATGCCTACGCTGAACAGGCGTTATGCGGTTATTAAGAATCAGGCAATCCGTTTGGAAGACTTTAGTTTACGATAGGATTTTCCGGTGTTGGTAGTGATTGCGGCAACAGCTACTGCCAGTAAACTGATATGGGCAAGTGTATTTAAGTTTGTAACAGATGCTTTATTTCTTACCCACATCCGTTCCTGCCCTGTGTTTTTAAAACGTGAATTGTAACGTTCGCATTCCGTACGAAGAGAGTAATTACTCTTGAAGTACTTACTGTCTCTGTCGACGGCAAACCTTAAATCATCAGGAATGGTAATGTATTTGGTGCAGCCACGGTGCTTTTTGCCATTATAAAAATTTTTATGATGGCATGGGCAGTCCGCATCTTTGGATGATTTTAGGGGGCAACAGAATTTCTGGCGTGTACGGCCATTATCGGAAAATTTGCCATCCTTCCACATGGCAAGGCCTGCTTCGCAGACAGGATTTCCCTGCGGAAGAAGTTTTGGGTTTTTGGTATTACGTTTGTTTAGAGGAATGATACATTCGCCCTCATAGAGTTCCTTTACCTGATTGTAGATATTTTTAACATCATACCCTTTGTCAGCGAGGAAAGTACATTCTGTTAGTTATTGGAAGAAACGAATGGGTATCAGAAAGGATATCCAGTGCAACAACAGAATCCGAAACATTGGCTGTTGTAGTCATTTCGTAAACAGGCAGACCAGAAATACAGTCGACAAGGACATGGTTTTTGTAGCCCCAGTAGAATTCGAACTTTTTCTCGTTGGTTTGATTGGACGCAGTATGCACACCAAGTTTACAGTCGTTATCTGCTTTTGGTTGATGATCAGGTTTAAATTTGTTTGACAAAAAGGATTTTGGATTATTCTGTGAAGTGTTTGCAGAAATGGGAGTGGAATCCAGTCCAATAAAAGAAGTATCCACAATACCTTTTTTGGCAAGAAACTGTACCTGTGATTTCATGATGTCAGAAAGTACTCCGTTATCAAAGTTTTTAAGGAAACGGTCGAAAGTCCAATAAGAAGGAAGGGGAATGGGTATTTCAAAACCACAATAATGGGCAATCAGAAGGTTGTTATTCAGATAATCAACAAGGTCGGTAATCATGGAAAAACCTTCACATTTCATAACAATAAAGGCACAGATCATAGCGTGATTTGAAAAACCTTTCCTTCCGGTTTTAGGGAATTCAGGAACAAAGGATAAATCAAGATTCAGAAAAAGAGAATCATAAAACTTTGCAACTGGTTGTGAAGTAAAAAGACGAATGTCTTTAAAAATTTCTTGACGATAGATAACAATCAGCTCCTTTCTGGTGAATTGATGTTGATAGTTTAATTATACCATTTGGAGCTGACTGTTACTATAGATTTGGAGTGATAAAAGAGGTTGCCATGCCTCGCAAACCTGCATAAATACTGAATGTGCAGAGTTTTGCTCATGGCTATTATGGATTTATATGGAGGTGGCTATATCATGACGAATGATGGAAAAGTATATTGGTTACCTTTTACAGACATTATGCATAAATTGGAAGAATGAAATATAGCGCCAACTATTCGTTAAAGTTGAGTTTTGCGAATAGTTGGCGCTTGCTTCTTCCTTATAAATCTGTATTTGAAGGAACATCTTCTATAAGATCTGCATCTCGTAACATTCTCACATAGGTATCTGCATCTTGTGCCCGCTCCGTTGTTGGCATAACAAATTGATCCAAGTCCACATTCTTCTTTGTGTCGGATCCTGCATCCTCTACTAAATTACTTGAAATTGTAAACGGAATTCTCTGTTCTCGTACAGCTTGATTCATGAAAATAGTAAATGCAGTTGATAGCGACATACCCAAATCTTCAAATAGTTCCTCTGCCAGCTTTTTTAAATCTTCATCTATTTCTATAACAACATCAACTGTTGCCATTACACCAACTCCTCTCTTGTGGTATTCATAAAAATGTACTTTATCAACAATCTAGTTTACTATTTCCCGAAAAATTCTTATTAGTTTTATAGAATATCAATCTGTAACTATTAAGATTAGACTAAGAGATACCCCACCTGAAAATTCAATAATCAGTTTGCACTCATCTCCGGTTTCAAAATCTTCAAAAGTGAGATTATTTGTACCATTACCATATACTGCACCCCGATTGCTTTCGATATCTTCCGTGCGTAATTTATATGAGATATTAGATGTCGTTAGGAAGGAAACCTTCTCTGCGTCCGTTTTTTTATCCGATGCACCATATTGATCCGTATAGCGTAAATTGTTTTGGATAATGGATGAAAGGTAGGTTGAAAAGTTATGCAATTCGCCCTTGGTTACCGTTAATTCTTTTATTTCAGTACCAGATGTGGTTTCTAATGTAGCTTTTGCAATTGCTGGTGCGTCTTTACAAATATTAATTGTAAGAGGAATAGGATTATCTGCATCCGCGCTGATAACGACATGAATGGTTCTTTTAAGCTTATTAACATACTGGCCATTTACAATAAAATCCGATTCTTTGATATCACAATATAAGCTGTGACTTTTTTCATCAAATACTAATCCAACTTTACCTTTTCCATCAGTGAAAGGAATCTCGCCTTCAGCAGGAAATACAACAGCATAGTCATCGGTAGTAAGCTTAATCTTATTTTTTCCAATCATACCGGAAACATCGACTTCTTCGGAATATGAATTGTTTAAATCCGCTTGATAATATATCGTTTTGATTTTATCAACTTTAAAATCACTTACTTTATCAGCTGTTGTTTCTATCATTTCCTGCATATATTCGCTGAATGATGAAAGATGTTTCGTGATTTTGTCATAATAATTCTGGGTAAGTCCTGCAAGTGGATAATTCGACAAGTCTTCAATTTCCTGACCGGATGCATCACATATCCTGAAGACAATATTGCGCGATTGATTCTTATAGTTTAGTTTGATTTTTATGTCGGCATCCGCTGACAATTTGAGGACATTACTATCCTTGAACCAAAAAGAATTTGCATCTATCGGATCGAAAGCAGCGATTGTATAGATTCCTTTGTATTCATAAAGTTCATTATTGGACATCGGATTTCCATATTGATCATTGATAATAAAACGTTTCACTGTGAATTTGAGCCAATCATCGCCAACAATGCCGGTAGCGGCTTTTTTAATACCTACAATCTCAGTTGGTCGCGGCTTTGGTAATACAGTATAGGTAAAACTTGTGTATGTATTTGTTTTAGGCGTTACTACTATCATATTATGAATACCTAGTTCGTCGGAGGAATTTGCTCTATGATATAGTTTAATAACACCGTCTTCTTTTGCGAACCGGAAGTGTTTTCCAAATTCCTGGTTATTGGCTAACAAAGCACGATATGCGGACAGCTTTGTAACCTCATTTCCGTATGCATCCAGTGCTTCAAATGCGAATTCCACGGAACGCCCCTGCACAACAGGATCACTGCCGGTTACTTTCAATGAATCAATGGTTATCCCATGTTCAACAGTAATTTTACATGAAGCTGAGGCACCACTGTCTGAATGTGCTCGTGCTACTGTTTCTCCTTTCGTCGCATATTTGACTCCGGATTCCAATACCAAGCGTACTGCCGGATATTTTATTTCATCCACTGTAATCGTTTCTGTTAATATTCTATCAGCTGTAGTAACATCTGTCCCGGTTTCTAAGATAAGTTTGGTAACGTTTGCAGGCATATAGATATATACACCCTTAAACACATTGGTATTTGTTATATTCTGCTCATGATATTCATTTCCATATTGATCTTTCAACGTAAAAATGAGATAGAAATCTTTTTTCCCTGTAAAATCATCCGTAAGAGGTTCGTTATTCTTCTGATATAATTGCATGGAAATATCCTGAATCACAGGACATTCACTAACCGTTACCTCCGCTGTTTCACTAAGCGATTTGCTATAATCATTCGAAAAAATTGATATGGTTGTTGTTTTGCCTAAATATCTTCGTGTGAGATATCCTTTAACAGTAATAATTCCATTCTTCTTATCAACTATGGATGTACCAAGAGCGCAATAAGCTGTTAATTCTATTTTGTTAGTCATATCCCCACCAAATTGATCAAGAACATGATACCGAATCTGTGCACCGGTTGCGTCTGACGGATAACCGTTAAGTGTCAATTTATCAGATAAAAATTCAACCTTAGTGGCAACAGCCTCCTGTCCCTGAAAAACCGTACTTTCATTACCGACAATAATGTTATATTGCGAATCGATAATCTGTTGTACGGTAGTAAGGACTGCCGTCTTGCCATCAGCAGACAGCTCTTTGGTATAGGCAACACGCGTACCGTTCTTGGTAAGAACTATGTCTTTTTTTAATTTATTAGCTTCACCGGTGACAACAATGGAATGAGAACCGGTTTGTGCTGCAGTCAGAGGTATAGCTATAACAGAAACGGTTATCTTTTGTGATACTTTTCCTCGTTTTGCAGTTGCTTTAATTGTAGCTGTGCCAGGGGAAATAGCTTTCAGAATTCCTTTTGGGGTTACCTTCACAACCTTCTTATTTGAAGTTCTATAAATGATGGTATCCTTGGCACCATTTGGTTTTTGTTTAACCTTTACCTTACAGGTGTCGCCAGGATACAATTCTCGAATATCTGCTTTATTTGTAATTGTTATTTTGTTTGCTTTTGAAATTAGTTTCGCAGCAGAAGCAGGCAATGTAAGATTGCTGATCGTCATTGCAAAGATTAATATGATAGCAATTCCCTTAGATTTCATGGTTCACCTTTCCTCCTCACAATAAAATATTATTTGATGATTTTAGGCATAACAGATAATACAATGCTTAGATTACCATTTCTACAGCGCAATTCATTGATAAATTCTTGTTCATTCACATCCCCGTCCATAGTGAGCGTGTAAGTCACTTCAAACAAAGAACCCAAATCCGTAGTTTTAATCTTAGACATACTATATTTTTTAGTATACTTATGTAAAATGTCATCAAACACACCCTGATAGTTTAAGTTCTCTGGAATCGTAATCTTCAAAAGCTTTTGAATGTCCTTTTTCTCAAATGCTTTTCGTTTTTCCAAGATAATAATAAACGCACATAAAACAACAACAAACAAACAGCCATATCCGTATAATCCGACTCCACATGCCAATCCTACTGCAATATCAAAGAAGATAAAGCCAATATCCTTCGAATCGCCGGGAGCACTACGAAAGCGAATAATGGATAATGTTCCAGCCAAACTAAACGCTCTTGCTATATCGCTTCCAATAAAAACAATTACAACTGACAAAATAATCGGCAACATACATAATGTAATTGCAAGGCTACGTTGATAAACGTCTTCATCCTGTGTTTTATAATAAGTAAATGCTACAATTAATCCTAACGCTAACGCGATTAACATCGTAATGATATCCGATGCAAACGTAAGGTCATTTGATGAAAATGTTAACACCTCATTAAATATATAATCCATTGTTTTTCTCCTTATATTGCTTTCTTTATCCTTTTCTTATATTCTGTTCCGTATTTTGAAAAACTTCTTCGGTATATATCTAGCTCTGTTAGCATATGGACAAGCCACAGAGGTTTCGCCAAGGAAGTCTTAACCTCCATAAGATAGAGATCCTCATCTAACAAAGGTTCACCATAATCTCCTGCTTCTAATCTAAGATCATACCTTCTTGAGCGCATATTCCTATCAAAAGAAATTCTCAAATCACGATTATCTTTTTCAAAATAAGCAACCCTGTCATAAGCAAGATATAATTTCGGCTGTAAGTCATATAATTGAAAAAAGTATTCCAATTCATTCATTACCTGCTGATTCATATATTTTTTTATCTCAGGTAACTGACCACTTTCTATAAATTCATATGCCTCTCTTAACCGTAATGTTGTCCTTCGTTTATTGACTAATCCATTGCATTTTTTCTTAATTTCCAAATAGACCTTTGCTTCTGCATCAGGGATGCCATATGCTCGCAGTCTCAATTTCTCTTTATATTCCGGCTTCGATATGGATGTCCGAATCAAAAAATCATCATTGGTATCATAATAAATATTTGCAATTGTATATGGCTCATGATTTATATTATACGAATCCAACTCCATATGCTGATCCAATACTTCTATCACGCGCTTATAGGTCTCACAATTAAGCAAGTATTTATGTTCGTACCGATTAAAAACTTCTATTGCCATCTCCTGCCCCCTTTATAATTTACAACACAATCATGCAGATTTTACCACTTTCTTAGAACTTTTACAATAATTTAATATATTCTTCACATTTATTTCACATGATTCTACGTTCATCCGGGGATGCAATATTGTTTTAAAAAAAATGAACTTTATACAAATGATAAAGTTCATTTTTTAAAAATACAGGCACTAAAAGTATGCCTTTTCTTCTGATATATGTATTCCTACATCCTGTTATAGATATCCAGAATAATATCAACCGTTTTCTCAACGCCAAACATGGCACTGTTAATTGTAACATCATAGCTGTTCGTATCAGACCATTTTTTGGTTGTATAATAGTTATAATAGCTGGCACGTTGTTTATCTTTACGGACAACTAAAGTTTCTGCTTTACTATGAGACAAATCCATCCGTTTCATAATATTCTGAATACGGTATTCAATCGGGGCATGGATAAATACGTTAAGCACGGAATCCATATCACTTAGTGCATAGTCAGCACAACGGCCAACAAAAACACAAGGTCCCTCTTTTGCCATTTTTTTAATTGCATCAAAAGATGCCATAAAAACCTTCTGATTCAGCGGGACATCATATCCATGTCCACTGTAGCCGATGGAATACGGATCCATCACTAAGGAATATAAAAAGCTGTTTGTCGGTTTCTCATCAAAGTTCTCAAACAGTTCGTTACAGAGGCCACTATCTTCCGATGCCTTTTCCAAAATCTTTTTGTCATAAAATGGGATATCAAGTTTTTTTGCAATTGCTTCACCGATATCTCTTCCACCACTTCCAAATTGTCTTCCTATGGTAATGATTTTATTTGCCATATAGAATCACCCCTTTCATATACTCCATTGTACATTCATTATATCACGAATTTCTTAGTTTTCGCAATAAATTCTCAAAATATGCAGGCAATTCTGAGTTGAATTCAATATATTGATTTGTAGTTGGATGTATGAATCCAAGAGTCCTTGCATGCAGACATTGTCCCTGTAAAGCATAGGGCTGTTTTAGTGAACCATATACGGTATCTCCCAGCAATGGATGATGGATATGGGCCATATGAACACGTATCTGATGGGTCCTTCCGGTTTCGAGCTGGCACTCAATATGAGTATATGCCCCTTGTTTGAGACGTTCCAGAACACGATAATGCGTTACTGCTTCTCTTCCATTTCTGGTGTTGACAGACATCTTTTTCCGGTCAACCGGATGTCGGCCGATCGGAGCATTCACCGTACCACTCTCTTCTTTTATGTTTGAACATACAATTGCTTCATATTTTCTTGTAATAGAATGTTCCTTTAATTGTTCAGCTAAACTAAGATGAGCAACATCATTCTTGCAGACAACCAGCAATCCTGTTGTATCTTTATCAATGCGATGGACAATGCCGGGACGAATCTCACCATTGATTCCCGACAATTCCGAACCGCAGTGATACATCACTGCATTCACTAAGGTACCTGATAAGTGACCGTTTGATGGATGGACTACCATTCCTTTCGGCTTATTTACAATTAACACATCGGAATCCTCATAGACGATATCCAGAGGTATATCTTCCGGCAGGATTTCTGTCATCTCCGGCTCAGGAAGACAGATTATTACCTCTTTTCCTTTTAACGGCTTCATATTGGCCTTACAGGGAGTCTGACTGAGCATTACGTTTTCTTCTTTTATCAGTTTTTGAATATAATTTCTCGACAAATCAGGATAGCGTTCCGATATGATTTTATCAATCCGCTTGCCTTCTTCCTCAGGAGAAATACAAAAGGTCAGATAGGAACTCATTTCGTTTCTCCTTCTTTATATACAAATAAAACATAAAACATAATAAAGAATAACGATATGGTAACATAACAGTCTGCAATGTTGAAAACAGGAAAATCGATTAACTTAAAATACAGAAAATCAATGACATATTGATGTACAATGCGGTCAAGCAGATTTCCTACAGCACCGGATAAGAGAAAAATAAGGCTCAGCCTGACAGGAACCATTTCGCCTTTTTGGGAAAGATAGCAATATGCACCCAGTATTGCAGCAATCATGACAGTACTGATGATAATAAAAAACGTCACCTGATTGGACAGGATACCAAAAGCAGCTCCTCTGTTTTCTACATACGTCAATTCAAAAATATTCATTATAATAGGTCTTGCCGCCTGATTCTTCAGATAAACTACTGCAAGATATTTTGTCAGTTGGTCAAACAACAACAGCAATAAAAATAGAAAAAAAGCTTTTACATGTTTCTTCATTCTGCATTCAACAGTGCCTCTTTCATCATATCGTCTGTTACAGTACGATCGATATAGGCGTCTCCTATTTTCTTTAATAATATAAATTTGATAATGCCGGATTCCATCTTTTTATCCAGCTTTGTGGCAGCCACGATATCTTCCGTCGATAACGTTTGTATCATATCACGCTGAAATCCGTAAAGCTCCATCGTTTCAATGATATCGCGATATTCTTCCTGTGATATATTCTGACATTTCATTGATATCCATGAGGCATATTGCATTCCTATCATGACACATTCTCCGTGAAGGAGAGAGAAGTTCATTAATTTCTCAATAGAATGACCTAATGTATGGCCAAAATTCAACAATCCTCGTTCTCCCTGTTCTTTCGGATCCCGCTCTACGACATCTCCTTTGATATTGCAGGAACGGTATATCATATCGATTAATGCTTCCGGATCTTTGGTCAAAACAGCACCCGAATTGTCTTTCAGCCACTGATAATAGGACACATCTTTTATCAGTCCATGTTTGATAATTTCTCCCATTCCGGATAAGTATTCCCGTTCCGGCAAAGAACGCAAGGTGCTGATATTGATATAAACCAGTTTTGGCTGATGAAATGCTCCCACCATATTTTTATAAGAATCAAAATCAACACCGGTTTTTCCACCAATGCTGCTATCAACCTGAGATAATAAACTGGTAGGTATCTGAACAAAATCAATGCCGCGAAGATATGTTGCTGCAGTGTAACCGGTCAAATCACCAACCACGCCTCCTCCGAGAGCGACTAAAATATCCTTACGATCAAACTGATGTTCAATACATGTCGTATAAAGATTACGAACGGTATCCAATGTTTTGTTTTTCTCTCCCGCCTCAAAGACAAAGGTCACAACTGTTTTAGCTAAGCTTTCAAACAATTGTCTGATGTCATCCAGATAGTATGGTGCAACATTCGTTTCTGTAACGATACATACACGTTTCTCTTTCAATTCGAGAAAAGCAAGTTCCTGTGGCAAACGGGCAAAGGAATCGTCAATTACAATATCATAGATTGGTTTGCCTTCTTCTTTTATCATTCTTCGTTTCATATCACTACTCCCTTGTATAGGAAAAACAGCTACGTATCAAACATAGCTGTTTTTCATTAAATTTGAAATTTGCCAAGCTCAGGCGATAAATAACTATCTCCAATCAATCCTTCAATAAAGTCACCGGATATTTCCGTTGAACTTGGAGCAATAATGAAAATATTATTTGATATTGCCTGCAAAGAACCATCCAGGGCATAACAGCAACCACTGATAAAATCAATAATACGTTGTGCTTCATGTATTTCGATTCCTTCCATATTCAGAATCGTTGATTTTCCATTGCACAAATTGTTGGCAATTAACTGACAGTCATTAAAGTCATCCGGCTTGATTACATTGACTTCGGAAGAACCTGATTTACTGCTTTTCAAAGGAACCAGTCTGTTGTTCGTTGGTTTAGAAGGTTTCTCTTCCTGTTTCACCTTGTTAGCAGATGCCATATTCTTAAAAAATGAACTGCCGATTACTTCTTCTTCCTCATCCTCGTATTCATATCCATCGTCATATTCTTCGTCCGAATCATATAAACGGAATTTGTCTATCAGACTATCTACAAATTTCATACTGCGTCTCCCTATTTTTTATAATTGCGTGTTCCAAAAATGCCGGTACCCACACGCACCATTGTAGCACCTTCTTCAATAGCGACCTCATAATCACCGGTCATACCCATTGACAGCGTATGCATAGTTATATTATCAATGTTTTTACGATTGATGTCAACCAATATTTCTTTTAATTTGCGAAAATGTACACGGTTCTCTTCCGAATCCTCTACAAAAGGAGCAATCGTCATAAGGCCATCAACTTGAATATTCGGAAGCATTGCAATTTCCTTAATGGAAGCATACAAACCTTCAACCGAAAAACCGAATTTGCTTTCTTCCCCGGCAACGTTCACTTCCAGCAAAACAGGAATTTTGACATTGTGCTTTTCCGCTTCTTTATTAATACATTGTGCAAGTTTTAACGAATCAACAGAGTGAATCAGACAGACCTTATCGATGATGTATTTCACTTTATTGGTCTGGAGATGCCCAATCATGTGCCAATGTACCGGTTCCTGAATATGCTCATATTTATCCACAAGTTCCTGTACTTTGTTTTCACCATATTCCAATACCCCGTGAGCACGGAGCGTTTCAATATCCGTCAGAGGCTTCGTTTTGCTGACGGCTATCAAGGTCACTTCATCAGGATCACGGTTAACACGTAAACAAGCCTCTCTTACCCGGTTTTGTACTTCATTATAGTTGTCAATCAACATAGCTATCTAGCCTCCCGTCTAATAAATGAGTTGGTCCTCTTTCACCGAATTACTATTCAGAATAATATGATCATAATTCGAAATACTACCTTCTTCATTTTCCTGAATAATGGTAAATTCTGCATTTGATTCTAGTGCCCTGACAGGTCGGAATGTCGCATATCCCATATTAACACAATACACACCCGTGATTTTCTCTTTTGCTACCGGTTGAAGCTGTTCACCATCATTATTGATTAAAATACAGTCTGAAGAGAGGTCATTAGGATTGAGATAACAGATATCATTTTCAATCCGGTAAACCGACGGCGAAATCTCCTGTCTGGTCACTTTTCCATTCTTATCAGACAGCATCACGGAAAACTTTGCATATCCTACTCCTCCGCCATTGATAATAAAGGAAGTCGGTACTTTATAACACTCTTTTTCAATCAAAGCCGTATTAGGAACCTTTAAACCGGTTGCCGACTTTATCGTCAGTTCAATATCTAAAAACCGGTCATTCATATAACGAACCATATAGGATTTCATCTTCAAATCTGCAAATCGGTCTCCATCCGCATTTTCGAAAAACGAGATTTCTGCCGGAATGGATAAATGATCTTTTTGTATGGTAATCGTAACATATTCCCGCTCTTTCAGTGCCTCATAATTAGCCTCGTTCATCTGTGTGATGATATGCCAGTCATCGGACTGAATGATGCGATAAACAGGATCACCGTTCTCTACTCTGGAGGAAGATTGTACGATATTTCTCTGGTAGTGTCCTGTATTAAAATCTTCTCTTGTGATTTGTCCCACTGCTTTTTGCTCATATCCATCAATCGAATAAGAAACAACACCACTTGCGGAGGAACAAACCGGTTTCAGAGAATCCTGTAAGCCCGCTTTTTTTAATAACTTATTCGCCTCTTTTTGATAATCAGATGTGGTACATTCCAAAATCTGATTACTGATCTGATATTTCAAATCATACACTGCTGTATAATTATTACAATCAAAATCATGAACAAAGGAACTCAATTCATGTTGAATATCACTATAGGCTTCTTCTGATAAGGTATCGGATGTCTGAAGCTGTTCTTCCAAATATGCAACAGCCTGTCCTGTTTCATCCAAAGAATAAACCGGAGCCTCATTCGCAACCCGTTCTCCGTCGCGTACATAATAATTTATATATCCATCCTCTGATGCGGTCACAACCGTCTCATTGCGCAGAACCAGGCCAATACTATTCATATTTTCAACGATACGTCCCTCCGTAACCTGATAACTGGATATATGTTCTTTAGAAAAATATTGCAACAATGCAATGAGTAAATATACAAATAAAACAATGAAAACAAGATATCCCGGATTCCGTTTTCCATGAAACCCTGTGTTTACATTTTTACGTTTCTTTGCCATCCTATTCTCCTATCCAAAAAGTAAGGGCTATCCTACATTGTAAGATGGCCCTGTATGTACTATAAAGCAGCAACGATAGAATCTTTCATCGATTCCGGAATCTTTGATGAATCCATCGACATGCTAAGAACTAATTTCACCTGAAACTGTTCTGATATTTTCTGAAGCTTCTCTAATATTGGTTCTGTGTCATCTTCAGATACATGTGCGATTGTCAGGAAGCTATCCAAATATACCGCATCTAAATCGTGATCCTGGGACACCATTCCCAAAAGAAAGCCCAGGAACATATTACTGTCTTCCAATTCATATTCCTTTACATTAATCATACGTATCTTATTGCTCAGTTCATACATATGTTTGTTGCTCTTATCAAGGTAGGCAATGGAGCCGTTTGCAGTTTTCATGGCGTCATTTGCGCTCTGGATAAGAACTTTAGTTTTTCCTTTTCCCTTTACACCGGATATAATTTCTATCATTGTTACGCCCTCCTATATTCAGTTCTACATATGATAAAAATATTATATTATATTATCCTGAAAATAACAATACAATTTACAAAATAATCTGATATAATTCAGCACACGTTGCATAAAGAGAATCGGTATCATCTGCATTCGCAACAACTGCAATATAACGTTGATGGTCCTTTCCCTGGACCTGGGAAATCAGGCAGTATCCAGCCGCATTTGTTGTTCCTGTTTTCCCGCCCATCATCTTACATCCTTTTGGCATATCATAACTGCCATTGAGGAAGCGGTTGGACGACTGCAGTTTCTGTGTTATGACTTCATTGGAAGCAGCAGTATAATACATCTCATATTCTTTCTGATTGATGATGGAAGATAACTCTTCCTGTTCCAGAACATTTTCAAAAATCAGATACAAATCATAAGCGGAAGTATAATGGTCCTTATCATGCAGGCCGGTAACATTCATAAAATGACTGTGAGTGGCACCAAGCTCTTTTGCTTTTTCATTCATCAGAATCGCGAAATTCTCTTCTGTTCCTGCAATATACTGTGCTAAAGCAACCGCACAATCATTCGCGGAAGATACCAGCATTGCATTTAATAATGTCTCAACAGTAAAACGATCCCCTTTTTTCAGATTCATGGAAATCACTTCCGGATCCTTAAAAGTAATATCCTTTTGCAACACAACGGTTTCATTTAACGAAGCATTGTCCAAAACCACCAAAGCGGTTAACAGCTTCGTCATGCTTGCAGGATATATTTTTTTATAGGCATGATTCGAAGCCACGACTTCTTTGGTATCCATATTGATTAATAATGCCGTATCTACTTTTTGGGATAAAGTTACCTGTGCGGAAGAATCCATTGGAGCAACTGCATATTGGGAACCTAATCCTTCCATTTCATCTGTATCTGCATGATAGGACAGTATTTGCCCGGGATTCGTTACAGATAACGATGCTTTTTCCTTCCTGTCGCCGCATCCGGATAACCATGCCGTCGAAAGCAGGACACAGGACAGAATCATTGCTGTTTTTCTCTTATACATATGCCCGCCAATCCAGGTCACCACGTTCGAGTGCCTTAATTAATAATTCTGCCGTTGCAAGATTTGTTGCAATCGGAATATTGTGCATATCACACAACTTCATAATATTTAACAGACTTGGCTCATGACTTGCAGGGTGTTGCGGTTCACGTAAAAAGATGACCATATCAATCTGGTTCTGGTCAATCTGCTGCGCTAACTGCTCCTCTCCACCCAACGGTCCTGCCAGATATTTAAATACATTCAGATTTGCAGCATCTTCTACTAATCGTCCGGTCGTTCCTGTCGCAAATAATTCATGTTTACTAAAGATTCCACGATAAGCAATACAAAGATTCTGCATTAAGCTTTTTTTTGCATCATGTGCAATTAACCCAATTCTCATATTTCATTCTCCCCTAATACCTTCTCTTCTGCAGACTGATGTTCAACACGATACCCATTCCCAAACAGGAACTGACCAGAGAACTCAATCCATAGCTCACAAACGGCAAAGGAAGTCCGGTATTTGGTAATATAGCGGTCGCAACCCCGATATTAATAAATGACTGAATCCCAATATAACCGGCCACCCCAATAGCAATCAATCTACCGCCTGTATCCTTCGCTTTTCCAGCTATCCTTATACATTGTACCACTAATAGACATAGAATTGCAATAATGATTATAGAGCCAATAAATCCAACCATTTCTCCTATGATAGAGAAAATAAAATCTGTCTGTTGTTCTGATACAAGATTGGAATCTTTTACAGTTGTAATCGTCTTTGAATACAAGCCTTTCCCATACAATTTCCCAGATCCAATCGCCATAATAGAATTATTCTGCTGGTATGCTTCTGTGGAGCTGTATTTTGAAGGATTTATGAAGGACAAAATGCGATCCAGCTGGTATTCCTTAAGCAGTTTCTGATATGGTTGCTGGATATACCATACAAGTCCGACAAAAGCAGGAATCGCCACTGCCAAAAGATATGCAATGTAGCGATATGACAATCCTCCCGCAAAGATTATTACAAAAGCAATCATAAGTATATCCAGACTTGTTGATAAATCCGTCTGTATCATAATGAGAAAAACCGGAAGCAGTACCAGTCCGATTAGGCGTAATAAACGCTTTGGATTGGTTACAGCATCTTCATATTTCTCAATATAGGCTGCAATGAAAATAATAAGGATCATCTTCGTAAGCTCCGATGGTTGAAAAGTACCGAGCGGTCCTATGGAAAACCAGCGAGTTGCTCCCTTTACTTCAATTCCTATCAGTTTTACCAGAACAAGCAGGATTACATTGATTATATAAAGAAATCGTGAAAAATTTATGAATATCTGATAATCAATCAGTGCTACCACAGCCATCATGGCAAGACACAGTGTTGCACCAAGAATCTGCTTCATCATGAGTGACGGACTCGCCGTGATGACAAATATGCTACCCAGCGCAACCAATAGTGGCACCAGAAACAGAATCATGTGATTCAGATTTTTATATTGATATTGTTTCATGGTATTTTCCTATTCTTTCGTATCGCGAATACGTATTTCAATATGTTTTTCTGTCGTATCTATGTATTTGTGTATCACACGTTTTATCTCTCTTTTCATCTGTTCCATATCTTCTGCCGTACAGGCAATTTTTTCTGATACAAATAGAACCTTCAGACGTTCTTTTGCTAATCCGCTTGATTCACTTTTATGATACATAGAACCCTCCTATTTTCTGCGTCGTAAGAAAGAAAATCGTTTTGGCTTTAGTTCCAAAAAAGGAACGTCCTCTCCGATAATTCTCCGACAGATATTTAAATATGCCTGACCGGGAAGTGTGTCATTTCCGACCAGAGGTTCTCCCTGGTTCGATGAGATAACAATTGCCTCATCATCCGGTATGACACCAATTAATCCGATTCCTAACAATTCCAGAACATCATCAATTGACATCATATCACCGCGTTTAATCAGATCAGGGCGAATGCGGTTGATTACCAGCTGAATACTCTTTAATTCGTTTGCCTGCAGCAGACCAATAATTCGATCTGCATCACGGATAGAGGATACTTCCGGAGTTGTCACAACAATGGCTCTGGAAGCAGCCACGATAGCACTTTCAAATCCCTGTTCAATTCCGGCAGGACAATCTAGAATAATGTAATCAAATTGCTCTTTTAATTCTTCCACCAGTTTATAAATCTGTTCCGGGGAGACACTGGATTTATTTCTGGTCTGCGCTGTGGGCAGCAGATAAAGGTTGCTCAAGCGCTTGTCCTTAATCAATGCCTGCTTCAGCCTGCAGGTTCCTTCAATGACATCTACCAGATTATATACGATTCGGTTTTCCAGCCCCATAATGACATCGAGGTTACGTAAACCGGTATCAGTATCAATGATAACAACTTTCTTGTCCAGTTTCGCCAGTCCGGTACCGATATTGGCACTGGCTGTTGTTTTTCCTACCCCTCCCTTTCCTGACGTAATAACAATTACTTCACAACTCATGGTATTTCTCCTTTCTCTTAATCCTGAAAAGAAATATTTGACTCTCTCTCAAAATAATAACGATATACATTGCTGGATATATCTGCTGCATTAGCAGAGGAATATCCGTTTGGAACAACAGTTGTAACCGTAATTTCCGGTGAAGATGATGGTCCATAGCTCACAAACAAGGCATGATTTGATTTATTTAGATTCTCTTCAGCTGTTCCTGTCTTGCCGGAAACCGTAAACGGCAGATCTTCAAACAGGGCAGAAAGATTGCTGTTTTCACTGATTACGCGTGACAATCCTGAATGAATTGCCGACCATGTATTCGTATCCAGCGATACGGTATTCGTCTCATTTGGTTTCTGATATCTGCTGGTTTCACCGCTTGAATCTTTAATGGAATCAATGATACTCAATTCATAACAATGTCCATCATTTGCTACTGTTGTTATATATCGTGCTAATTGGCTGGGAGTATAACTGTTCGTTCCCTGACCAATCGCTGATCTCACCGGATCCTCATCGGATGGATGTGGTTCATCTTCCGGAAGCTCAATACCGGATTTAGAAGTTAATCCAAACAAACCTGCATATTCTTTTAATTTTGATAATGCTTTTTCTTCCTTCATTTCTTTCTTTTCCAGCCCTAATCTACGGCCAACCTCATAAAAGAAGGAATTACAGGAAGCCGCAATCGCATCTGAAACAGAAACATATCCATGAGCATTCGGATAGATCCAGCATTTCGCATGTGGGATTACCTTTTCATAAATGCCATTACATACCAGATAGGTATTGGTGGTAATCACTTCTTCTTTTATTCCTGCTACTGCGGATACAATCTTATAGGTCGAACCCGGTGCTGTTTTGGAATTCAATGCACGGTTTAGCAGTGGAGAGGACTTATCCTCACGCAATTGCTGATAGTATGCTGCATCCACTCCGTTTGCCAGTCTGTTATTATCATAACTTGGGTATGCAACCAGAGCCTTTACTTTACCGGTATTCGGATCTGTTACAATGATAGAACCGGAACATGGCTCTAAAGCCAGCTGAGCAGGTGTTATTTCAAGATTCTTTATTTTGATACGCAAAAAAGAATACGGATCCAGGGAACCATTCTTTAAGCGCTCATATTCACTATCTGTTTTATTTAACACATTTTGGTGATAGAGTGCCAGACAAATGACTTTTCCCGAAACTCTTCCAGATTTTATCATATACTTATAGATTAATTTGTCGAATTCTGAATCTTCTGCTATTTCTTTTTTTACCAGTTCTACGATCTGTTCCATGGCAGTGTCTCCATTCGGTGCTGACGCATTCAGCAACTCCAAATCAATATACTCTGATTCAATCAGAAATGTCAGATATTCCTTCAGCGAAGCTTCACCTTCTTTCCATCGCTGAAATGTTTCGGCATTTTCATCCACTTCATCCACTTTAACCAGGCCAAGGGTATCCTTGATAACAGAATACACTTTCATCGTACATTCCCATTCAAATCCATCCATATCTTCGATATTCTTACCGGATAAGATCGTCTTTTTTTTCAGATGGCGGATAATAGAAGAAGCTTCTTTTTCAAAATCCTGATAAACCTTTTGCTCTTCCTTAGTCGCATCCGTTTTCGAGAATTTTGATGCATCAATAATATTGTTATCGATCAATGCATATAACACTTTCCAATACGGAATCAGAACCGCATCCTTTTCTCCGCGTGTCGCATCGCCTGAAGTCATATTGGAAAGAAGAATCCCCGAAAGTTTTTGTTCTAACATATCATAACAATACTTTTGTAAATCCGCATCAATGGATAAATATATATCATTCCCCTGCGTTGCCGGTTCATGATTCACTTCTTCTAAAATATTGCCGGTACTGTCTACATAGACTTCTTTCTGACCATCATAGCCACGCAGTTCCTCCTCAAATTCCTTTTCAATTCCAATCTTACCAACTTCATCATTCATGGTGTAATATTCTTTGCTGTTTTTTGAGACTCCATCATTATAGGCTGACATTTCCTCCTCTGATATTGTTCCTGTATAGCCAATCATATGAGAAAAATATTTTGCATCTTCATATACGCGTATCGTTTCAGCTACCACACTGGCACCGATATAAATATCAGGATTCTCATTAATCTCTGCACGACTTTTCTCACTAATCTTGTATGCAATAGGAACCGGCTCATACTGGGTATACATATTTCTTGACAACTGATAACGGACGGAAACAATCTTAAGGGCATCTTCTTCCGAATACTCTTCACTGACATTGTAATAAGGGTCATTGGTCGTACTGCCATACCCGTTTCGATAGTACATAAACATTTCTTTTGCTGAAAACTGCAGCTGTTTTCTCTGCTGTATGGACAAATCACTGTCATCGTTAATTCCAAAGCTTTCATAACGGAATTCTTTTAGTGCATCACCGGATACGGTAAACCGATATTTACCGTTTGAATTTATGGAAATCGGAAATTCAGACTGTACGTGATCCCCGTTGCTTTCCAGCATGGAAACGATACGATATATCGCTTCATTTTTAACTGAATCGGCAGTTGCCTCATCACCCCACTCTTTGGCAATGTCCGAAAACGCAGTACTGTTATCAAACGTGACGTGATAAGCCAGTTTGTTCGAAGCAAGCAGTTTACCGTTTGTATCATAAATATTACCACGGTTTCCGGTTACCTCCAGAGTTTTCAAACTCTTATATTTGAAATTCTTCTGATGCTCTTCTCCTTCCAATATCTGAAGCCGAAATAAACGTATTGCCAGTATTGCAAAAAGCGCAAGAAACACAAGCAGCAGAATCAGTATCCGTTGCTGCCCAAACCTCATCAGCGAATCTTTCCATTTTTTCCAATAATACTCCATCATATTTTATATCATCCTCTCATCAAGTATCATGAAGAGTCTATATACCAGAATTGTTACGACTATGGTATACAATACTTCAGGTAACATAATGGAACGGATATATTTCCACATATGAACACCTTCTGATAAAAAATAATAGCGTAAATACATCATGCAACCATACAGAATATCCGCCACACCAACTACACAAAGAGATACTGATGTATCTTTCTTATAAAACTGGGTAGAAAAAGCCCCTGTCAACGTCCCGATCACACAAAAAATAACGGTATAGACGCCTATGTATTCACAATACATGCAGTCCAAAAGAACACCGGTTACGATACCAAACAGTAAGCCAAGTCTGGCATCTGTCTGAAATGCTAATAAAACAAGAGTAAGCAATACCAGATTTGGGGTAATGCCACGGATGGCAATGTATGGCAACACTCCCATTTGTAAAATCAACGCAAGTATGATGAGACAGATTGAAATAAGAATTCGCTTCATACTATTCTCCTACGATATCTTCCTGTTTTGTTGTTGTAATGATTAAAACCTCCTGTAAATTTCGGAAATCAACATTCGGTGTTATGCTTCCGGACACCGTAAGACCTGTCATGTCCTGTTCCAGATAAGACACTTTTCCAATCTCAATTCCCGGCAAATATTTACTACTGATATTGGATGTAACAATCGTTTCCCCAACTTCAATGAAAGCATTAGAATCAATATCCTTAATCGGAATCGTACCCTCCGTTATCTGTTCCTGATTTCCTTTGACAGTACAATAATCGGAACCTTTCATTGACATCCCACTGACTTTGGTACGATTATCAATGATGGTAACTACCTTTGAATAATTCTTTGAAACGGAGGCAATATAACCAACCAATCCTTCATTCGTAACAACATTCATATTTTTCTTCATGCCCTGCGCATAGCCCTTGTCAATCAGAAAACTCGAAAACCAGTTTGATTCCCCGTTCGAAACAACTCTTGCGCCAACCAGCTCATAGTCTTTGAAGGAGTCCGCCATATCCAAAAGCTTATGCAGACGCTGGTTCTCTACTTCTTGTTTCTTCAGTTTCTTATTCTCTTTTTTCAATTCACGGATCTGACTGTGCAACGCTTCATTTTCACGAAGCACTTCTTCCGAAGGGCGGTATTCTTCCCCCTGAAGGGTTTTTCCAAAATGATTGACGAGCTTTTCCGCCGGATATAACACTGTCTGTATAACATTTTGCATCGGACTGAGTGATTTCTGGTAATTTTTCGTTAAGATATAGAAAAACAGAATCACAACGGCTGCTATCACAATGGCTGCACGTGTCGATATCACAATCTTTTTACTTTTCTTCTTTCTTCCGTTACGCATATTAACCCCTCACATCATAAAATGGTGATTTCTTCGATATTGCATAGTTTTGGATGGTATGCTCGTGCAACAGTTTTTCCATTCCATGCAGCACACTCATACTGCCGCCCTCAACAATATGAACCGGCATCCCCAAAGAATCATGAAAATATTCGTCTATCTCTGAAACCATGGATGTACCACCACATAAATAAATACCATTTTGCATAATCTCTTTTTTATACTCTTTCGGTATATCCTGCAACAGATTCTTTATGGTATCGGTGATGCCGGACAAAACAGTTTCAATCGCATCCACGATACTGCCGGATGGAATACCACGCTCAATCGGTATTCGGTTCTGTGTATCAATTCCGTTCACGGTAACATAGCGATTTACCGTCAGCTTTGCTGTTCCTAATTCCATTTTCAGTTTTACCACATCTTCCTGCGAAGCAAGTAAGAAATGGGCGTCTTTACAATTATCCATAATCCGTTCATTGATGGTCTTTCCACCGGTTAAAATACGATGTCCGCCAATCAACATTCCGTCACGAATAAAAGATAGTTCCGTTTTTTCATGCCCGATATCCAGCAGAATCAGAGAACCATTCGTCCGCATCTCCTGAGGCAAATTTGCCATGTTGGCCATGGCAGCCGGGATGAAATAAATACGATTTGCATGAATCCGTGCCTCTTCCATAGCTGTAATATAAGCACGCTCCTCTACCTGCGTCAAAAAAGCAGGAACTGCCACATAGAAATCATTGCTCTGCAGAAATGAATATGACCTTATATAGCGGTGAATCGCCGCAAACAGGATATCGCGTAATCCGTCAATGTTTGCCGGAACACCTCCACAGATAGGTTCGCAATACTGATACTGCTGTGTTTTCGCCTGATATAACCATGCCTCTTTTCCATAGATTTTCGGAACTCCGGCTTGGTAAGCAATGGCAGTTTTATCTACAAAAACCATTCCGGCATCTTTCTCACCTATTTTCATGGTATCTGATCCAAAATCAATGTAAAATGTATGTTTAGGCATATCTTCCTCCCGATTAAATCAATCCCTGTTCTTTTAAACTTATATAAACTCCATTACCAATAATGATATGATCCAGTACCGATATTCCGATACACTCCCCTGCTGCCAGCATCCGTTTTGTTGTATTGATATCTTCCCTGCTCGGACTCGGATCACCGGAAGGATGATTATGAATCAATATCAGTGACACAGCATCCAGTTTTAGTGCCTCTATCATAATCTCCCTTGGATTTGCAATTGACGAGTTTACTGTTCCCACAGATACAACCCGGTCCGATATCAGGGCACATTTCGTGTCCAGATAAAGTACCCTCATCTGCTCCTTGGTTAGATAACGCATGTCTTCCATAACATACTGCGCAATAGAAGATGGCTTTTGAAAAGACAACGATTCTTTTGATACGGCTTTCGATATTCGTCTGGACAATTCACACAAACACCGTAGCTGGATTGCCTTAACTCTACCCACACCTTTGATACGCATAAAATCCTGTTGTGACTGGTAATACAATCCCTGCAAGCCCTTTTTTCTGCCACATTGCTGTAAGATGTCATATGCCAGTTCAACGGATGTTTTCTCTTTTGTACCTGTTCGTAATATTACCGCCAGCAATTGCGCATCTGTCAGTCCCTCCGGTCCAAACCGCTCACATAACTCATAAGGTTGTTCTGACTCCGGTAACGTTTTTGTAATATAATGTTGCGTCATAGATTCCTTTCCACTCTCCAGGCAGAAGGTACTATGGTAAAATAAGCTTACATTTTTCCTTCACTTTCTGTAATGACATCATCACACCTAACTTTGCATGATGATAAGTAAGGCCACCCTGATAATATGCGGCATATGGTTCTTTCACAGGGCCGTCGGCACTTAATTCGATAGAAGAGCCCGATACAAAAGCCCCTGCTGCCATAATCACCGGACTGTCATAACCAGGCATGTCCCACGGCTCCGGTCTGACATAACTATCCACCGGTGCGGCAGCCTGTATGCCTTCACAAAAGGCAATCAGTCCTTCCGGTGTACCAAAGGTAATGGCCTGAATAATATCATGTCTGTCTTCCGTTCCGTTCGGTACTACCTGATATCCCAACCGCTCAAATACATTTGCGGATAAAATAGCTCCTTTCAAAGCAGAATTAACAACCTGTGGTGCCAGAAAAAATCCCTGTAAAAATGATGCATTGACTCCCAGAGAGGCACCCACTTCCTTACCAAGTCCCGGCGAAGTTAATCGATATGCTGCATTTTCGATGCAATCCTTTCTACCCACAATGTAACCACCGATTGGAGCAAGTCCGCCTCCCGGATTCTTAATAAGGGAACCAACTACCATATCAGCACCAGCATCCGACGGTTCCTGATATTCGGTAAACTCCCCATAGCAGTTATCAACCATACAGATGACATCCGGCTTGATATTTTTGATAAATGCAATCAGTTCTCCTATTTGTTTTACGGAAAAAGTAGGACGAGTCTGATATCCTTTGGAACGCTGTATTGTAACAAGCTTGGTTCTCTCATGAATCGCTGCGGCAATTCCATCATAATCAAACGTGCCATCTTCAAGCAGGTCCACCTGTGAATAGGTAATACCATATTCCTTCAAGGACCCCTTTGATTCACGAATTCCAATGACTTCTTCCAGTGTGTCATACGGTTTTCCAACAGGTGATAGTAATTCATCTCCCGGACGAAGATTGCTCATTAAAGCAAGTGCCAGAGCATGTGTACCGCAGGTAATCTGCGGACGGACCAGAGCATCTTCCGTATGAAATACAGAAGCATAGATATTCTCCAATGTCTCGCGGCCGATATCATTATAGCCATATCCGGTTGTCCCGCCAAAATGGGCTTCACTTAACTTATTATCCTGCATTGCTTTAATAACCTTCAACTGATTATACTCCATCAGTTCATTGAGTGAATCAAAGCGTTCCTTCAGTTCTTTCTCAGTTTTATTTACAAATTGGTATACATCTTCTTCTATTCCAAGAGATTGATACATCTCATATACTTTCATGCTATTATACTCTTTTCTCTTAATATTCTTTTTATAAAATCCAACTGCTGTTCTTCAGTCGGATAATCATCCTTCTGAAGCCAGATGACTTCTTTTTCACGGTGAAACCATGTCAGCTGACGTTTGGCAAAATGTCTCGTATCCCGTTTTAATATCCGTATTGCTTCATCCAGATTGTACTCCCCTTTCAGGTATGCAAACACTTCTTTATAACCAAGTCCCTGCATGGATGGAAGTTTCGAATCATAATGCTGTTTTTGAAGATACTGAACTTCATCCAACAGTCCGTTTTCCATCATCATATCTACGCGCCTGTCAATGCGTTCGTACAACGTTTCCCGGTTTTGATTTAATACAAAATAAGCAAATTGATATGGGCTTTCTTTCTGCGCTTCTTCATCATTATGCGCAGAGATTGGTTTTCCGGTCGTATGATAGAACTCCAGCGCCCGAATCACCCGTTTACTATTATTGGCATGAATACGCTTGGCAGAAACAGGATCAACCTGTTCTAATTTTTCATGTAAATACTGATTTCCATGTTCCAAACAAAGCTGTTGCAGTTCTATGCGGTAATCCTGGTCCACCTCTTCCTCTGAAAAAGAGATATCATATAACAAAGCCTGAATATAAAATCCGGTTCCACCAACGATAATCGGGATTCTGCCCTTCGCATAAATCTTCTCCATGGCAGACTTTGCCAGTGTCTGAAACGATTGCACATGAAATTCTTCATCCGGCTCTAAGATATCAATCAGATGATGTGGTACCCCCTGCATTTCTTCCGGTGTAATCTTAGCCGTTCCGATATCCATATGTCGATATACCTGCATGGAATCAGCAGAAATAATCTCTCCATTGCATTCCTTTGCCAGGCGAATGGATAACTGTGTCTTACCGACCGCAGTTGGTCCGGTCAGTATCACTAATGGTCTTTTCATATTATCTCCTATGACTGAATTCGCTTAAATTTTTTCTCAATCTCTGTTTCCGTAAAAGCAATCATGGTTGGTCTGCCATGTGGACAATTATATGGATTATCCAATTCAAAGATCTGATCAATCAATGCTCTAACTTCTCTTTCGTTCATGAGGTGATTGCCTTTCACAGCAGCTTTACATGACATGGACGCAATTTTTTCTGAAATAATATCCGGCGTCAGCGATGTTTTATATTCTACACACTCATCCAGCAATGCAATCAGCAAATCACGTTCATTAATACCGTACAGATTGGCAGGAACCTGCCGGATAGCAATATCATTCGGGCCGAATTCATCGTATTGGAATCCAAAGCTTTCAAAAAAATCATGATATTCATCTAAAATCTGTCTCTCACTCTCATTTAGGGTTAATACAATCGGTGGTGCCACCTGCTGCCCATAGACCTCTTTCTTTTGAAAATCAGCCATTAACCGTTCATACATGACTTTTTCATGAGCCGCATGCTGATCCATAATATACATGATATCATCCAGTTCTATCAGCCAATACGTACCAAACACCTGTCCGATGATACGATGCTTTGGTTTGATCCGGTTCTCTGTATCAAAAAAGGTCGTCTGTACCGGTTTTTGTGGTACTGAAAAAGTCGGTTGCTCCGGTGTTTGGCGGATTGCCGGATGCGATTGCTCAGGCATTTCCGGTGACGGCACTGTCTGATAATGATGTTCCTGTTCTTTTACCAGACTTTTGTTCCATTCTTTTCTTCTGCTGTATTCAAACGGTTCCGGAATCTTTTTTGCCTGCTTCATAAATTCAGGAATCACAGATTTCTTTTCTTTTTCTGATTCCTGCACCTGAGGAATCAGATCACCGGAACGAATCGTATTTCGAATGGATTCCGTTAACAGGGAATACAGTTCCTCTCCATTTCGGAAACGAAGCTCCATTTTTGTTGGATGAACATTCACATCCAACAGTTCAGGTGCCACTTCAATATCCAGTACGGTAAACGGATATTTGTGTACCATTTGAAAACCTTTATATGCTTCTTCAATCGCACCTGAAATAAGACCGGATTTAATATAACGTCCATTTACAAAATAATTCTCATAGGTACGGTTTCCTCTTGAGAGAAATGGCTTTCCGACAAATCCATGAATATGAATACGTTCTGTTTTAATATCCACCGGCAGAATCGATGCAGCAATTTCTCTGCCATATATGCTGTAAATGATTTCTTTCTGATTGCCATTACCGGATGTAAATAATTTATTCTGTCCATTTACAATGAAACGAAAAGAAATATCCGGATTGGACAATGCCAGTCTTTCCAATAATGACTGGATATGTGCTCCTTCGGTTGCAGGCGTCTTTAAGAATTTCCTTCTGGCAGGCGTATTATAAAACAAATTACGGATAATAAAGGTCGTGCCGATCGGACATCCCGTAGAAATATTACTTACCTGTTTTCCACCATCAATCTGATAATGAACACCGGATAATGCGTAATCCGTCTGGGTAAAACACTCCACCTGCGATACTGCTGCAATGCTTGCCAGAGCCTCCCCACGAAATCCCAGTGTATGAATCGACATCAAATCTTCCACGGCAGTAATCTTGCTAGTCGCATGACGGACAAAGGCAGTTG
>JBJELB010000086.1:0-31036 GCA_051878935.1 Lachnospiraceae bacterium | reverse complement strand
ATTGTAAAGTCATATGAATATTTTTATGTGGAATATATTTTGGCAGAGAATCCGGAAATGACATATCATGATGCCTTAGCATTAAGCAGACGTATGACTCAGGGAGAGAAATGGAATATCTTTAAATTGCAGTTTTCTTTCATTCCTTGGTATTTATTGTGTATTCTTACATTTGGAATCGGATTCTTTTTCTTAGAACCATATGTTAGAGCTACTTATGTAGAAAGTTACGAATGTTTAAAAGAAAGATTGACAAGCGAAGATTTATAGTGTATTATGGTCTAGTGTGCCGCTTAATGAGGTTCAAAGTCTGCCGTGGAGCAGCACCGAAGTTAGCGAGTAATGATAAGGAGGATATGACATGTACGCTATTATCGCAACAGGTGGTAAACAGTATAAAGTATCAGAGGGTGACGTTGTTTATGTTGAAAAATTAAACGTTGAAGCTGGTGAAACAGTTACCTTTGATCATGTTGTAGCTGTAAATAATGGTGATTTGTTAGTTGGCGATGCTGTATCGAATGCAACAGTTACTGCAACTGTAGTGGAAGAAGGCAAAGGCAAGAAAGTAATCGTTTACAAATACAAGAGAAAATCTGGTTATCATAAGAAACAGGGACATAGACAGCCATATACAAAGGTTGAGATTAAAGCAATCAATGCTTAATGAGAGGAACTGCGGATGGTACGAATTACAGTATTTCGCAATTCCAACAGGGATTTTGTAAAATTTCAGACAAATGGCCATGCCGGATATGCTGATTCAGGTCAGGATATCGTATGTTCTGCAGTTTCCGTTCTTGTTCTGAATACCATCAATAGTATCGAAGTATTCACTGATGTTCATTTTGCAGCAGAGGTTACAGAAGATACCGGTGAGATACGCTTTTCCCTTAAAGAGGTTGAAGAGAAGTCCCAATTATTGATGAAGTCGATGGCATTAGGATTGGAAGCAATTCAGAAGGAGTATGGCACGAAGTATATTCGAGTAGACTATAAGGAGGTATAATACAATGATGAAAATGAACCTTCAATTTTTTGCACATAAAAAGGGAGTAGGTTCTACTAAGAACGGTAGAGATTCCAAATCCAAAAGACTTGGTGCAAAAAGAGCTGATGGACAGTTTGTAAAAGCTGGAAACATTCTTTACAGACAGCGTGGTACTAAGATTCATCCTGGTACAAACGTTGGTAAAGGTGGCGATGATACATTATTTGCATTAGTAGATGGTGTAGTACGTTTTGAAAGAAAAGGCAGAGACAAGAAACAGTGCTCTGTACATCCGGTAGCATAATGTAACGCATGAGCGGCTTCTTTTACGGAGGCCGCTTATTTTATGAAATTAAAAATTTTTATTTTACTTCATAGTTGGATATGATAGAATAATGACTAGATATGAAATTTGAGAATAATAGGATGTGAGTATATGTTTGCAGATAGAGCGAAGATTTATATCCGGTCCGGGAAGGGTGGCGACGGTCATGTCAGCTTCCGGCGGGAATTGTATGTGCCAAATGGCGGACCGGACGGTGGAGATGGCGGCCATGGCGGAGATATCATCTTTGTCGTTGATGAGGGCGTGAATACGCTTGTGGATTATCGTCATAAGCGGAAATTTTGTGCCGGTGACGGACAGGAAGGCGGCAAGAAACGCTGCCATGGTGCGGATGGAGCAGATTTGGTATTAAAAGTGCCGGCTGGTACCGTGATTAAAGATCAGGAAACAGGCAAAGTAATCCTGGATATGTCCAATAAAACAGAACCGGTTGTTTTGTTACGTGGTGGCCGGGGCGGTTATGGTAATTCCCATTATGCGACGCCTACGATGCAGGCACCAAAGTATGCCCAACCAGGACAAAAGGCACAGGAATTAAATGTTTTGCTAGAGTTAAAAGTCATCGCAGATGTTGGATTGGTTGGTTTTCCTAATGTAGGAAAGTCTACCTTTTTATCCAGAGTTACCAATGCACAGCCGAAGATTGCGAATTATCATTTTACAACACTAAGTCCGAACCTGGGCGTAGTAGATCTGAGTGATGGAAATGGTTTTGTGATTGCTGATATCCCGGGTATTATCGAAGGAGCTTCAGAAGGAGTCGGACTGGGACTGGAGTTTTTACGTCATATCGAACGTACAAAGGTGATTATTCATATGGTAGATGCGGCATCTGTAGAAGGCCGTGATCCGATTGATGATATACAAAAGATTAATCATGAACTGTTGCAGTATAATCCTGAGATAGCAAAGAAACCGCAGGTAATCGCTGCGAATAAAATAGATGCCTTGTATGGAGAAACCGGGGAAGAAGCAATCCAAAAGCTTCGGGATACTTTTGAACATGATGGGATAAAGGTATTTCCTATTTCTGCAGTCAGCGGTAAGGGTCTGGATGAGCTGTTGTGGCATGTAAATGGTCTCGTAAAAGAGGCAGGAACAGAACCAAATGAATTTGAACAGGAATTCTTCCCGGATTTAGAGAGGGAAGCAGAGCTGCCATTTACTGTTCAGAAGTCAACAGAAGAAGCGGATACTTATCTTGTGGAAGGCCCGCGTATTGAGCGTATGCTGGGATATACGAATCTGGAATCGGAAAAGGGCTTTGAATTCTTCCAACGCTTCATGAGAGAAAATGGAATCTTAGATCAATTAGAGGAATTAGGTATTCAGGAAGGGGATACTGTAAAGATGTATTATCTTGCCTTCGAATACTTTAAATAGGAGTGAATACTGATGAAAATGACAACGAAACAACGTGCTTATCTTAAAAGTCTGGCTATGAACATCGATCCGATTTATCAGGTTGGAAAAGCTTCGTTATCGCCGGAGATGATTCAGGGCATCCGGGAGGCGATTGATGCCAGAGAATTAATTAAAATATCTGTCCTGAATAATTGTATGGACGATCCGAAAGAATTAGCGGTGGTCATTGCTGAGAGAACGCAATCGGATGTTGTTCAGGTAATTGGAAAGAAAATCGTTTTGTACAAAGAATCAAAGGAACACAAGAAAATTGTGCTTCCTCCGTCAAAGAAGAAGCAATAACATGAGAAAAATAGGAATCTTAGGCGGGACATTTAATCCCATTCATTATGGACATTTAATTATGGCAGAAACGGCATATGAAGACTATACTCTGGACGAAGTCTGGATTATGCCAAATTCGGATCCGCAGTACAAAGAGATTGAAGGCAGTGTTACAGGACAGGACCGCATTCATATGGTGGAACTTGCGATTGCATCCAATCCGCATTTCCGCTTATCGAAGCTGGAATTTGAACGCGAAGGTGCGACTTATACCGCAGATACCCTGCGTATTCTGACAAAACGCTACCCTGAGGACGAATTTTATTTTATACTGGGAGCTGACTCCCTGTTTCAGATAGAGAGTTGGAAAGAGTATACGACAGTGCTGCGTTTGTGTCATATCGTAGCAGCGTCCAGACATTCGGCCGTTGCGGATGATATCGATCATCAGATTGCATATTTGAATGAGAAATACCATGCGGATATTAAGCGGTTGTGGATGCCGGATGTGGAGATTTCCTCCAACATGATTCGGGAACGGATCATGGAAGGACAGTCTGTACGGTATCTTCTGCCGGATGAAGTGATTCAGTATAGCAAGGAGCGGGGATTTTATGCAAAATAGTTTTCAGGATAGTTTGAAAAACAGAATTCAGATACGCAAAGAGCTTCAGCAGGTATTGACTCCCGGAAGGATGGAACATGTTCTTGGTGTGGAATATACGTCGGCTCTTTTGGCTGATAGTGTCGGCATTTCCGGTGAGCAGGCGGCATTGGCAGGTTTACTGCATGACTGTGCGAAACAATATTCGGATGAAGAACTGCTTGCCTATGCAAAGGAAAAAAAGGTAGAAATATCAGAATCCGAATGGGCAATGCCACAGCTTCTGCATGCCAAGTGCGGAGCAGTTCTTGCGAGAGAAAAATATGGTGTTACCGATAGTGAGATTTTAGATGCGATACGAACCCACACAACCGGGTGCCCGGATATGACAAGGTTACAGCAGATCGTATATGTGGCGGATTATCTGGAACCGAACCGTATGCATGTGGCAGAATTGCCGGAATTACGCAGAATGGCTTTTCGGGAGTTTGATGAATGTTTTTTCCGGATCGTCACCATGACGCTTCATTATCTGACACAGTCACATTCAATCATTGATCCTTTGACAGAAGCAACTTATTTATATTATAAAGAACGGAGAGAATAACATGAGTGAGATACAAAAAACAGAATCATTTAACATGGTGAAAATTGCTTATGAAGCATTAGATGAGAAAAAAGCAGAGGATATCACGGTATTGGATATCGCAGGTATTACGGTGCTGGGTGATTATTTTATTATTGCGTCCGGTAACAGTGACAGACAGGTACAGGCTTTAGTAGATGGTGTAGAAGAAGCATTGGGAAAAGCAGGATATTCGCCGAAGCAGGTGGAAGGATACCAGACAGGGAACTGGGTTCTGATGGATTATGGCGATATCATCGTTCACATTTTTGATAAAGAAAATCGTTTGTTCTACAATCTGGAACGTATATGGAGAGATGGTAAAGTAGTAGATATGAGAGGATAATGCCATGCGACTGATCATTGCGATTTGGGCCGGAAAACTGATATCGTTTCTGAGCAAACTCACGGGCGGAAAGTCAACGTCTGCGCCGGGTTTATTTGCGATGAAAATATGCAAAGATATCATTTGGCAGTTATCGAAAAAAGTGAAAAAGGGCATCATTGTAACATGTGGTACGAATGGAAAAACTACTACCAACAATCTGCTTTGTTCTGCTCTGGAAGCAAAAGGATATAAGGTAGTGTGTAACCGCGCAGGTGCCAATATGACTTCCGGTATAGCGACTATTTTTTTGCAGGAAGCGTCGCTGTTTGGAAAACTGGATGCAGATTATGCATGTCTGGAAGTGGATGAAGCATATACGGTACATGTTTTTGATTTACTAAAGCCGGATATGATGATTATCACCAATCTGTTCCGGGATCAATTAGACCGGTATGGAGAAATTGATATCACAACACAGTTGTTGAAAAAGGCGATTGCAAAGACTTCAAATCTGAAATTGATTTTAAATGGAGACGACCCTTTGTGTGCCCAGTTTGGCTTCATGGAAGATGTCACGCCGTATTATTTTGGTGTATCCGAACAGGTTCTTCCTCAAGTGGATGATATGAAGGAAGGAAGATTCTGCCCATTATGTGGAGCGGAGCAGGAGTATGATTATTATCATTATAGTCAATTAGGACAATACCGCTGTACCAAATGTGATTTCAAGCATCCGCAGCTGCAATATAGTGTAACGGATGTTTCCCTACATCCGCTGTTGAAGTTTTCCATTAACGGGCAGCCAATGGAGATTCATTATAAAGGCTTTTATAACATTTATAATCTGACGGCAGTTTATGCGGCATTGGATTTGCTCGGGTTGTCTACCGAGCATTTTGGAGATTTATTATCCAATTATAAACCACAGATTGGCCGTATGCAGGAGTTTGATCTGGGGAAACCGGTGATCCTGAGTCTGTCTAAGAATCCTGCCGGATTCAATCAGGCGATATCAACGGTTAATGCGGATACCCGCAAAAAGGATGTCATCATTACGATCAATGATAATGCCAACGACGGACGTGATGTTTCGTGGATTTGGGATGTTGATTTTCATAAGATTTATAATGATTCATTAAACACTCTGACCGTAACCGGCATTCGTATGTATGATGCGGCGTTGCGTTTTAAATACGAAAATATATCGGTGGCAAATGTAACGGATGATATGAAGTCGGCCATTCAAAGCTGTCTTTCAACAGATTCAGAGATTGTCTATCTCTTGGTGAATTATTCAGCGTTATATTCTACGGAAACCATATTACAGGAACTGGAGGAAGAATATCATGCAGGAAAATAAAAAAAGCTTAACTATTCTCCATTTGTATCCGGATTTACTGAATCTCTATGGTGACAGAGGAAATATTGCGTGTATTCGCCGACGCCTGGAATGGCGTGGTATGGGAGCGAATATAAAGACTTATACTTGTGATGATACCGGGTTTTCCTTGGATGGTGTTGATATCGTATTTCTGGGCGGCGGTTCTGACAGGGAGCAGAAAATCGTATGTGAACGGCTGTTAGAGCATCAGTCTGTGTTGAAAGACTATGTGGAAGCGGGCGGAACGTTAATTGCGGTATGTGGTGGTTATCAGCTTCTCGGAAACTACTACAAACTGGAAACAGAAACCTTGAAAGGTTTGGAGATTCTGGATATCTATACAGAACAGGGAAAAGGCCGTCTGATTGGTAATATTGTGTTACAGACTGATTTTCAGGAACAATGTATCGTTGGATTTGAGAATCATGGTGGCAGAACTTATATCGGAAATCATACGCCATTAGGAAAGGTACTGGTCGGATATGGAAATAATGAGACGCGAATAGCGGAAGGAGTCCGCTATAAAAATGTATATGCGACGTATCTGCATGGTCCGCTTCTGCCGAAGAATCCACAGTTGTGTGATACGATATTGCTAGGAGCATTACGACGTAAATATCCGGATATGACAGAGCTTTTGCCATTGGATGATACGTTAGAAAATACAGCGAATGAATATATCGTGCAGCGTTTCAGCAGACAATAGTGTACAGAATCAAAGACGTGTGGGAAATTTCTCATGCGTCTTTTTTGATTTAGTGTGTGATTTTGTAATAGGATAAGCACATTTTATCCATTCTCGCCTGATAGTAGAAAAGTGTAAAATAGGGACATAAAGATAAGGGAGGGCATAGAAAATGAAGATGCAGAAACGCATGGTATCAATTTTATGTGCTGTTTTCATGTTATTTGGAACCTGTATGCCGAATACAGGGATTTCCGTTCAGGCAGATACAGCAGCAAAGATTGATATGACAACAATGATTACGAATGGAACTGTGAAGCTGTATGATTCGTGGAATTCTACTGCTGACAAGAGAACAGAGGAACAAACAAAGACAGAAGCCTTGAAACTGTTTGATGGTGACACATCAAACACTTCCGATTTTCGTCCAAGTGATGGAAGTGGAGCGGGTGGTTTTGTTATCTTTGATTTTGGTTCCGGCTATGAAGTGTCATTGTCTCAGGTAAATATTCAGGCAAGACCGGATCAGGTGGGGAGAATTACAGGTGCCCGTCTGCAGGGCGCAAACGTATTACCGGATCCGTGGTATTCGAATGACGGATGGACGGACCTGACGTCACAGGCAGTGAATGCAGCAGATATGCAGAGCCTTACGGTGAATGTTACAGATGGATATCGTTATATTCGTCTGTATAACAGCAACACCTGGTTTGGTAATGCATCAGAGCTGGAATTGTACGGAACCTATGGTGAGACGCAGGGAACGTTTTATGATATTTCGCTTGATTCCGATATGCAGGGTGGCAGCGTCAAGGTTGTATCTTCGGCAAAAGAAAATACAGATGTGACGGTTTCGTCCGTACCGGAAGCGGATTATCTTGTAAAAGATTATTATTACTATACATCATCTAATCCAACTCAGAAGATAGTAATTGAAAATGGAACATTTGTGATGCCATCAGAGAATATCGTTTTGGGTGCGACCTTTGAACGATTAACAGATGATGACAGTGATGGTTTTATCCGACTGAATCGTGAAGCTTTTACGGCAAGCGCGAATTCACAGCATTCTTCATCCCTTGCAGCTTATGCAATCGATGGAGATAATGCGACGATCTGGCATTCTGACTGGACGAAAAATACTGATAAATTCAGCAAAGATGGTGCGGTCGACGGTGAATTGCCACCGTATATGCTGACGGTTGATATAGGAAAGGAACTCCCGGTTTCCGGATTTTCTTATGTGCCACGTACGGGAAATTCGTATAATGGTGTTATTACATCCTATGAATTACAGGTTTCTTCTGATAACACGAACTGGAATACGATAGCAGTTGGTGACTGGTCCTATGATGTGAATCACATTACTTCGGAAGAACGGTATAGTATCTTTAATCCTGTAACAGCAAGATATATACGTCTGATTGCCCGGGATGCTTTATCCAATTCCTCGACTTATATGGCGTCGGCTGCTGAGATTGGAATTGATATGGCAGTGGATAGTGCCAGCCGACCGGTAGATGATAAGAAAGCAGAACTTCAGGGGGTAGTCAATCAGATTCCTGCAGATACGACAGATGTGGTTCTTTCTTTCATCCGTTCGGAGGGCCTGGCTGCATTAGAGGATACCTATGTTGATGCAGTTGCCTTAGGTGATTTGATTGATTTATATGATTACTATTTCCAATCATTGACCTGGATCGAGCAGGATATCAATCCGGTTTATTTCGAAAGATTAAATCAGATGCTGGCAGACCAGAGCTTGTCTGCCGCAAGTATCAATACTTATGTTAAGGAAATGAATCTATTTCTGGCAACAGGAAAAGAATTATCGGAAGATGTGATTCGTGATATGGGTCCGGAGTATGTCATGTCGGATGAGGAAAAGGATATGACACTGGTAGAGCGTATGGCAGGTGCGGTTCAGCGCGCAAAAGCACAGATTGACCGGTATCCGAATGAAAACTATATTATGCTAAAGGAATTAATCTCTTATATTACCAGAGGGGATAATCCGAACTATACGGATACAAAGCACGTTTATGGAACCGATGCTTCTACCTGCGAGTATATTGTAACCAATATTAATTATACACTTCAGAATCTGGATGGACGACCATATCTGACGGATGAGATGCAATATGAATCGGGTACGACCTGGTTAGATAAATATGGTTCCAAGATTTCTGCCGGCGGTGGTCAGATCATTGAAGGCGGAGACGGCAAATATTATTGGTATGGTGAAGATAACAAAGTTGCTTATTCTTTACGTACCGGTGTTTCCTGTTATTCTACAACAGACTTCAGACAGTGGACCTATGAAGGACTGGCATTTAATGTCTTTACGGATGAGATAGAATCGAACAAGGAATTTGCTTCCGAATTCTTAACAGATACGATTCTTGGCACACAGGGACGTATCGAGAGACCAAAAGTATTATACAATGAGAAAAATGATAACTATGTTATGTGGATGCATCTGGAAAAGGGTGGCCGGTATGATTTCTCCTGTGGTGGAGTTGCTGTATCCGAAAATGGACCGGCAGGACCGTTTGAGTGGAAATGGTACGGTAAACCGGTATATGATCCGAACACCACATACAATGCAAGAATTGATCAGGCATTGCGTGATATGACTCTGTTTAAAGACGAGGATGGAACCGCTTATGTGATTTATTCGGCTGAGGGAAACAGAGTTCCGTATCTTGTAAGATTGAATGATGATTATACATGGATTGATACGGAAGGAATGAATACCGTTTCGAAAGAAGATTTTGAAAATGGAACGGTTTCGTATAATGACGAGGGGGTTTATTATACAGGAACCATGTATGAATATAATTCAGATGGAACCGGATATGTGGATGCTGAGGGAAATGATTATACTTTAACGGAAGAAGACTTAAAAACTCTGGTTTATATGGATACAACGACGGCAGGTCTCTATAATAATTTCACCAATATAGGTACACATAATTATTATCTGCCTTCGTTTACCCGTTATCAGCTGCGTACCGGTAACCGTATCCTGATTAGAACAGGCACCACGGTAGACCGTGCAGATGGTTTGGAGTATATTCCAACGACCCCGGAAGAATACAAAGAAGTATACGGAAGATGGGCAAAACTGGGTCAGTACGAATCCGGTTTATCAAACAACCGTGAATCGCCGTGTGTGATCTACCACAATGGTTACTATTATATGGTTGCTTCCGGCATCACCGGATGGAAAGCGAATACCGGTATTTATCTGAGAACAAAGAATCTGTTTGACGAATGGGAAACGGTGGATAATCCGTTCACCGGTGACGGACAGACTAATTATACAAACAGCTATTCCTATAACAAGGGCTATTGGGAGTCCGGTTATTATCCGGACAGAGGCAAGAGCTTCCTGTCACAGAGTACCTGTTTATTCGAGTACAATGGTACCGTATATTACATGGGAGACCGTTGGAAAGATGGCGACTATTGGGATGGCGGACACCTGGGCGTGAAAAAATCTACTTATGTATGGGCGCCGGTAACCTTTACCGAAAGTGAGATATCCGGTAAAGATAATATGGCGATTTATTGGAATGATAGTTTTAAGATTGCAGGTGTACTTCTCGGAGATGTGAATGGAGATGGCAGAGTAACCGCAGTGGATGCTCTATTGTGTGTACTGCATCCTTCTGATATATCTCCGGAAATCGGTGATATGGACGGTAATGGTACAGTTGACAGTGAGGATGCAAAACTCATTCTGGAAAGGGCAACAAGATAGGGTATCATTGTTTCTGTATATGATCCCGATATTGGGAAGGTGTTAATCCTTCCTGCCGTTTGAAGATCTTTGCGAAATAGGTAGCATCTTCAAATCCAACCATATGTGCAATTTCGGTTGTACTGAAATATTGACTGATGAGAAGCTCCTTTGCTTTTTCGATACGAAGCTCGTTGAGAAAATGCAAAGGAGTTTTTCCTGTATATCGTTTAAAACGCCGGATAAACCAGTTTACCGATATATTTTCTTTCTTTGCATACTCCTGGATTTGGAAAGTCTCCCTATAGTGATGATAAAACCAGGCGATATCTCTTTCTATCTGGTGATTGAGTCCGCCGGCAGGCATCTGCTCCTGAATGGAAGAATGGTATCCGCGCCCCAGAGTATACAGTAATAGTTTCAGATATTCCAAAGACGTTTCACGATAGTATAATGATTTCTGGTGAGGTTCTTCAATAATCTTATTAAAGATAGCTTCTATTTGTACGGATTGTCCTACAGGATAACTACCCTCTTCGGTGAATCCGCAGGAGGTAAGGATATCATCAACATATCCATCAAAGAAATGAATCCAGTATACATCAGGGTGTTCTTCCAGGAGATAAGTGAAATGCTGGTGAGTATCGGGATAGTAAAGATAGATGTTTCCAGCCGGCAGAAGGATTTCCTGTTCATCTGCATAAATATGTAAGACACCTTCTGCAATATACAAAAGCAGATAATCAGGTGTATAGGTGCGGTCAGTTGTCAGAGATTTCTGCGTGACTAACCGATAGTGGCCGGCAGCAGAAACAACAAGTTCGTTTTTTAACCGTTGACGGTTGTAATATTCTTCTTCTTCAAATGATATTTCAATCATGTTTTGCCTCCAAACTGTTTTTTCGGTATTGAGATGGGGTGACTCCTTCATGGCGTTTAAATAACCGGGTAAAATAATCGCTATCCTCGAACCCAACCATGTGCGTAATCTCATCGGTAGTAAAATATTTACTAATCAGAAGATTTTTGGCTTTGTCAATTCGAATGTCATTTAAAAACTGAAGAGGAGTTTTTCCTGTGTAATTTTTGAATCGTGTAATAAACCAGTTGATTGACACATTTTGCATCTTTGCATAATCCCGGATATGAAAAGAATCCTGATAATGATGATAGAAATATGAGATATCATTTTCTATTTGATGATTCAAAAGACCAGGCTTATCATGTATCATTGACTGCAGTTGCATGCCATTGCTCATTTCATACAGAATAATATGTAAATAGTGTTCAGCAATCTTTCTACGGTGCGGCTGATTCTGGTAGTATCCCTGAATGATGTTATTAAACAGATTTTCAATCATGATGGAATTTCCTACATGATAGGCGCCTTCATGAGTAAAACCACAATTCTTAAGAGTGTCTTCTAAGTATCCCTCGAAAAAATGAATCCAGTATACGTCCGGGTGATCCTCTAAATAATAGGTGAAATGATGATAAGCATTTGGCTGATATAAATACATATGACCGGCCGGTAAAATCAGTTCTTTATCATCAATATAAAAGCGGAGAGCACCTTCGGCAACATATAGAAGTAAATAGTCCGGGTTATTTTTTCTGTTGGTATCTTTCTTTTCTCTGGATACAAGCTTAAAATGACCGGCAGAAGAAATCGCCATGCTGTCTTTCAACCGTTGTCTGTGACGATACTCTTCTTCCTCAAAAGCGATGGTAATCATGTTTTTTCCTCTCTATCAATAATATAAATCAGTATAACACAATTCAGTTATTTTGTCATGCTTTGCATTAACTTTGTCTGTATATTAGGATTAAAATTGGCGATACAATTATCTTAAAAAAGAAGATGGAGGGATACTATGAAAAGAAAATGGAGACAGGTAATATCGGGATGTCTGATTATGGGAATGCTGGCATCATACATTCCGGTTCAGGCAGTCACATCAGATGAAACAAGAGCAGGGGATAAGATTGATTTAAATCAGATGATCAACGTGGATAAATCGGTTACCGTTTCGTTTACCGGTACCGGAACGACGACGCAACTGTCTGTTTGCCAGCAGAACCTGTTTGACGGGGATCCGGATACCTACGCTGAATTACGTAATGGTTATTATGATTACGAAACAGGAACGGATATCTTAGATGGCAGTAACAATGGTGACATGGTTCTGGACTTTGGAGATAACCGGATTCTGGTTACGAGCGCAGAATTATGGGCAAGGAAGGATTATGCAACCAGATTATATGGCATGGAGATATATGGAACCAATGATGATATTGCAACAGACGCCGAGACGAAGGCTAACTGGACTGCCATTACAGAGAAAGTAAACAAAGTAACAAGTTCCGCATTGCTTGATACCGGTGTCATTAATTATGGATATTCAAGTATCACAGATGCCGGAACGGAAAAACAATTATGGTCAAAGAGTACGGAATATTACCGTTACATCCGCATCATTAATAAAACGAATAACAAAGGTAATTTATCGGAAATCGTTCTGTATGGAGATATCAAAGCAAGCACGGCATTAACAGAAGAACCATTGGAGCTGTTTGATTATATGAATCATCAGGATATTACGGGTAACGTCGAGAATGCTGATTATTTATTTGACCACAAAGTTACCAGTACAGAATCACTCTCTGCAGATGGTGATATGATTTTTGATGCAGGTGCCGGTGCTGCTTTTCAGCTTACGAAAACAGGAATCATTATGGGACAGGAATATGGAGATGCTTTAGTCGGAGCTCAGTTTTTTTGTTCTGCGGACGGAGTAGAATATACGAGGCTCACAGAGCCTTATGAGACTGCATCGACGGTATTAAAGGAGATGCCGGTTATCTCACAGGAACCATATCGTTATATTAAATTGTCTGTTCCCGGGGATGCCAAGGCAAGAGTAGCCGAGATTTATTTGTATGGAGTTTTATCAGGCATGGAAGACAGAGTTTCATATAGAAAACTGGATAACACTACGGGAACGATTACAGGTTCATCTGCAAATTCCTATGTGGAAAGAGCATGGGATGGTAATCTGTCAACCTGGCCGGAACTTCGAAATGACTTGGGAGAATCGGATGGCGAATCCGGTTGGACATGCATCGAATTTCCGGATGCACAGGAGATTTCCATGATTAAGTTCCATCCGAGAAACGATAAACCGGAACGTGTCGATGGAGGTTATTTTGAAGCATCCACGGATGGAATTCAGTATCATAGAATTGCAACGATCGAGCGGATACCGGCCGCCAATAAATATACAAAATTGATGGTTTTTGATACTCATCAATATAAATATATCCGTTATGTCGGAATGGTAAAAACATATTTGAATATTGCGGATATACAGGTATATACCTATGACTCCGTGCCGGAAGCTGCACTGGATGCTTCCATGGAGGAATTGCGTTTGCTGGCGGAGAGTCAGGGCTGTGATATCAGCCGGGAAGAAGCAGTTGTAACAGCTGCTAAGGAAAGCGGAAGCAGTGAAGAGATGAAAAAAGTATACATTGAAATCAATGAGACAATAACGGAGCTTTCGAGAATAACCAAATATGATTCTTTTGAGCCAAACATCGTCTGGGAAGATACGGATGGAAATATGATACAGGCACACGGCGGTGCTGTCATGTGGGATGAGAAAACCCAGAAGTATTATTGGTATGGTGAACATAAGGGAGCAGAGAATTACATTGATGATGAAAAGAAAACAGCAGGAACACCGGTCATCGGAACGGCTGTGTATTCTTCTACAGATTTATATAACTGGACGTATGAAGCGGTTGCGTTGCCGGCATTTAATAATCCTGCATTCTCTGATCCGGATGCGGTCATTGATGAATCGACAGATATGTATCTTTTGGAGTCAACAGACGAGTTCCGGGCAGCATGGGAAGCTGCCAAGACCCATACAGAAGCAAAGGGAGAAGAGTATCTTACCTATACAGATTACTATACCTTTGAACAATACAATAAACATGATATAGAAGAACTGAATGGTTTATATGACGGTTTGAGCGGAGATGAGAAAAAGGCATTATACAAATTGCTGAACTGGAACATGGTTATGGAACGTCCAAAAGTTGTTTATAATCCAAACAATGATACCTATGTTATGTGGTTCCATTGTGATGGGTATGGAGTTGGAAGTTACAATATTGCAACCGGTGGAGTGGCGGTCAGTGATTCTCCTACCGGCCCGTTCCGCTTTATTGGTGGGGCTGATCTTACGGTTGGAAAAGAGAATATCAAACCGGTTCATGGAAAGGCTAGCATGTTAAAGGATATGACGCTGTTTGTGGACGAAGATGGTACAGGATATGTCCTGCATGCGAATGAGACAAACCGAGTATTATATATTGAAAAACTGACGGAAGACTATACAGCAGTTACCGGTGAGTTTTCGAGAAACTATGTTCGCTCGAATGATAATTCCATTGATTCCAGAGAAGCCCCTGCCATTTTTAAGTATCATGGAAAATATTATCTGGTAACATCCGGATGTACAGGCTGGGCATACAATCCGGCAGGATATAGTGTAGCAGATGAATTAATCATAGATTATGGAGATTCTACATCAGAAGAAGCAGTACAGCATGTAGGTCCGTTTCAGCATATCAATAATTTTCTGACGAATCCTATGATTGGGCCGGATTCTTCCACAACCTTTAAAGGACAGAGTACCTGTATCTTCCCGGTACAGGGAAAAGAAGGTTGCTTTATCTATATGGGTGACCGCTGGAACGCAGACGGATTGAAGAATTCCCGCTATCAGTGGCTTCCGGTTGTCATCGATGAAGAAAATGAAAGCCTGTCTATTTTATGGGCTGATAAATGGAATCTGGATGATTTTGATAGGATTCACCCAACAAGAAAGAATCTGAGTACAGTGATTCAGAATTACCGTACTCTGGACAGAACAAAGTATAGCGAAGAAGCGTTGACAGCTTTTGAGAAAGTCATCGAAAGTGCGGAAGATATGCCATTGGATGCAGATGCAGAAGAAATTGTAAATGCGATACAAAGCCTGGATCTTGCTTTTGAATCCGTTCAATTCAGTATTGTTGAGGTGGCAAAACAAAAAGCTGATGCTCTTTCCCGGTGCGATTATACACATGCATCCTGGAGAAGAGTCATCAATGCCTATAATAAATTAGAAAAACTAGTACAGGGCGTGGCCACGGATGAAGAGATAGAAGCTGCGATTCAGTTCATGGATGATGCAATCAGTGGTCTGGTAACTGTGACCTATAATGAGACCCAGGTGGACCCGTCATCCTTAACTGCAACAGCCAGCACCGTTTATAATTCAACGAATCAGCCTTCCTGCGTTCTTGACAATGATGATACCACGATATGGCATTCCAAATTAGGCTCTTTGAGTAAAGAGGCTGACAAAGAATATATCACTTTAGAAATGAGTACGCCTGCAGAAAAATCAGGTGTCATGAAATTATCCTATCTGCCAAGACAGGATGAAAACTCGACGAATGGAATTATCACAAGATATTCAATTAAGATAAGCAGTAACGGAACGGACTTCACAGAAGTGGAGAATGGAATGTGGAATGGAGACAGGGAAGAAAAACAGGTAACCTTCCGCGTGGATGAAGGAACGAAATATATTCGTCTCGTTGCACAGGCATCCTTAAAGGATAATACCTATGCTTCTGCTGCAGAGATTCATCTGTATCATCTGACCTTACCGGAAGGTTCGGTGCCGGAGGGAGATGCAAATGGAGATGGTACGGTGGATGCAGAGGATATAAAACATATTCTGAACGTTGCAGCGGGCATGGAGTCAGCAAAGAATGATACGGCAGCCGATTATAACGGGGATGGAAGCATCACTGCCGTAGATGCATGCATGATTGCTTTAGATATTTTAAACTGAGAGATATAGAAGGAATGGAGGGTAAAAACTATGGTAAGAATCAAGAAGTGGATAGCATGGTCGTTAATTCCAATGTTAGCCTGGAATACTCTGCCGGGGTTCACACAAACAAAGGCAGAAACGAAGGTAACAGAGCTGGCTGGTGTAAAGAGTACGGCGAATGCAAAAACGATGATTTGGAGTACGACTTACAAAGACCCGGAATATGCCAATCCTTTGGAAGAACAGCCATGGAGAGAGGGACTTGTAACAGGAAATGGAGAGATTGGTGCGATTGAGAGCCAGAATCCATTAAATGATGTGATTATTTATCAGCATATCAAATACAGCTTTCCGAATAACCGGTATCATGAAACACCAAAGATATCGGGAGTAATGGAAGAGGTGAAGCAGTCTTTAGTAGAAAATAAACGCACAGCTGCCAATAAGATGATGGTTACTGAGGCTACGAACTGGGTGAAAGATACCTATGGAAGCGGCAGCTGGAGCATTGAAGGTTCTTATAGCTTCCACCCGGGACACCAGCTGCGTATGCAGATTACAGACCAGACAACAGCATCTGATTACAGAAGATTTACCAATATGGAAACGGCTGAGATCGGTGCTGTCTGGACCGATGAACAGGGAAGAGAATGGAATCGTAAAACATTTTCATCCAGAAGTGATCATGTCACTTATACATATTTAGTGCCGGTAGATGTAGCCAATACTGTTAATATGGATATCACGATTGATAATATATCCGATATGGCCAATGAGAATTCACAGGATGGAAGTGTCGGTGATGCAAGATATCGTAAAATAGTGGATGAGAATGGTACATATATCGCGCAGGTAATGCATTATCCGAATTACCCACGGAGTGATTTGAAGAATGGAGGTACGGCCGGTGTAAGTCGTGTCTATGCGCTTGGTTCAAATGCAGAACAGGCTTATGTGTTCGGTAGTTCGACAGTAGAGGACATACATGAAGAAGATCGTGTATCTAATAGTAAGATTCCGATTGAACCGAAAATCAATATAGGCAGTGATAAGAATCCAATGATTCGGATTACGAATGCGAACGCAGTCTTAATTGTGACGAAATCCAATCGCACCAAAGATATGGGAACTTTTGATGAATTCGTAGCAAAGACAGATGAACAGGTACTAAAGCTTGATTGTGTACAGTCTCTTTTGAATGATACAGAACAGGCATATGAGAAAAATCTGACGAATGATACATTTGATTATGAAAAGGCATTATCTTCCCATACGGAATTACATCAGGAAATCTTTAACAGAGTTACCTTCGACTTGGGTGCGGATGAAGCCGACAGGCAATTAACAAACGAAGAGCTTCTTGCAAAACAAAAAGAAAATCCTGACACGATGAATCTGGCTTTAGCTGAGCGTGCATTTTTTAATGGACGTTACGCCAATGTATGCTGTTCCGGCTATCAGGTACCTCGTCTGGGAGGTATGTGGACAGGCGCCTGGCATGTAGAGTGGAGTGGTGATTATACAACAGATGCCAATATTAACCTGCAGGTCGCTGGTTCTAATATTGGTAATATGAAAGAATCCATCGAAGGATTGTTAAACATGCTGCTTCGTATCTCACCGGATATGATGAACAATGCCTATCAGATTCATGGTATTGAAGATGCCTTTCTGGCTCCGCCGCGAACAGATGGTGATACCGGAGAATTGTTCCACTGGCAGGGAAATTTCCCGGGACATATGTGGAATGCCGGTGCCAGCTGGCTGATGCTACCGGTATATGAGTATTATAAATGCTATGGAAATACGCAGATTCCACTGGTAGATGATATTCGTGACCGGTTGGAGGAATGCCGTGAGAGTCGTTTAAATGGTACTTATCAGGAAACGTTAGAGGATGGTTCCTACAAACCGGTTAAGGATTTGCAGGAAATCCTGCAGCTGTCAGATGAACGTGTGAGCGAGATATTAGAAACAGGATATTTTGATTTTGTATCGGATTTATTGCGTCCGATGTTTGACCGTACGGCAGCATTATGGACAGGATTACTCTCACCAAAGTATTATATGAATACGGATGGTGAGGCCAGGTATGATGCAGACAAGACGGCTCTTAAGGATGGAGAATCCTATCTGATCGTTCCGAGCTATTCACCGGAAAATGGACCGGCAGACAGCGAAGGGGAAGGAATTACGATTAATGCAGCGATGGATATTGCTTCTGCACGCGACAGTATGCAGACAGCGATTGCTTTGCAACAGCTGGTTTATGGAGAGGATGCAGATAATACATACATCGAAATGCTGGAAGAATATGTTTCCGGCTTACCGGAATATCAATATGAGCCTACAAAAGAAGTAAAAGAATGGAGTCTGAGCTGCTATCCTGAGAATCATGGACATCGGCATATCAGCCATCTCTATGGCGTGTGGCCGGCACATGAGTCGGAAACTGACACCAGACTGGCGAAAGGTGCGAAGTATGCGATAAAGCAGAGGGCGGCCGCTGCAAAGGACGGTGTGGCCGGACACAGCTGGGTACATAAAGGTCTGGTGGAAACAAGACTGAAAGATTCAGAAGGTGTTTCCAATATATTAAATGGAATGTTGTCAAGTCAGGTTTTCTACACTTCCATGATGACAGCACACAACATCGGAAGCAACGGCAGTAATAAAAATGCTTTAGGATTACAGGCATACTGTACAGATTCCTCCATTACCCTGCCGGCCATTATGTTAGAATCATTAGTTTATTCTGATACCGGTGTGATAGAATTGCTCCCGGCTCTTCCGGAAGAATGGCATGATGGTGGTTCTGTAAGTGGTATGGTAGCCAGAACACGTGCGACGGTTGATTCTTTAACATGGGATGAATCCGGGGCAGAGGCTACGATAACGAATCAGGATGAAGATACGCAAACAATTAAAATAAAGATGACCCAGACATGGAATCATGCAGAAATCGATGGTGTGGCACAAACAGCGGAAATCGATGAGACAGGTGACAATTATATTTTGCTTTCCCTGAATAAGGGTGAGAGTAAAAAGGTTACCTTTACCTACTCCGACATTCCGGAAGGATACTATGCAGTAACTGCTGATAACAAAGCACTGGAAACAACTGAGGATAGTACAGAAGAAGGTGCTTCATTAGAAGTGGGTGACATGATCGATGCAAAATCGTCATCCAGATGGAAGATAACAGATTATACTACGGATCTGGTATCCGGAAATTATGATTTATCAGGGACTTATAAGGTAATCTACACAACTGCATCGAATGGAAAGAATTATTATTTAAATCTGCATGGGCAGTATAAAAAGAATGATAACGGATTAGTACAAACCTATGCCGGTAGCAATGGCATCAATGATAAAGGTCAGTGGTTTACGTTTGAAGAAACAGGGGATGGGGATGACTCCGTCTATATCGTAACAACGCCGACCAATATCGAGAATAATTTTACTCATGTATTAGGCGTAGATAAGACAGCCGCAGATCGCAGTGCCGATGCGAATACCGTGACTCATCAGGTAAAAAATGCAGGTGACGCCTATCAAAAATGGATCATCACATATATTGGAGACAGTTATACCATCAAAAATGTCGGCAGTGGTCTTTATCTGGATGATAATGCCTTGAGTGGTTCTATTATTCAGCGTTCACCGGGAGACAAAATTCCAAAATCGACCCAGATTTGGCAATTAGTCTGTATAAATGGTATTGAATATCAATATCAGCTTGTGCATACGATGACCGGAAGGAAACTAACAGTATCTGACAATAGTGTAACCGCAACCAGAAAGGGTTCTGTTTTCACTATACGGGATGGTAAAATTCTTACGGAAGACGGAAGCAGGGCATTGGTTGTAAGAGATGGTATCTTAGCAGTAGACGATGTGGAGAATGGAGCTACCTTCCGGTTACTGGCTCAGGATGAGACAGAAGTGTCATATGTTCCGGATGCTCTGATCATCTCTTCTTCTCAGGCTGTGAATGACAAGATGACAGTACAGGAAGGTACAACAGTCCGATTTACAGTATCTGTGCAGCCGGAAGAAGCATCCGATGCGACAGTGGATTGGGTTGTTACAGATATTGACGGAGAAGAGGTTGATGAGATCACTGTTAACAGCGGTAAGGTGACATTCCCATACGATAGGATAGGACAACAGTTTTATGTATATGCAACTTCTTTGAATGGTACTTTAATATCCAATAAAATATTAATAACGGTAGTTACTGATGATATTGATGTCATTCATGGTGATGTGAATAAAGATGGCAGGGTAACAGCAGTAGACGCTTTATTATGTATGTTAAATCCTGGTGAGATTTCCCTGGAGACCGGTGATATGAACGAGGATGGTGTCGTTGACCAAAAGGATGCGAAACTCATCCTGGAAACAGCAACAAAATTAGATGGTATTTCATAAGGGATTCACATATAGTCATGTGCAAATATGACAAATCTGTGGAAAACATGTCACTTGTCAGTATGGAAAAAGAAACCTGCTCTCCTGTATAATAAGAACAAAGGAGGGTATAAGAAATGAGATTATTAAAAAAAGTAATCGTGTTGTGTCTTGCAGCCAGTATGATCGTGAGTACATTCCCGTTTTCAGCTGCAGCCACGACATCGGCTGAAACATCGAGTGAAAACCTTCGTTCCAGGGAACGATTCAACTCGGATTGGAAGTTTGCATTGGGAAATGCTGAGGGGGCGGAAAAAGAAGAGTATGATGATTTGCTATGGGGCGATGTGGCGCTACCACACAGCTTTAGTATTCCGTACGATTTAAATCAGAACAGCTTTTATGTCGGATACGGATGGTACCGTAAGGAATTTACGATTCCCCAGTCGTATCAGGGAAAACGTATTAATCTGGAATTTGACGGAGTATTCCAGTGCTGCAGCATTTTTATCAACGGAGAAAAAGTAACCTATCATGAGGGCGGATACAGCGGATTCAATGTTGATATCACGGATTATGTCAGATATGGTGAGACGAATCTGATTGCAGTCCAGGTAGATAATAAGTGGCAGCCCGATCTGACACCGCGTGGCGGTGACCATCAGTTCAGCGGTGGTATTTACCGGGATGTATTCTTGACAGTAACGGAACCGGTACATGTAGACTGGTATGGTACCTTTGTCTGGACACCGGCACTGTGTAATCCGAAGTTCCAGGAGGGTGGAGGAACTGTTAACATTCTTGATTCTTATGTTACTGATGAAGAGTTGGCAGAGAATCTGGAAAAGAAACAGTCTGACGTACAGGTAATTACGGAAGTAACGAACGATTCCAATGAGGCGGAAGAGGTATATGTAAAACAGGAAGTTCTTGATGAGGAAGATACGGTAGTTGCTGTTTTCCAATCAGAGAAAGAGACAATAGAGCCACAGAAAACGAGTTCTTTGATCGCACAAAGTACGATGATTTCTGATGTGAAGCTCTGGTCTATGGATACACCAAATCTGTATCGTGTACATACAACCGTTTATGCAAATGATGCTGTTACGGATGAATATGATACACGCTTTGGTTTTCGAAGTGCACAGTTTACAACCGACGGATTTTTCTTAAATGGAGAAAAGGTAGTTCTGGATGGAGTCAATGTGCATCAGGATCACGGCGGCTGGTGTGATGCTGTAACGGACGGAGCCTTTTACCGTGATGTGAAGATGGTAAAGGAAGCAGGCTTTAATTTTATTCGTGGTTCGCATTATCCACATGACACCTCTTTTGCAGACGCATGTGATGAGCTGGGTATTGCCTTCTGGTCGGAAGGCGGACAGTGGAGTATAGGTGGATTTAAAGCAAATGATGATATCAGCGGAACTTACGCCGACTGGTTCCATTCCGCCTATCCGATGAGTGAGGAGTATGAAGAGAACTTTGAACAAAGCTGTATGGATATGATGGAAAATATGGTTCGTATGAACCGTAACCATCCGTCAATTGTGGTATGGAGTATGGGTAATGAGGCGTTCTTTACCGATACCAGTACCATTGAGAAATCCAAAGCTTTAGTAAACAAGATGCGTAATTATTGCCATAAGCTTGACCCTACCAGAAAAGCTGGTATGGGTGGTACACAGAGAAACGGATATAATGATATAACAGTCTGTGACGTTGCCGGTGGCAATGGAGATGGTGCTACAGCGAAGTATACGAATTATACGCTGCCTCATTTGGTAGCGGAATATGCGTCTACAATTGCGGAACGTAACAATGCAGAGCCGGAATTAAAGTTTGGCAGTATCCAGACGAGTGCAGGTTCGACGATTACAGTCAATGGGAAAGAGATTTCGCAGTATACGAAGTATGAAAAAGAAGGCTATGTTCATGAGAGTAACGGAAACCAGCTTTATCTGCCTACCGGTTCCTCAGGATTATCTTTGTGGTGTATGTTCCATCATGGAAGTGTCGGAAATAAGAACCTTCGTACGATGGGTATCGTAGATTATTATCGTTTGCCATTAAAATCCTGGTATACCTACCGTGAAGTAAATACCGGTGTGCCGAGAGTGGATTCGACAGACGGCACCGCAACGAAGATGACCATAGAACCGGTATTTACGAAACCGGATCAGACAACACTTCCAAATGATGGAAGTGATGATGTTCAATTAATCGTAACCCTGCAAAATGACAGCGGAGAATGGGTGTCCGACAGCACCGGTATCAAATTGGAAGTGGTAGACGGACCGGGAGTATTCCCTGGTGGAAAAACATATACGATGGTTGACGGAAAGACCTTTATGGATGGTAAGGGTGCGATAGAATTCCGCTCCTATTATGCAGGTACGACAACGATTCAGGCTTCTGCTCCGGACAGGAGTGACCTGGAGCCTGTAACTTTGGAGATTGTTACGGAAGATGTCGTTGGAAATCACGCTGCATCAGCAGAGCCGGATGATTTCATGGGAGAGATGGCGGAATTGGATGACAGCAGTTCTGTTCCGGAACCGTATGTTTATGGAAAAGAGGATGCAGCCTTCAACCGCCAGACGGGAAATACATCCAGTGCAAAAGAGGGACATGCTCCATTACTGGCAGTGGATGGAGATGACAGCACCTATTGGGAGGCCGCTACCTCTGATAATAACCAGTATTGGGAGATTTCTTTGGAGAACACCTATGATGTGTATAAGATGAGCCTCGATTTTGGTGAGGAAGTATATCCATATAGAATCGAAACAAAGGCACCGGATGCTTCTGAGTGGAGTCTGCTGACGGAATATAAGACAGAAGCAGAATTAACGAACCGGCCGGAGGAAGAGGTTGTAGAAGGCAGGACAGTGCTTGATTTGCGGGTTTCTTTCCCGGATATGCCGGATGGAAAATATCCAAGGATTTATACCTGCCATATTTATGGGGTACCGCACAAACGTATTCCTTATCAGATGACAGGTACCTATCTCTCTGATATTCCGACTTCTTATGTAGCGGTCGGATGGGGAACGTACCGTACTGACCGTGCGATTGGTGATAATCCGATTACATTGGATGGTAAGGTGTATGAGAAAGGAATCGGAACTCACGCAGACAGTGAGGTAGTTTTCCATCTAAATGGAAAATATACCCGTTTCCAGGCAACGATAGGTATTGATGATGAAACGACCCGTGCGACAGGTTCGGCATATTTCAGAGCTTATGCCACCTATTATGATGAGATAAGTGGAAAAGATGTGGAAGTCCAGATATTAAATCAACTGATTTCCGGTACGGAGACACAAAAGATTAATTTGTCAATCGATCAGGCGACGCAACTGCGTCTGGTAACGGATAAAAACGGAAGTGCCAGCTGCGACCATACGGATTGGGCAGGTGCTAAGCTGCTGGGTGCATCCAGAGATATCTCCCTTACGAAAGACAGTCTGGATACCAATGCTTCGGTAGAAGTAGTGTTGCAGATCGCCAGTGGTGAGTTATCGGAAGAAGAAGCAATCCAGGCCGGCTATGATCTGACGAGTCTTGATCAGAACGGAAGTAATACGATTACGGCTGTTGATGCTTTACTGTTACTCATGAGTGGTGCGGATAATGTAGCAAAATTTGTAACGACTACCAGTACCAATATGACAGCTCCAAAAGCCGGGGAAGATTTCGAGGTGAATGTGGCTGTCAAGAGTAAGACAGTGGAAACATACGATTGTATTTCCGAGCTTAGTATCTATGATGGAAATGATACCTTACTTGGTACAGTATCTGATCAGGTAACGCTGAAAAAGGGTACTTCTGATTATATGGATTTAAGCTATGCGGTTCCTTCTTCTGCAGCAGACTGTTATGCAGTGCTGGTACTCAAAGACCAGAATGGTTATGCATTGTCAGAAAAACAGTTGTTTGATGGCGTGCCATACTGTTATGTCGCTGATTCTGATGAGGACGATAGCCTTGCAGTAGCCAGAGATATCTATACGTTATCTAAGAGCTTTGCAACAGAATTAACCCTTACCTCTTCGGTTACACTGCCGGTAACAGGTACAAATGGTTCCACTATTACATGGAAGTCTGATAAGGAAGAAATCGTTTCTTCAAGCGGTGTTGTTACCAGACCGTCCGATGCAGATGCAGTAGTAACCTTAACAGCGACAGTGGCAAAAGGAAATGCTTCCCAGACTTATGTGATTACCTGTACGATACCGAAAGCAGAGGAAGCTGATCCAAACCAGATTGTGCTGGGAACTGCAGTGAAGACATATGCAAAAGGTGCTTCCTTTGATGCTTCCAATCTAACCGACGGAGATTTGGGTACCAAGATATCGGTGGACCGGAATGATAAAGGAAATTATCTTGCATATATCGTATATGATGCAGGTGAAGGCAATACCTTTGATATCCGGAGAATTGTGTCATATTCTGATAATAACGGAGCAAAGGGTAAGGTTCGGTTCTACGGTACGAATAACAGTAAGATTGCCACTACCGACCCAACAACAGAGTCTGACATGACGACAAATAACTACGAGGGCTTTGTCAACTACTTCTCAGGGGAGGATGGCAGCATAGATTTACTCGGAGCTATAGATGATAATGGACATACGGATGGAAATAACGATAAAACACTGATCGTTACGGATACTAGTGAAACGACACAATATCGGTATTTCGTTGTAGCTTTGAATTCATGGTCAACGACAGAATTGAATGAAGTCATGGTTTATTCTACAACTGAATAGAGTATTGGAAATATAGGAGGGCGTCTGATGGCGTCCTTCTGCTTTATTTTTTACAACAAAAAGATACATGACTGCAACAGAAATCTACTGTTCATTATTGAGCAGATGCGATATAATAAATACGATTAAGTAAAATTGGTTTGGAGGAGCATCATAATGAACGAATATGGTGGAATTACATTATCAGAATTATATGAAAGAGGGTATGACAGAGATGGTAATATAGAGATTACAGATTATACGATTACATCTGTCAACCGCGAAACAGGGGTCTCTATCGATGCATTGAAATCCTATGCGTCCTCTACTGACGCACTGCAGAAGGCGCATCCATATAAGATGTCTTTAAATGGAGATTGGAAGCTGAACTATGTCTACCGGCCGGAGGAGAAACCGGCTGATTTCTTCCGGATAGATTATGATGTTTCGGGGTGGGATACGATACCGGTGCCGGCCAATGTGGAATTACATGGATATGGAGTGCCGCAATATGAGAATGTCACAACTGCTATGAGCATCTATAATAAGGGCTTTTCTCAGGAAAACTATGAAACACTGGCTGCTACAATGCAGATGCCGACACAGTATAATCCGGTTGCTTCTTATGTGAGAACTTTTTCGATTCCGGATGACTGGCAGGGGCGAAGAAACTATCTGGTATTTGATGGAGCAGAAACGTGCGTATATGCATGGCTAAATGGAATTTTCATCGGATATTCCACGGACAGCTTTACACAGAAAATCTTTGATATTACGGAGTATCTGACAGAGGGAGAGAACCGTCTGGCGGTACGTACCTATACCTTTTCTAATGGTGCGTGGGCTGAGGATCAGGATTACATAACCTTCTGTGGTTTGTCGAGAGAAGTGGCGATTTATTCCAAGCCACAAACACAAATTCACGATTTTGATGTTGTGACAACTTTTGATAAAGAGTATACAGATGCCACTTTGACAGTCAAGGTTGCGGTAGATGGTGCTCTGGATGAGAATATGATGGTAAAGGGTGAATTATATGATACTAATACCCGTATTCAGGAATTTACTGTCATGGATGGAGTTGCTTCTGTTTTAGTAAAACAGCCAAAACAATGGTCTGCAGAAACACCTTATTTATATCGGCTGGTTCTCTTGTTGTGTGATATGGAAGGTCAGGTATTTGAAGCTCTGGGTACGAATGTGGGCTTCCGTCAGGTTGAGATACATGGAACGAGGATGACGATTAACGGAAAGAAGTTAATGCTAAAAGGTGTGAACCGTCATGAGAACTCTCTTCTTCATGGACGTGCAGTCACAAGAGAAGAGATGATCCAGGATATCCGAATCATCAAACAGTTTAATTTCAATGCAGTTCGTACCTGTCACTATCCGGATGCACAGGAATGGTATGATTTATGTGATGAGTATGGATTATACATATTAGATGAAACGAATCTGGAAACACATGGATGGTCTCGTTATTATCCAACGAGCCATCAGGACTGGCTTCCAATTTGTCTGGACCGTATGAGCAGCATGTACGAGAGGGATAAGAATCACTCGTGTGTCGTCATCTGGTCACTTGGAAATGAGGCAGGAAAAGGTTCCGTGTTCGGCAGCATGCTTGATTGGATGCATGAGAAAGATCCGTCACACAGACCGGTTCATTATGAGGGGGATCATGAGCATTCGGACATGTATTCCACTATGTATTCATCGGTTTACCGCCTAGAACAGCAGGGACTCACTATCACAGACCAGCCGGTTATGATGTGTGAATATTCCCACGCTATGGGAAATAGTCTTGGTAATCATAAAGAATATTGGGATGTATTTGAGAAATATGACAATATGCATGGAGGCTTTATCTGGGACTTTGCAGAGCAGAGTGTTCTGTGGTGTGACGAACATGGTCCGGTTGCGAAAGGTTGCTGCAATGAAAATTGTCATCCGTATCACAGTTACGGTGGTGACTGGGAAACATACGCGACTGCTAAATTAGGTATACCGAATTATTATGAAGAGGTCGGTGCAGCCGCAAACAGTGAGAACTTCTGTTGTAATGGTGTATTTCAGGCGGACAGAACTCCGAAACCGGGCGCTTATGAAGTCAGACAGGTGCAGCAGAATATCAATATATTGGAAACGAATGTAAATCTGGGTGATTTTGTGATTCAGAATAAATTTGCATTCCAGGATTTGTCTGATTATGAGCTCAACTACCGTATCGAAGAAAACGGTAAGGAAATTTATCGAAACTCTCTGGATGTGAATGTCGCTGCCGGAACGAACCGGACGATTCATATTGACTATCCTCAGATAGAGCCAAAGCCGGGCTGTCATTATGACATCACGTTCTGGTACGTTTTGCGGGAGGATACCTCTTGGGCAGAGGCAGGATATGTCGCAGGATGGAACCAGTATGAGATCAAAGAGCTTTATACGCTGTCGGATCGTAAGCAGGAGATTCCTTCCATCATATATGAGGAGCAGGATGGAGAAGTGATTATCCGTAATGATGACGTATTGGTGTCATTTGAGAAACGTTCCGGAAATATGAAATGTTATCGGTATCAGGAACGGGATATCTTAACAGAGTCGGAACATACTTCTTTGTTAGAGCCGGATTACTCCAGAATGTATTCCGATAATGATTACGGTAACCGGATGTTCCTGCGCTGCACAGAGTGGAATCTGGCAGGTGAAAACAGGCAACTGCAGGAGATGACAGTGAACCAAAAAAAACAGAGCTGTGTTGCAGTCCGTGTTGTCTATCAGCTTCCAAATCTTGCGGTTGTTACATTGGAGTATCAGGTCTATGGCAATGGTGCGATACAGATACAGCATCAGCTGGATACAACGAAAACCATGTCACAATGTGAGATTCCGCAGATTGGTACACGCTTAACTCTCGACTCTCAATATGAAAATGTCACATGGTTTGGAAATGGTCCGTTTGAAAACTATATTGATCGTGCAAATGCATCCGTCAGGGGAATTTACCATAGCAGTGTGGATGAGCTGTTCTTCCCATATGTTCGTCCGCAGTTGACCGGAAACAGAACGAATATCAGCTATGTGGCACTGACGAACCGGGACGGCTATGGATTGCTGGTGACTGCCGGGACAGAGCAGTTGGAATTCACAGCGCTTTCCTATACATCGAAAGAAGTCAATACGGCAGCAATCCATGAGGGCAGTGCAAAAGATAAGGCTTGTGGCATAAGACACGGACACGATTTACCGGACAGTCATCATATTTATCTGAATCTGAATCAGGTACAGTGCGGAGTCGGTGGCTCTGATAGCTGGGGCTCGTTGGCATTGCCGCCTTATCTGGTAACAGGAAGGAATCTTTATGCATATTCCTATACCCTGTATCCGGTAACAAAGGAGTCTAATTTTGAAAATCTGTCAGGGAGTCCTATGGAAATATAAAAATGATGAAATATGACGAGGTTGACAAAATGATGTCATAATATGTCATGGACTTTCTTCCTTGTTTGTGTTATTTTAGCGAAAAGAGTTTGCAATTCAATTTATCTTTTTGCAATTGCAAGGTGAATAAGGAGGAATAAGAAATGAGAAAAGGTTTTAAAAGAACACTGGCGCTCATGACTGCAGTGGCAATGGCAATCCCTGTATGTGGGATGAGTGCACAGGCAAAGACGGTTTCAAAAGTTGATCTAGGTACTCACGTAAAAGCGTATTATATCACGGATGAACAGGCGGCAATGTTGACGGATGGGGACACTGACACAACTTTTACAATTAGTCGTCAGGCACATGGAAACCCATATGTAGAATATGTAGTTTATGATGCTGGTGAAGGAAAAACATGGGATTTTAATAGTATTATCGTATCAGGAGGCGGAAATGTGAAGTTTTTTGCATCCAATAGTGGTGATATTCTAACAACGGATCCTTCATCAGACAGCGATTATACGTCAAATAGTTATGCATTATTTAAGTCAACATATAGTATGGATTATATTGGTGAAACATCATCTTCGCTTTTAGCATCTTCTTTCGAGGCGAATCCGTCGGATTATCGTTATTTGGCTGTTTTGCCTACTTCTTGGCCGACTGTAACGGTATCTGAGGTCTCATTGTATAGTACGATATATGATGATACACTTAATGAAGTATTGTATTATCAGGATTTGGATTTAGTTCAGGGAACGAGCGGTGATGCTTCGAATTATCCGATTAAATCTGTTACGAATCTTTCCCTGCTTGCTCCGTTTGGCATTACATCATAAGAAGAGATTTTAAATAAGGACTTATATAAAGTAAATGCACTGGATGATACGACAGATTCTAAATGGAAGGGTTATGGAGTCGCAAAAATTAATGTCGATGAAGCCGGTACATATCGGGTATACTTCTTATGTGAAACGAACCAATTTGATACGAGAGGATATAAATTAACCATCAATGGAAATGATGAACAGCTATATAATACACCGCTTGCTTCATCTTCTAATCAGGTTGGAACGGTAGAGAGTGGTTCTGCATTTGTGTTGGAGGTTGATGTTCCGCTTACCGCTGATCTGAATACCATTAAGTTTCAGGGTAATACTAGTGCACCGAACTTTATGGCAATGATTGTTACACAGATTCCAAAACATACTGTCACGATAAAAGATACAGATGGTTCATCAAGCCCTTATGACGTAGAGGATGGAAAGATAGTAATCTGTAAGTCTACAGCAGCGGTAGCATGGAAAGTTAATGATGTTATAGTGGCTATGGGAAAAGAATTCTCCTTCGTTCCGAGCGAAGCTGCAGTGATTGAAGCTGTTGAAATACAACCTGATATGAAAGCAACAGGTGCTGTGGTAACCGGAACTGACTTGGCAAATAATAAGTTTGTTGTTACTTATGGTAGCGGTTTATCGACAACTGATTCTGTAACAATTACTTTTACAGCCAGTGATGGTGCATACGGTAGCTTGACGGTTCCAGTGACAGAAGATATCATTGGTAAACAGGTCGAATATACTATTGCTGACAGTGCAAAGACGGTTGCGTATGTGCAAGTGAAGACTGTATCAGAGTAATAGATGGGAGGATGGATAAAATGAAAAAAATATATGTTGAGCCGGAGATGACGAAATTGGATTTCTCAGTAGAAGATATTATTTCCATCTCTGCTGAAACCCCTGCTGTAACAAAAGAATTGAGTTTACAAACTATGACATGGAATACAACGGCCGGTATTACAGAATTTGATTATGAATAATTTGTAACTGAAATGAAACATAACCTCATCGGAATCGTCGCTTTCATAGCGCACGTTTTCCGGTGGGGTTATTTTTTGTTACAAACTTGTTTTTTTCATGAAGAAAATCTGCTATAATGACAAGCACGAACAATTGATCAAGAGGAAGGGGAAAGAAAATGAGAAGTATGATAAGAAAGGTCATTGCATGGACGTTGACAGGAACAATGCTGTTATCGAGCAGTGCTGTGGCTTCCGCTGCAGGTAGTACACCTGTGACGAAAATGAATGAAGAAAACACAGAATTGATTCACTATGATGATATGTTCCAATATCATTATGCAGGTGGTA
>JBJELB010000085.1:0-6428 GCA_051878935.1 Lachnospiraceae bacterium | reverse complement strand
TCCTTGTTTTTCATCAAGATAGCGAACGAGCTTAGCGAGTTTCGCAATTACCTAACTTACCATTATGTTCTATTCCACAATACCAATAATCTCATTGATATCTTCAATCTGATATTTTGTCATATAATCCTTGATTCCATGCACAATATCCATCGTTGCTGTCGGATTGATAAAGTTCGCCGTTCCAACAGAAACTGCACTGGCACCTGCCATCATGAACTCTATCGCATCTTCCGCCGTCATAATACCGCCCATACCAATGATTGGTACCTTTACCGCTTTGGCAACCTGATATACCATGCGAACCGCTACCGGTTTAATAGCCGGACCGGATAAACCGCCGGTCTTATTGGCAAGGAGGCATTTTCTTTTATGAATATCAATCTTCATACCCAACAAGGTATTGATCAACGATAACGCATCCGCACCTGCTGCCTCTGCTGCTCTCGCCATCTCTGTGATATCCGTAACATTAGGACTTAATTTCATAATCACCGGTTGTTTTGCCACTTTCTTAATTGCAGAAGTAATATCATATAAGGCATCTGCCTGCTGGCCGAAAGCGATTCCACCTTCTTTCACATTTGGACAGGATACATTGATTTCCAACAAGTCCGCAGGTTCATCACCAAGACGCTCTACAACCTCCAGATAATCTTCTTTGGTTCTGCCACATACGTTCACGATGACTTTGCAATCATAGTTTTGTAAAAATGGCAGATCACGTTCTACAAAGACATCAATACCGGGGTTTTGTAATCCAACCGCATTCAGCATACCGCCATAGGTTTCTGCAATACGTGGTGTCGGATTGCCCGGCCACGGAACGTTTGCCACACCTTTGGTAACAACGGCACCCAGTTGATTCAAATCCACAAATTCGCTATATTCTGCTCCTGAACCAAAGGTTCCGGAAGCAGTCATAACCGGATTCGCAAGCTCTACGCCTGCAATATTCACTCCTAATCTCATGCAAGCTCGACCTCCTCTGCGTAAAATACCGGGCCATCCTTACAGATGCGTTTATTATGCACATGGGTATGATGATCCACTTCTTTGGATTGACATACACACCCTAAGCAGGCACCAATACCACATGCCATACGCTCTTCTAAAGAAATCTGGCACTCGATTTGATTTGCAAGTGCATATTCTTTAATCGCCTTTAACATTGGGGTCGGCCCGCAGGCATAAATCACATCGCCGGTAATACCATATTCACGAATCGCATCCATGACATTTCCCTTTACGCCATGTTTACCATCTTCACTTGCAACCGATACATGACCATACACTTCAAATTCTTCTTTTAAGAAAAGCTCGTCACGGTATCCTAAGACAATCTCCTTCTCACAGGTTAATTCTTTTGCAAGCTGCAGCATTGGCGGAATACCGATACCACCACCGATTAAAATAGCCTTCTTCTCTTTTTGATAAAATCCATTTCCTAATGGACCTAAGATCGCTACAAAGCTTCCCGGCTTGTAAGTGGCAATCTCTTTCGTACCTCCTCCTGCAATCCGGTACACAATCGTTAAAGTTCCTGCTTCCCGGTCAATCTCACACAAACTAATCGGTCTTGGCAACAAACGACTGCCATCATGACAATACACCGAAATAAACTGTCCAGCTTTGGCATCTGCTGCCGCCTTTGGTGCAGACAGCACCATCTTCATAATCCCATCGGCAATGTTGTCATGTGACAAAATCATCGCCTGTACCTTTTCTCTATTCATGGGGCTTTCTCCTCATTTTATTCTGTTTCATGCTATATGGCTGTTTAAGTCTGCTTTCATGTCTAAAACTGCCTGTCTGGAAGCATCTGCAAAGTTTGATGCTCCAAAAGCTGCATATTTCTCCTGTTTGTATGCTGCGATAATACCTCTCGAAGAATTTACAATGGCACCCAAACCGTCTTTATTAAAGAAAGGTGCCAAATCAGCTGCCGTACCACCCTGAGCACCATAACCAGGTACTAAGATATAGGATTTCGGCATGATGTCACGCAATACTTTTCCCATCTCCGGATACGTTGCTCCAACAACGGCACCGACATAACTATATGTGTCACCCATATGGTCGGCCCCCCACTCAGCAACCTTTTCTGCAACTATTTCATATAATGGTTTCTTACCATCAATCAACTGATCCTGAAATTCTCCACTCGATGGATTAGAAGTCTTTACAAGGATAAACATCCCTTTCTTCTCTTCCTTGCAAACCTTAATAAATGGTTTGACGCCATCGGAACCAAGATATGGGTTCACTGTGACAAAGTCTTCATCAAACCCACGGAACTTCTTTGAACCAACTGCAACCTGTCCGCAGTGACCGACAGCATATGCTTCGGAAGTGGAACCGATATCACCACGTTTGATATCACCGATAATCACAAGTCCTTTTTCTTTGGCGTATGCACATGTCTTATGAAATGCTTTTAATCCTTCGATACCAAATTGCTCATACATGGCAATCTGTGGCTTCACAGCCGGAATCAAATCATAAGTACTGTCAATAATTGCTTTATTAAACTGCCAGATGGCTTCGCCTGCTCCTTCCAAAGTCTCTCCGTATTGCTCAAAAGCCTTTGCCTGTATCTGCTCCGGCACATAGGCAAGCATAGGATCTAAACCTACTACAATTGGTGCATCCTTCTTTTGAATCTGCGCCACTAATTCATTTATCATCTGACATTCCCTCCTAAATGTTATACTCTTTTTATTCTATCAAATGGTATTTTTCATGTAAAGGAATATATTACGCATTTTTCATAAATTTAGTATTGACACTCATTTTTGCTTATGGTATTATAACACAGTGCTTTTGAGAAAGCAGTATGCGCGAGTGGCTCAGTTGGTGGAGCACAACCTTGCCAAGGTTGGGGTCGCGGGTTCGAGTCCCGTCTCGCGCTTTTTTTATTTATTCAAACGGTGTGGCATAGGCTACACCGTTTTGTTGTATTCAGCTACTCCATTCTTTTCTATACTGTAGCGGTGTAGCCTGAGCATGCTTTTTAAACAAGTTGATAAAGTGGCTTACGTTGTGAAAGCCGCTGTTATATGCTACCTCTTCCACGGACAAGGCAGAATATTTCAGCAATTCTTTGGAATGATTCAAACGGATGGTAATCAAATATTCATTTAAAGGAACCCCGATATAGCGCTTAAACTCCCTGGAGAGATGGAATTTGCTGATGCCGATTTCTTCAGCGAAATCATCCAGAGACAATGGTTCTTGAAACTGTTTATCAATTTTCTTTAAGATATCTTTTATGTAAGATGGCATAAAACCAAGTCCAAGATTTTCACTACTGTTTTCAATTAATAACTGTGTCAAAACCTGCAGGATGAGACTGGAAACCATAATCTCAGAATGCAGATCTTTTTTTTGTGTTAAAGAGAGAATTCTTCGCATAGTTCCTTCCATAAAAAGGAGATCCATTTCTTTTATGACTCGGAATCCACTTTTCATAAACTCCTCATAATATCCTCTAGCTGTGGCACCATTAAAATGCAGCCAGATAAAGTCCCAATTTTGTCCTGAAACACATTCATAATAATGGTGATTGATGCAGTCAATCAAGACGACTGTCCCCGGAAGAAGTTCATATGTCTGCCCGAGGTACTTTAGCACTCCTTTACCTGAAATGGTATAAAACACTAAAAAGCTATTTAGGTTGGCTCGTTCTGTGAAATAAGGCGGAGAGGTTTTAAAGTAACCCACTTCCTGAACATAAAAAAAGCTTTGTCTTGCGGATTGCGTTGGAGTATTTATGAAACGAATAGAATCTGCGCTCCATGTATAATCTGCCCGTTCCAAATATTCCATATTTCTTTTATTCATAATTTGATTGTCCTCCCTATAATACAGCAATATAATATTATTTTATAGCAAAATATTGGAATGACTTATGCATACAAACCACTTATAATTTATATTATAAATGGAGAATTTCGTAATAGCAAGATAACAGTATAATTATGTAAGGAGGATGTCATGGATTATTTAAAAAGAATAAGAGTGCCGAAAAGGGCACGGATTGGTTTCTACAGTGCAGGTCTTAATACATACTGGAATCAGTTTGAAGGACTAAAGGATTGTCTGATGAGTTATAACAAATTTATAGAGAAAAGTCTTTCGGAATTTGGGGATGTATTCAATTTCGGAATGGTGGATACAGAAGAAACTGGCAGAGCTGCCGGAGAATACTTCAACAATAATAATGTGGATATAGTCTTTTCCCATGCGGCAACCTACTACACCAGTGCATGCTTATTGCCGATTCATCAGATTAATCATGCTCCGGTTATCATCCTGAACCTTCAGCCGACACCGGAAATGGCATACGAACAGACCGGTACAGACAGATGGCTGGCACAGTGTGTGGGATGTTCTATCCCTGAAATCTCTAATGCATTTAATAGAGCCGGAATTCCGTTCCGTGCAGTAAACGGACTTTTGGGACTACGGGAAACACCGTCATTTGCAAAGGCAGATGAGACTACCTACAACAGACCGGAGGCTATACAGGCATGGAAGGAAATCGAGGAGTGGTGTATGGCTGCTACAGTAAAGAGAACGATTCAACATGCTAACTTTGGATTCCTTGGGGGATATTACAGCGGAATGCTGGATATGTACAGCGATTTTACCATGCTTCAGGCACAGACAGGGATGAATATAGAAATGCTGGAAATGAGCGATCTGGATATGTATCTTCAATCTGTCAGAGACGAGGATGTAATGATAAAAAGAAAGCAAATAGAAAACTTTTTTGAAATATCAGGAGATTCTCCATCAGATCCTATTGCAAAGAAGCCTACCGAAGAACAGATGAACTGGGCAGCGCAAGTCGCACTGGCACAGGAAAGAATAGTAACAGATCGAGGATTGGACAGTGTTTCCTATTATTATCATGGAAGAGACGATCATTTCGAAAAGGTTCAGAGCGGGTTTATCGTTGGATTTTCGCTTCTAAATGCACAAGGAGTTGCTTGTGCGGGAGAAGGCGACATTAAAACGGCATTAGCAATGAAAATCGCAGATATCTGTGGAAAAGGCGGAAGCTTCTGCGAAATTGTTGCAGCAGATTTTAACCGGGACACTATGATTCTCGGACATGACGGACCGTTTCATTTTGCGATTTCCAAAGGGAAACCAATTCTTCGAGGAATGGGTGTATACCACGGAAAACGAGGAAGTGGTATATCCGTAGAAGCTAAGGTATGTCCTGGTGCTGTTACAACATTGGGTATAACACAGACTGGGGATGGAAAACTGAAATTCAACATCAGCGAAGGTGAAGCGATTGATGCCCCAATTCTATTAAACGGAAATACATCTACGCATATCCGTTTTAAAGAAAAGCCGGCGGAATATATGGATAAATGGTTTGCAGAAGCGCCAACACATCATCTGGCACTTTCGATAGGACATAATGCCGGATTATTTATAAAAATTGCAAAACTAATGAATATTCCGTATGCAGTTTACTAATACCTGTCTGCGAGCGTTTTCTCGGCATTTAATGAGCCGTCAATATTTCGGATTTGCTGTATTGGAAATGTGACACCTGCTTTAATGAGGTTTTAGGGAACTATCGTCCAAAACCGTTTCAAGGTGAACTAGATCTTGCTCGACACTATTTTGACTATTGGATAAATCACAGTGACATTTTAGAACTGCTGATGCAAATAGGCAGGCAGGACATTATCTACTCCTGTCATATGAAAAATGCTGATATTTTGCAACAGTGCTTTGGAAAACTTCCCGGTATCAATATGAAACACGGCAATTATTTTATTGCCATCCGTACCGGATTTACCATCAGTATACTAACAGTCTGGCTCAAAGGTGGAAGAAAAGAAATTGCTGATGAATTGATGCAGATCATTGAAGAACAACTTAGTATATTGACAAAGAACATGGTTTAACGAAACAATAGTACCTCGTAGTCCCTAGCCTTACTATGAAGTTTCTTTTAGCATTATTGACATTCATTTGTTTGATTTGTCACTAACATAACAAAAGCCTTCCCTATCCTCTGGATAGCGCGGAAGGCTTTTACTTTTATATCATTGGTCAACCACACTGTTGCGATTGCTTTTTAATAATTATAATATAAAAAGAATCAGATGTATTACAAGCTATTTTACCTTTTCATTTACCATATCGTTGTTTGGAATGATTCCTTATCATAGCAATCAGGTAAGTCTTCATCTAAAAAAGTTGTTATTGCATCTTCGTTTTTCTCTCTTGGCATGCAAAGCCTACAAACGCAAGTGCCAAATAGGTTCTTACCTACAAACTTGAATTTTACTCTTCAGACATTGCATACTGAACAATCATTGGATCATCATATTCTGCCCACATAGACTTGTTTTCATCAAGTTCTTTCAACTGCATCATTTCCTTCGTAGTCAGTTCAA
>JBJELB010000084.1:0-6440 GCA_051878935.1 Lachnospiraceae bacterium | reverse complement strand
AAGTGTGGAAGATACAGGCTCCGAATTGCAAGTGGGTATTGCCAGAAAGGAATTGTCCGATTTCGTCAAGCGAAGCAATATGCATGATGTCAATATTGAGACCACAAGATTTGCTAGTGTGTGCGGATATGCGGGCAGACTGTTGTATATCGATGAGGATGGAAAGGAACGGGCGAGACACTATCCTCCGTTTGAGACAATCATCCTGTCTGAAACAGAGATTACAGAGCCGAGTTATGCGGTTCATGTATATCCAGTGACAGATATCAACGGTCATGTAAGTTACAAGGCTGAATTCTTTGATGAAAATAATATTACTTTCTTCGAAGGGGAATTAGGAGCACTTAGACGTGTTGGCGAGCCAGAAATGCACTGTTTTGATTATTGTCCGTTGCAGGGAATCCCCAACAATTTAGAAATGATGGGTGATGCCGAAAAAGTGATTGACCTGATAGATAACTATGATTCTAATTTCTCTGATAATGCCAATGATATTGAAGGATTTGCTAATGCCTACATGGTGTTTAAAAACTGCAGTGTCGATGACGGCATGATGGATAATGCAAATGCTACCGGAGTCATCGGAATTATGCCGGATGATGAGAATGCGCCTTATGACGTGAGTTTTCTCACGAAAAACATACAGGATTCCTTTGTATCATCACACCTTGACAGGACGGAAGATAATATTTATCGGTTTTCACGAACTCCAAATCTAAACGATCCTGAATTTAACGCATCATCAGGTATCGCACTAAAGTTAAAAATGACAGGACTTGAGACCAAAACTGCAACCTTTGAAGCAAAACAGGAAAGTGCTGACCGATATATGTTTAAAGTGTTAGAAAGCAGCTTTGCGAAACGAAAGATAGCATTTGACTATCTGCAGTGCTCCATCCAGTACAACAGGAACTTCCCGGTAGACTTTACCGGTGACGCACAGGCGGTGCAGGCGCTGATTGCCGCGGGACTTCCGAAACAGATAGCTTTTAAGGCGCTGTCGTTTATTGATGATATTGATTATGTCATGAATCTGATTGAGGAAGAAAAAGACGGAGTGGAAGATTTGGATGAGCCGATAGCAGAACAGGAAGCAATCATTGAAGATAATGTGACGGCAGGAAAGGCTTAAAGGCAATGCAAAATGTAGATTCAAAGAAATTAAATGACCTGCTTGTTCAGATCCGGCGCATCGAGGAGCACCGGACAAAAGGAGCAGAGCAGGCAATACGCAGGATGTACAAATCACTGCTTGATGAACTGCGTCATTTCCTTGCAGACGAATTTACCCGGTTTGCAGAGGATGACAAGCTGACTTTTACCATGCTTAAGAAAGCCAACGAATATGCACGGTTCCTGGAAGAGGTAGAGCAGAAGATTAATTACATAGAGCCGGATGTAAGACGGCAGATACGAAGCACCGTAGAGCAGACATATCAGTCTTCTTATGGTGCGATGGTGGAGGGCATGAAGGAAACCAGCGCCGGAGAGTATCTGGCAGGTATATCTTCCGTCACTCCGGATATCGTGGAGGCGGCAGTCGATAACCCGATCAGCGGCTTAACACTGAATGACCGGCTTCAGAAACGGCGCAGGGATGTTATCTATGACATTAAGCAGGCGATTAACGTGGGTCTGATCAACGGAGACGGCTATACAACCATGTCAAAACGCGTGTCCAAGGTAGTGGACGGAGATTATAAAAAAGCCGTCAGAATCGTACGTACAGAGGTTCACAGGGTACGGGAAGCAGGGAACCATGATGCTGCAGAGAGGGTCGATACGGAGCTTCGTGAAACGGATGCCGGGATGGTTATGGCAAAGACATGGAAAACCATGAAAGACGAACGGGTACGTCCGAACCACCGATACAAGACAAAGAGCGGATGGAAGAACGGGAAACAAGGGAAATACGACCACCAGTCCATGGAGGGCGTATGTATCCCGATTGATGAAGAATTTACACTTCCCTCCGGAGCAAAGACAAAAGCTCCCGGGCAAAGCGGTGTTGCCGGGGAAGATATTAACTGCCGGTGCTATCTGAGTTATGATTTGGTGGAAGCGAGTAAGCTGAAGAAAAGGACTGATGGATTTGCAGAGAGATCATTAAGAACAAAATCAGGTGGTGACTATGGTGTTAATTGGAAAGTAGTTAAGTCCAAACAATATACAGAACGATTCAGTACTTTGTCAGATAATGATAAGGCAAATAAGTTAGCAGCACAAAGAGCGAGAAATGCTCTGATAAACAGGAATGGAAAAAATACAGAAGAATTATATGCAATTAGTTTAACAACTGGAAAAGATGTATCCTCTATTACGAATCAGCACATTCCATTTGGTATAAAAAGGACCGATAAGTTTAATGCGGATGTTGAAAGAGCGGAAAGTAATGGAGAGAAAATTTTGCTTATACATAATCATCCAAGAGGATTGCCACCGAGTAAGGAAGATATAAACGAATTATTGAATCATAATAATGCATCTGGAATCACAGTTGGCCATGACGGCAGTATATATTATTATGCAAAACCAAATAAAATTGTCACAGAATTTGATTATCATGTTGCAATACGAAAAACAAATGTGTATAATAAATCTGAAAGGGCAGAAAAAACAATAGAGGAGCTTGCTAGATTACATGGTTTTGAATTTAAAAGATTATAGGTGGAATATATGAGTGATTGGGTTTGTGATGATAGGGAGGATGTTTTGAAAACAATAGAATTTGTGTGTGCTATGACAGATGAAGAATATGAGAAGCATTTGCAAGAAATATTGGAAAAAGAAAAGATAGAGTACTAATACCACCAGTCAAATCGGCTAGGTGGTATTTTTGTACGCAAATTTAGCATGAAGGAGGGCTAAGTATACATGGACTACCAGAAGAAGATTGCAGATGAACTCCATGAGTTAAATGGATACATGAAGAAAATTGTTAAATCATTAGATAAACAGTGGAAGGAGGAAAACAAGAATCATGAGGAACTTTACTCTGATTTACAGGATTCTGAAATACCTGGAAGCGGCAATGGATTATGAAGAATTTGACTTTAATCGAATTTCAGCAGAAGCACTTGGAATCACAGAAGAGAGATGGTGTCGGCTGATGGAGATGTTGTCAGATGATGGGTATGTGAAAGGAATCAGGATTACCCGTTCCGTGGATGGATTCGTGCAAGTGTCCAGGTCAGACCCACGAATCACACTGAAAGGATTGGAATATTTAAATGAAAATAGCTTCATGCAGAAAGCGTCAAATCTGGCAAAAGGAATTGCCGACATAATTGCATAAAGAACATAAGTGTTGTAAAAGACGTTCCGGCGTCTTTTTTTCATGCCCTGAATATGGCGCTAAACTATTCCGTGGGATACTTCTTATCACTCCCGGAATGAGGGATAAGACAGGTATTACTCGAACTGATAACAATACAATGTGGGGTTTTTCCTGCCATTCCCGGAATGTGTGGCAAGGAGAACAACTCGAACGGAGGTAACGAAATGAATTTGGAAGAATTGAAGAAGCTGCTGGAAAGCGGCGCAATCACACAGGAAGCCTTTGACAAGCTGGCGGCAGGACTGAAGGACCCGGAAGCGGATCCAAAACCAGACCCGGAAGCGGAGCCGACACCGGAGTCTGAGCCGACACCGGACAATCAGGACATTGACAAGCTGATCCAATCAGCTGTTGACCGGGTGGCGAATAAGCTGGGCAACCAGAATAAACTGCTGAGAGAGGAGCTGGACAAGGTAAAAGGCGAGCTTAAGAGTGAACGTGAAAAGAGCATGACGGAAGAAGAAAAGCGTGAGACAGCCATTCGGGAACGGGAAGAAGAGCTTGAGAGGAAAGAACGGGAGATTCTGGAAAAGGACAACCGGATGTTTGCGATTTCTGAAATCAAAAAAGCAGGACTTGACGATGGAGGGATGGAATCCATGGAGTTAGTGGACTTTGTCATGTCTGACAGCAAAGAAGATATTGCGAAAAGGGTAACGTCCCTACAGAATATCATTGATACCAGAGTGCGAAAAGAGGTGGAAAATACCTTTAAAAAGAATGGGCGCACTCCGTCCGGCGGCGATACGGGTGCCGGCAATGAGGACAACCCATACAGCCCGGAAACATTCAATCTTACAAAACAAATGGAACTGGAAAAAAACGACCCGGAAAGGGCAAAACAATTAAAAGCATTAATTCGATAAGGAGTGATCATTTATGGCAATTACAACGATTGCAGATATGCAGATTGTACCTAGTAAATTTAGTGAATATGTATTACACAGAACCACAGAGAAATCCAGATTAGTAAACAGCGGAATTGCAGTAGCAGATGACAGGATATCCCGTTTGATTAACGGAACGCCAAAAGGCGGCAATATGATTACCATGCCATATTTTAATCCATTAACCGGAGAGGATGAAGTGTTTGGTGAGGAAGAGCTGCTGGCGGACGGCATTACCACAGGAAATGAGGTTGCAACCCTGCTTGTAAGACAGAAAGCATGGGGAGATACCGATTTAAGCCGGGTATATGGCGGAGCTGACCCGATGAGCGCCATCGGAAATTTACTTGCTGACTGGTGGATTCAAAGAGAACAGGCGGTAATTTTGAGTATCCTGAAAGGTATTCTTGCCCCTACGGGCGCACTGAAAAACCATATTCTGGACGTTTCCGGCGCATCCGGGACGGATTGTATTATCAGTGTGGATAATACGCTTGATGCGAAGAATCTGATGGGCGATGCGTATGACAAGCTTGGTCTTGTGTTTATGCATTCCGCAACCTATACACAGCTGCAAAAACAGCAGAAAATTACCACAGAATATAGCTCTGATTTGAAGATTAACATTGATTACTACTTAGGTTATCAGGTTATCGTGGATGATGGTATGCCGGTATCTTCCGGAACCTATACCACGTACTTCATCGGAAAGGGAGCCTTTGCAAGAGAAGATGGTATGCCGGAAGGACTGGTTGGTACCGAGGTAGAAAGAAAAGCGAGTACAGCACAGAACATCCTTTATAACAGACGTGCGCTGGTAATGCATCCGATTGGCGTGGGATTTAAGGCAGATGCCACGCTTTCAAACAACAAAAAGTATGCATCCAATGCAGATCTGGAAAAAGCCACAAACTGGAGATTGTGCGCCGATCATAAAAATGTACCAATCGTGGCATTGAAGCATAGGATTGAAGCAAATCCGGCTTCTGAAAATGAAACAAATCCGGCTACTGAAGAATAAAAGTAAATGGGGTGGATAGTCATGACAATGGCAGAATTGAAAGCATTAAATCTTCCGATTTCTCCATCCGAAACGGCTCTGTTTTATGTAAACTGTGCGCTTGAGTGGATTGCCGATAATACCACGTTAGATGTGGATACCGGCAATCCTGACAGTGTGCAGGCTATGCCATATTGTGCAAAAATGTTTCTTTCCCGGTTTGCCGGACTGATGGAAGAAGGATATGGGATTGTAACCAGTGAAAGCATGGGTCCGTTGTCTCAGAGCTTCCGGGAGGATGCTGATGCAAAACTCTTTTCACTGGCTAGAAAACTTCTGAAAAAGTACATGAAGGGCAACGTGTCCTTCCATCCGCTGCATAAGAGGTGGAAATGATGGGAGTAAAAGTGAAAACAAAGGTCAATAAGTTTCCGGAGATCAATGCGCAGCTAAAAGCCTTAAACGGTAAAAAGGTCGAGGTTGGCGTATTTGGCGGTGAGAATGCATATCTGGCCGGTATTCATGAATACGGCTGTCGGATAGAAGTGACTGATAAGATGCGGGCATTTCTCCACAGGAATGGTCTGCATCTGAAAAAAGACACAAAATATATCACCATTCCAGAACGGTCGTTCCTGCGTGCCGGTCATGATCAGCATATAGATTCCGTGATGAAGAAAGCGGATATCATGCTTGGAATGGTTGCGGATGGGAAAATCAGCGCCCAGACCGCCCTTGAAGCACTTGGCCAAGTCCTTTCGTCTAAGATTAGGGATTATGCTGTGGACTTGAACAATCCTGCCAATCATCCGTTTACTACGGACAGGAAAGGAAGCAGTAATCCGCTGGTTGACAGCGGAGATATGGTCGGAGGCATTACATACCGGATCAGGGAGGGATGATATGATATTCAATTTTAACCGGCTGATCAAAAAATATAGTGTCCATTGTGAGTTGATTACATTCTCTTCCGGAAGGTATGAGGGCGGCGATTATATTCCGGGGGAAGAAATCAGAAAGCCGATAGAGGGCGCTCTTATCCCAGTCAGCGAAGGAAAAGCATACCAGAGCGGCGGCGCAGTCACTGTATCGGATACGCAGTTTGTTACCCATGAAGCCGTTGACCTGTCTTCATCGTCATGGATTGAATTCGATGGAAAGAACAGTAACGAGCTTTTCAGCGAGCTTGCTATCCGGTTTAGGCGGCGACACGAAT
>JBJELB010000083.1:0-32644 GCA_051878935.1 Lachnospiraceae bacterium | reverse complement strand
AATAAAATTGCAGAGCAAATGCCTGCTGAAGAAATACTCTATGATTTGGCAGAACTGTTTAAAGTCTTTGGAGATACCACACGCGTACGTATTCTGTGTGCGCTGTTTGCTTCCGAGCTATGCGTACAGGATTTGTCCACATTACTCCAAATGACACAATCTGCTATCTCCCACCAGCTACGGGTATTAAAATCCGCAAAGCTGGTAAAGGTCAGAAAAGCAGGAAAGCTTTCATACTATTCCTTAAATGACGACCATATTCAGCATATCTTTGACCAAGGTCTCGCACATGTAACAGAATAGGAGGATTTTATATATGCTAGTTAAAAAGAACAGCAATCATAGCCATTCACGCGAACATGAATGTACCTGTCATACGCATGAAAATATCCATCATAAACATAACGAAAACTGTCACGAGCATGCAAACACTCATCATAAACATTCAGAAAACTGCAACGATCACACAGGAGGCTGTGGCTGTGAGCATGGAGAATTAACACGAAACAACGTATATTGGATTGCTGCAGGCATCCTTCTCTTTTTATTTGCCTGTCTGCCATTCCTCCCATCCATGTTATCTACTCTGATGTACTGGATTGCATACCTTTTCATTGCTTATGACATCTTACTGCTCTCATTAAAAAATATCCGCAAGGGAAAAGTGTTTGATGAAAATTTTCTTATGAGCATCGCAACCCTCGGCGCCTTATGCATCCGGAAATATCCTGAGGCCATCGCCGTTATGCTCCTGTATAAGCTCGGTGAATACTTTCAGGACAAAGCAGTCAATCAATCGCGTGCATCCATCGAAGGACTCATGGATCTGCATCCGGAAGAGGCACATCTAATCACAGGAATGGCCAGCATGACAACCGTTGCTCCGGAAACACTGAAGGAGGGAGACATCATTCTCGTTCGTCCCGGTGAAAAAATACCGGTTGATGGCATCATTTTGGAAGGAAGCAGTGAACTCAATACCGCTGCCCTGACCGGAGAATCCGTACCACGCTATGTCACCGTCAATTCCGAAGTGTTAAGCGGCACCATCAATATGAGTGGTAAGCTGACCGTCCGGGTAACAAAGCCACTTGCAGAATCCACCTCTACAAGAATTCTGAATATTATTCAGGAAGCCGCAGAGAAAAAGGCATCTACGGAAACCTTTATCACCCGTTTCGCCCGTATTTATACTCCGTGTGTGGTTCTCATCGCCTTCTTATTGACGATACTGCCACCTTTTGTCTTTCATATCGGAACCTTTTCCACATGGCTCTACCGCGGTCTCTCCTTTTTAGTCGTGTCCTGTCCATGTGCACTTGTCATCTCCGTGCCTCTTAGCTTTTTTGGCGGCATCGGGCTGGCTTCAAAAAACGGCATCCTGGTAAAGGGCGGAAACTATCTGGAATTGTTGAGTCAGATTGATACCGTTGTTTTTGATAAAACAGGAACCCTTACCACCGGCTCTTTTGTAGTGTCAAATCTTTATCCGAACCTGATATCTGCTCAGGAGCTGCTGCTGTTAGCTGCCTATGCAGAAAGCCATTCCACACATCCGATTGCCCAATCGATTCTGAAAGCAAACACGGAAGCGCTTGATCCTTCCTATGTATTAGAAGTAACCGAGCAGGCCGGATATGGTGTCAGTGTCAAAACAAAAGATGGAACCATCTATGCTGGAAATGCAAAGCTCATGGAGCAGTACAATATTCCATACCAGACGATTCCATCTGCTTATACTATGATTTATGTAGCAGTTGATTCTGGGTATGCCGGTGCCATCGAGATTGCTGACCAGATCAAATCCGATTCCGCGGCTACCATAGCATCACTAAAAGAATTCGGTATCCTGCGACAATATTTGCTCACTGGAGATAATCAGGATTGTGCTGATGCTGTCGCACAATCCGTCGGTATTCCTTCCGCCATCGGAAACCTGCTCCCTGATGAGAAACTACAGGCAGTTGAAACCATGTATGAGCAGTCCGGCAGTAAGATTGCTTTCCTGGGTGATGGTATCAATGATGCCCCGGTTCTGGCGCGGGTGGATGTCGGAATTGCCATGGGTGGCGTCGGTTCTGATGCTGCTATTGAAGCTGCAGATGTTGTACTCATGAACGACGAACCATCCGGGCTCATACAGGCAATCCGGATTGCCAAACGCACCAAATGCATTGTTACCGAAAACATTGCTTTCTCACTCGGCATCAAAGCACTGATTTTGGTCCTTACCGCTTTGGGAATTAGTAATATGTGGATGGCGGTATTTGCTGACGTCGGCGTCGCCTTACTGGCAGTAGCCAATGCCGGCAGGCTTGCGTTATGCAAAGCTTCCAAACCTATCCGTTAACTCAGACCGTACGTTGGATAAACCTCCGTTGTGTGCATATACTACCAGTATCACACTCCGGAGGTTATTTATGATTACAAATTCTTTTGACTCTCTTACGCTTAGTTACATCTCTTTTGATGAACTCAAAGAACATATCGCAGACTTTCCTTTTGCCCGGCAGACGCTGACAGTCTGCGAATCCAATGCACAGCACATCCGCAACGGCATCGATATCTATGAACGCTACAGCTTTGGGTTGCTGACTCTCTTATGTCCGAATGATATCCACGGAGTCCGTGATAAAATAGCATTCTATCTGCAATCCGACCTGTTCCTTCTCGTTTCTATCCACGACACCGATCACAGTACACAAAACATCTATGATCAAATGATTACTCATTTCTCAAAGTCTTCTGTCACATTAGAACGTGCCGTATTTTATTTCTTTGACCACGTGATTGCAGAGGATAATGAGCATATCGAGAAAATGGAGAAACGACTAAATAAACTGGAAGATTCTCTCATCAATAGCAACATCAATCCGGATTTCAACCACAATCTCTATCATTTAAAGAAAGAATTACATCTGCTGCGTAACTACTATGAGCAACTGATTGATATCGGACAGGATATGATAGCTGATACGAACGATTTGTTTGAGGACAAAGCTCTCCCTTATCTGCATCACTTCACAAACAAGGCCACACGCCTGCGCTCCAATGTCCAGGACCGGTTAGAAGACTTAATCCATATACGAGAAGCATACGAATCCGCTCTGAACTATAGTCTCAACCAGATTATGAAGGTATTTACAGTCGTTACCTCTGTATTTCTTCCACTGACACTCCTGGTCGGATGGTATGGGATGAACTTTACCACCATGCCGGAACTAACATGGAAATATGGTTATGTATTTGTAATCGTGCTCTCTATTGTGATTTTGGTTTACTGCCTGACACTCTTTAAACGGAAGGGGTGGATGTGAGATAAATTACCGCTTCCCGCATCACCGCTGCAATATCATCATTAATAACCAAATCCGCGTTTTTATCCATTTCTGTCACACTCTTGTTGATCAATACCAGATTCCTTCCATGAAAATAGCGAACAAGCCCGGCAGCCGGATAAACAACAAGCGACGTACCACCAATAATTAACGTATCTGCACAGGATATCTCATGAATGGCACCATCTAAGATTTCCTGATCCAATCCTTCCTCATATAGCACAACATCCGGTTTTATCACCCCGCCACACTTGGGACATTTTGGAACACCATCTGCCTGCAATACTGTATCCACATCATAGGATGCATGGCAGGACATACAATAATTCCGAAGGACGGAACCATGCAGCTCATACACATTCTTTGAACCTGCTGCCTGATGCAGTCCGTCGATATTTTGCGTTACAATCGCAGATAATTTCCCCATTTCTTCCAATCTGGCCAGGGCAATATGACAATCGTTTGGTTTCGCATCGGGATAAACCAGATTCTCTTTATAAAACTCATAGAAATCTTCCGGATGTTCCACGAAGAAAGAATGCGACACCGCCTGTTCCGGAGTAAAATAGCGATTCAGATTCTTACTATACAGTCCATCGGAACTGCGAAAGTCCGGAATACCACTGGCACAACTGCAACCGGCTCCTCCAAAGAAAACGATACGATGGCTTCTCTGTAAAATCTGCGATAGTTCTCTTATTTTTGCATCCATGATACTCTCCACCTTTCAAATATTACTTATTTTAATAAAAGCTACCAACCGAAGCTGATAGCTTTTATCACAAATATTTAAAATAAAAATACCGCTACACCATACGCCGGCAGGGAATATCCAATTGAATATGGTTGTCCATCCCATTCGCCTTTGACTGCCTGGTATACTTCCGGCTGTGGTGTTCCACTGCCACCGAAGCGTGCTTCGTCACTGTTCAAAATGAGCTTATATTGTTTCTTCTTCGGAACTCCGACGCGATAATCCTCCCGGGCAACCGGTGTAAAGTTGCATACAAACAGAAGGGAATTGCGTCCCGTTTTTGACCGGCGGATAAAACTGTAAATGCTGTGGTCACAGTCATTCGCATTCACCCACTCAAAGCCTTTCGGGTCATAATCCAACTCATAAAGTGCCGGATATCTCCTATATAGATACAGCAGTTCTTTGAAATAATCATGCAGCTGACGATGATTCTCATCTGCCAACAAACCCCAGTCAAGCTCCCGTTTCTCACTCCACTCACGGAGCTGACCAAACTCCTGTCCCATGAACAGCAGCTTTTTACCGGGATGTCCTATCATGAAACCATAACCGGCTTTCAGATTAGCAAACTTGTCTTTGCCCAATCCCGGCATCTTATTTATCATCGAACATTTAAGATGTACCACTTCATCATGAGACAGAGATAATACATACCGCTCACTATAATGATAAGACATCGCAAATGTCATAGCATAATGGTTATTCTTTCTGAAGTACGGATCCAGCTTCATATATTCAAGGAAGTCATGCATCCATCCCATATTCCATTTCAATGAGAATCCTAATCCACCGTCTGCCGGTTTACCGGTTACCTGCGGCCAGGCAGTGGACTCTTCTGCAATCATCATGGCACCCGGATTTCGTCCCAAAACAACAGAGTTCAGATGTCTGAAAAATTCGATTGCTTCCAGATTTTGATTTCCACCATATTTATTCGCAAGCCATTGACCATCCTGCTTTCCGTAATCAAGATACAACATAGATGCAACCGCATCAACACGAAGTCCATCCAAATGGTAATGCTCTATCCAGAACAACGCATTGGCAATCAGGAAATTCTTCACTTCTGATTTGCCATAATCAAAGATTTTCGTTCCCCAGTCAGGATGCTCCCCTTTTCGTGGATCTGCATATTCAAACAACGCCTGTCCGTCAAAGTCAGCCAGACCATGTGCATCACGAGGGAAATGTGCCGGAACCCAGTCCATAATAATACCGATGCCATTCTTATGTAAATAATTGACAAAGTACTGGAAATCTTCCGGAGTTCCATAGCGCGAGGTAGGTGCATAATAGCCGGTTACCTGATATCCCCAGGAACCGTCAAACGGATATTCCGCCAAGCCCATCAGCTCCACATGCGTATAACCTACTTCCTTCACATATTCTACTAAAGACGCGGCTAACTCACGATAGTTATAAAAGCCGTCATTATCCTCTTCTTCGTTAAACCACCAGTGTTTTTTCCAGGAACCCGGATGCATTTCATAAATCATAACCGGTTTTTCTTCCATGTTCCACGAAGCTCGTTTTTTCATCCATGTCTGGTCGCTCCATTTGAACTTAGAAACATCCGCAACAACCGATGCATTTCCTGGACGCAGCTCCGACTGATTTGCAAAAGGGTCTGCCTTATCCAGAATCCGGCCATCTTTGGTCTGTATCTGGTATTTATACATGGCACCCTGGGAAACTCCAGGGATAAATAACTCATAGATTCCCAATGGTTCCAAACGTTTCATCAAATAGTCGGTGCCATCCCAGTCATTAAAATCTCCAATAACAGATACAGCAGCTGCATGAGGTGCCCATACCGCAAAATAAGTTCCTTTTTTCCCTTTCTCTGTTATCAGATGTGCTCCCAGTTTATTGTAAATATCATAATGTGTTCCCTGACCAAATAAGTATTGGTCGATGTCCGTTACGAAAGGAGTACTTTTCTCTTTTTCAACCATAATATAACTCTCCTTCATACATCAAATTTATTACTAAAATTATACCAAACACATAGATAGGTGTCAACGAATTCAGCTTGCTGTAAAGCTGTTTTTATCCCTTAAATACAGACCTATAGTCTGATCCTGTCGAACGAAGATTCCCTCTGCATGATACTCATCTAATAATTGTTTTGCCTCCTCTTCTCCTACGATCATGCAGGCAGTGGATAACCAGTCACTAATCCATCCTTCCTGACATATTACTGTGGCAGAAATCAGGTCGCTTTGTGAAGGATATCCCGTATCAGGATTAAGAATGTGATGATATCGGATGCCATCTTTTATAAAATACTGTTCGTAATCACCCGAGGTCGATACAAATTGTGTTCCTTCTACTGACAGGACACCCAGGTATTCTCCATTCTTTCCTCGAGGATGTCGCAAAGCAATCTGAAAATCAGTGCCATCCGGCTTGGAACCATAAGTCATAATCGTACTGTTGCCAAAAGAAATCAAAGCACCACTGACATCACTTTTCTCCAACTGCCTGTACACGATATCTGCACAGATTCCTTTTCCACAAGCTCCAAGGTTACATTTTGTGTCAGCATTCTTCAAATAAATCATCCCATTATCCAAAACGAGATTATCTGCTCCTGTGTTCATTAACGCCTCTTCCGTCTCCTCTTTGGAAGGGATAGATGGTTCTTCTTCCTGAAAATCCCATAAATCTATAACGGAACCCATTGTCATGGACACGGTACCCGGGTGCTTTTGGGAAAACTTCTGCAGTTTGACCAATATTTCATACAATTCCGAATCTGGAGATAATTCTTCTCCGCTTCCCGCTTTTGCATTCACCTGTGAAAGAAAACTATTCTCACAATTCACATTCAACACATCTTCATCCAGCCGGTGTATCCGCTCGAATAGTTGCTGTGCTGTTTCTTTATTTCCATCATATAATGTCATGGATATTACTGTATTCATTGCGATATCTGTACTCTGATACGGTTCCGAATGCGACTGGCAGCCCGTAAGACTGCTCCCACATAACAAAAATAAACTCACACACAAAAATAATTGTTTCGGTAACCGTTTCATGATCTCACCGGATAACAGACCAATAACAAAACCACACAAGATTCCCGCTATCAGCAACACCGGAAAGTATGCCAAAATATAATGATGTTGAATGATCATATAAGCAACCGCTAATTGTCCTATATTATGCGCTATACCGCCGCAAATACTCGCAAACATCGTCGTTGCATGAAATTTCTTTAACAAAAGCAGCATGACCAAAATGCTTAAAACACCGCCTGCCATACTATACAACCAGGAAACTCCGTTTCCGAACAGAATACTGCTCAGAACAATCCGTCCCAATGTAATAAAAACCGCTTCTTTAGCTGACAATTTACATAGTGCAATCATCGTTACCAGATTGGCCAGTCCCAACTTAACACCGGGTATTCCAATGTTAATTGGCACCAGTACTTCCAAATAAGAAGCTACCAGTGCCATTGCAATCAAAACGCCGTATAGCGATACTTTTCTTTTCATTTACTCTCAATCCTTCATGATAGAACCATTCACACATACAGAACCTACTGCTACACCATTATCGTTCACAATTTCTGTTTTTACAGATTGTCTCAGACAATCAATCATATCTCTGTCTGCACAACCGATCTCTTCCAGAATCTTCGCAAGTATCAAGGCATACCACTGCGTATCCATTCCATCTTCCATCTTAAAAGCAATACCCAGATGTTCCTTTTTCAGGCCCAGACACCAGATACCGCGTGCCCCGTCTTTTGCAATATAATTATCATTCTGGTTCAAATAATAGTTTGGCGTCGCATAATCATTGATTTTCTCAGGGTGTGCGTGAATCGCATCCAGATTACAGGTAATCGCCTCTTCCAGCCCCACTTGTTCCTGTGGCTGAATCAGCTTGGCATATGCTGTAGCGATTCGAGTTAGTGTTGTTCCAAAAACCGGAACGCCGCAGCCATCTGTTCCAATCACAATCTCTGCCTTATCAACACCGGAAAAACGTGCAATCATCTGCAACACTTCCTGTTGTGCCGGACTCTCAATTCTCCAATAATCCTTCGGAGAACCGGTCAATTCCCGTTGCAACAGCATCAGATTGATATGTTTTCCTGTACAGTCATGCGTTAATACACGAGGCACATTGGTTGCTTCCGAAGGTGAGGATGCTGTCAGCAGTGCTCTTTGTGTATGCCAAAGCGGCATAAACGGCTTCAAAATAAAATCCGATTCCGTCAAACCGGTTTTGGTAAGCATCGCTTCTAATGTTGCAATATGATGTGTCGTTCCCCAGTGAGAAGCATTTAATATGGCTATCTCATCCTGAGTAAAACCATACTTTTGTGGAAGCTGACGTACCAAAGCAGGCAAAACCTGAATCGGCTTCGCAGTGCTACGGTAATAACACAATTTATCTGCATCTCCGGAAGATGCCACCACCTTTCCCCGGTCGTCCGTTACCACCGCAGTAATATGATGAATATTTTCTAAAAGAGTCCCACGGTATTCTTCCAGTACTATCATGTTCTATACCTCTGTTCTTCCTTCCAGTGCACGCAGCAGGGTTACTTCATCGATGTATTCCAAATCACCACCTACCGGCACACCACTGGCAATCTTACTAATCTTAATACCTGTCGGTTTTACGAGCTTACTGATATACATCGCCGTTGTTTCTCCCTCCAGGCTGGAATTCGTAGCCAATATAACCTCATCTACATCATTCTGAAGACGCAGCATCAATTCTTTTAAGCGAATATCCGCAGGTCCGATTCCCAGCATAGGAGAAATCGCACCATGAAGCACATGATAGACTCCGGTATATTTTCCTGTCTTTTCATATGCCGCCAGATCTCTGGTATTCTCAACCACCATAATCGTCTTATGATCCCGCTTCTCATTGGCACAGATCGGACAAATCTCATTATCTGTCAAAGTGCAGCACTCCGTACAATAATGCACATTTTTTTTGGCGCTGGTAATCGTTTCTGCCAGCTGTTCCACCTGCTCCTTTGGCATATTAATAATGTGAAAAGCAAGTCTTGCAGCAGACTTGCTCCCTATGCCCGGTAATCTTCCAAGTTCTTCTATTAATTTCGCTATTTGTTTACTATAAATATCCATATCAGAATGGGAAACCTCCACCCAGGCCGCCGGTAATACTTGACATTCTGCTCGCTGTTGCTTCTTCCATCTGACGTAATGCTTCATTAGTAGCTGCAACGATTAAGTCCTCTAACATTTCGATATCGTCCGGATCAACTACTTCTTCTGATAATTTTACAGACTTCACTTCTTTCTTACCGGAAACAACCACTTCTACAACGCCTCCGCCGGCTGTACCTGTATATTCCGCAGCCTCTAACTCCTTGGTCGTCTCTTCCATCTGTTTCTGCATCTTCTGTGCCTGTTTCATTAAATTGTTCATATTTCCCGGCATACCCATTCCGCCCGGAAAGCCTCCACGTTTTGCCATGATATATCCTCCTAATCTACAATCTCAACCGGCATGTTGATATTTAATTTCAATAAATCATATTGTTCAATCGTATTCTTTGGCTGTTCACACAACAAACAGGTAATCTCTACTTCTTTCCCTATCTGTCCGGACAGTTCCTGAGCCAAATGATTCAGATTCTTGTGTCCATCGCGTTCAAAGTAATCCTTCGCCATGATTCCATCATTATTGTTTTGGAATAACAGACGAATACTGGATCCGGTATCACTTAATGTCACCTTCGCTTTGCCAAGGAAATTTGCAACAGGACCTCCTTGTTTCGGAATCCACGCCTGTAAATGAGCCACTAATTTCTTTAAATCTTCCACCTCTGCGGGCGGCAGACGCTTCTCTATCTCCTCCATAGGATGAAGAATCGGCTCTTCGGTTATCGGCTGTGTATCCGACGGTGCTGCATATGCCGATGGTGCAGTCAGTATCCTGTTCTTCTGTTCCTCTATCTGCTGTTCAAGTGCCGCAAGACGCTCCATAACCGTATTATCCTGAGAACTCATCTGTGGCTTACACAATCGGATCAGTGCCAGTTCAACCAAAACACGCTTATTGGTTGCCTGACGTAACCGGTTTACCGTTTCAGATAACTCATTAATATATCGCATCAGTATTTCTGCCGGAACATTCTGCGCGATCTCTTTTTCCGCTTCCATTCGTTCTGTTGAGATATCCAGGACATCTTCAATCCCATCCGAGGTCTGTAATAACAACAGGTTACGCAAAAACCAGATATAGTCGGTAATGAACTGCTGCAGCTCCTTTCCTTCTAAAATGATATGTTCAACCAGCTGCATTACGCCAACTACATTTTGTTCACGACACAGTTGCAACAGCTGCTCAAAAACAGTCGTATCAACCGCTCCAAGAACCTCCAACACGCGGTCATAGGTCAGTTCTTCTCCCAGATAAAAAGCCACGCACTGATCCAGAAGACTCAATGCATCACGCATGGAGCCATCTCCCATTTTTGCAACGTAGCGTAATGCCTTTTCTTCCGCAGCAACGCCCTCTGCTTTCATCAGCTCGTCCAGACGCCGATAGATTGTATCGCTGGAAATCCGGTGAAAATCATACCGTTGGCATCGTGATAAAATGGTAATCGGTATTTTCTGCGGTTCCGTTGTTGCCAGAATAAAAATCACATAAGATGGCGGTTCCTCCAATGTCTTCAACAACGCATTAAACGCCCCTATAGACAACATATGAACCTCATCAATGATATAAACCTTATATTTTCCTTCCGTTGGCGAATACTGAATCTGTTCTTTAATCTCACGAATGTTATCCACACCGTTATTGGAAGCAGCATCAATCTCTATGACGTTCATGGACGTCTGTTCCTGAATCTGACGGCAGGATGGACATTCATTACAAGGACTTCCATCGATCGGATGCTCACAATTGACCGCTTTCGCGAGAAGTTTTGCAACCGTCGTTTTTCCCGTACCACGCGTACCGCAAAACAGATAGGCATGACCTACTCGATTCGCCTTTACCTGATTGCATAGCGTAGTGACAATATGCTCCTGACCCTTTACTTCGTCAAACTGCTGTGGCCGGAATTTACGATATAATGCCATATACGACATACGACGCACCTTCCTTTGTATTTATTCAACACTCCAGCATATATCGTACCATAAATCAGAGAAAAAACCAACTATGACTTTATTGAGATTGAAACTCATATTCCACCCGGCCTAATTCAATATGATCTTTATTACGTAATAGAAATGGACTTCTGCTTGCCAGTTTTTTTCCGTTTACCCATGTGCCGTTTGTCGATTGCAAATCCGTTATATAGTATTCTCCCTCCTCTTCTTCAATCGATGCATGAATTCTGCTTACGGTTGAATCCGAAAGATACACATCCACTGCATCTTGTAATGATCCTAAAATCGTAGTTTTTTTATCAATTGCAGTCCCCGGAGAATTTCGTCCTTTTATCGGGACTAAATGCACTTTCTTCGTCTTCTTTTCAGGCTCTTGAAATAATACAGTGGTTGCTTCCGAGGTCGCTTTGGGTTTCTCACGTACCTTCTCAAATTCCAAATCCTCTCTTGTATTTTTGATGAGTTTCATCAGAATTCCATAGATTCCTGCCATGACAATCGTCAGAATGCATCGCAGTATCAACTGATTCGATGCCACTCCTGATAATACTCCAAAGAAACTATATCCTGCCAGACATCCTGTTAAAATGATGCATGGAATCCGAAGCTTCTGTATCAGTCCCAGTTTGATATTCGTATGGACCTCTTCCTGTTTCGAGACCATTTCCCAGTAGGATGGCTCCGGCTGTTTTTTGCCGGAATATGACTCCATGTTTCCTGATTGGAGCGGTTCCTTTCGTTCCGGTTTTTTTCTTTCCATTTTCTCACTAATCACATGTTCTTCTTCCGGTTGTATAGTTGAAACATTCCAGTCCGACTGTTTTTCACTCTTTGTATCATTCATCCAGGACTTCACCTGTTCCAGACTAAAATATTCTTCCTTTGTCATGCGGTACAGACCATAAACAAATACAACCGCTGATTCATCCTTATGATTCATACGGTTCATAAAGAACTCAATGATTCTGGCAAAGCCATCAATGCAATCCCCTTCATATCCCGGTACATAACACATGCGCAGCTGCCTCGTATCCGGTTGGATAAAAACATATTCCGGCTCCAATAATAAAGAATCCGTAGAAAGCATATACGGCCTCATCTCATCTACAATTTCTAATAGTTGCTGTAAAATATCCTTTATTTCTTCCAATGCCATCATTTGATTATCAAAGAACGTCTTCAGATCCAGCAGCTGATTCAGGGAATAGCGAAATTTCTGCTCTCCATCTAATTCCTGCACTGTCATTGGAAGCAGAAAAGAAATGTCATTATATCGAAGCATTTGAAGCTCCATATCACATTTCCGTGACTGATTCTTACTCTCCACCTCCCAGACTGTCAGATAATGATTCATTTCCTCTCTTTGTATCATCTGTTTCAAATAATCGTCTCCTCCTTACTTCCTCTACCGGTTTTTCCAAACGGTATGTTCCACTCCAAGCAATTCTGATGCCATCCGTTTGAATGATTTGCATGATATCCGGGAATGGAGTATGTACACAAGTAGAAACAGATATCTTAATATCCCTGCCTTTCTTTTTTTGACTGACGACCGGTCGCTCCACAAAAAAACATATCTCCTCCAAATATTCCTCCAGTTCTTCTGTCAGTACACCTTCATCAAGAGAAGCCATCACCCACCGGTCGGCCATAGCTCCCAATACCACCTGATCATATTTCCAAAACAGCATCGTCATAATGAAACAAACCACAGAAAGCAGAAGTGGTAACAGAAATGCCATTTCCACTGTAAACATTCCGGATTCTTCCGTTATGATGTTTTGTATGTTTCTCCACATCTTTGACAACGACCTATGCCTCCTGTTTCTGATTTTTTAACCCGTCGAACGGTACGTTTTAATCCACTACATGACAAGCTGACATGATATGCATCTCCGAAATTGGTAATAAATACCTCTCCATGGAGTTCTTCCTGCTTTCCAATACAACGTTCACAGGCCCGGTATCGTTTTTTTCCTTCTGTATAGGGCACCTCGGTAATAGAAAGAATCAAATGGGTGCAGTTTCGGTTTGTATGATATACACTCTCGTTCTCTGTTACATATACATATTCTTCTTCCTCTTCCGCTCCATTAAGATAATCGTATCCATTCCAGATTTTCTGACGCACCTGATGTTGACATGGAAATGTCCATTTTCCCAGAAGCGGAACATCAATTTGTATGTCATATGATGCCTGTATCAATATGGTTGATGTCTCTTTCTCATAACAGCTTTGTAAAAATGAAATCCCGGCAACACCACCTCTTAACTGCGAATGTTCCAGATACTCTGAATCTACATACTTTAAAAAAACACCCCTGGTTAGCAACATACTCTTTTCCTGAAGCTCCCATCGCGACATCGTCTTTGCCGTCTGCATCACTCCATGGTCAATCTGCCCCTCTAATGAGACAATACTTCCAATCGACCAGACAGCATAAAAAAAGAACAAAAATAATGGAACCACACACGCCGCTTCCACAGTCAGGCTGCCCTCTCTCCGCAGCAGAGAAGAAATCAATGGCATTGCACTCTCAGAGAGATGATAAATGATGCTTTGTACCTGGAGAGTAACTGATTTTTTAATTTGATTCATCTGAGAATGCAATCCCACTGATTCCTCCTCCCTCAACTAATAGGCAACTGCCAGACTGCTTTCAAAATCATTCGTACGACAGAAAAGAGAAAACGACGACAGGCAATGTTTCATTTCAAAACACGGATTATCAATCTGCAGGTTTTTCTCCATAATCTCTGCCATTCGGCTGCGTGTTGTTTTTCCATCCTGCACAAGCAGAAGGAATGATAAATAGTCCTGGTATTTCATCGTATCTTTCCTTCCACTTTGCACTGTTTGATTCTTCAACTGTGTTATCCCATGCAGAGACACATTCCAGTCTCCTTCCTGTTTCATCCGCACAATTTCTTCCCCACGCAGGAGTGCTCTTATTTCCACCAGCGTCTCTGCATAACTTAGCGTTGCCAGAAGCAGACATTCCGTTGCTTCTACCAGACCCGGAACACACAAGGTACCTACTAATGCTGTCGAGATTCCTCTGGCCTCCTGTCTTAAGGAAGAAGAAGAGAAAGCAACCGCCATGTTTTGCGGCATACGCATCACCAGAATCTTATTGGCTGTTTTTGCAATGTTATCCCCATCCTCAGTTTCTCCTCCGATTAAATATTCCCATTCATATTCACTCCTGGTTAGAAAGGATACCGGTTGTTCCACATAGGACTTGAAATGCTCGTTTGCATAGAAAAGCAATGCCATCTTTTCCTTTCCATAGGATAGGATCGAAGAATTCTCCGTTTTGTCTCTTTTCATAAAATCTGATAATTCTTTCAGCCCGCTAAATGCTTTTGATTCCTGTTTCCAATACTTTGATTCCCCGTAAAGCAAAGGATTCTGATCCGTTATAAATGCCAGCATCCCTTTTCGCAGCACCTTACGCAGACTGTCTCTCGGATCTTCCACTGTTGGCGGTTCCGATATATAATCGGATGATGATTGTACTACTTGTCCATCCTGAGAAGGCGCTAAAGCAGCTTCCTGTTTTTGTAGTTCTGAATTAATTTGTTCATCTACTGTTTTCCGTTCGGATTCTCCATCCAATCCTTTCATGGTTTCCTCCAACCACTCTTTTCCTTTTTCCATTACCATAAGTTCCATTTCATCTTCTATCTGTTCCTGCATGGCCTGATATCCCTCATCAAACACATACTTACGATCATCAATAGCAACATCCTCAATGGAGATGTCATAAAAATCTCCCAAATGTGTTTCCATGTAATTCTGAATCCGATTGATCAATATCTCCTCACTCTTTCCATTATAGGTTTCATCCAGGAAGTAAAGATGATATTGCTCCGCCAGTGCCTGATTATAATCTGCCAGTATATGTTCACCTGCTCCCTGCATACTGCGCAGCACTTTTGTATTTCCCTGATAGATTTTCCCATAATTCATCAGTATCAATGATATTCCCAGCAGTGCCACCAAAAGCAGACTAAGAAAGATGGTAACGGAACCATGCTCATCTTCCCAAAATCTCATTTTACTTTTGCCGCATTACTGGTGACTGTTTGAAAGATGTTATTGACTAATGCGGTAATCTGATCCTGAAAAATAATAACCAGACTAATTAAGACAATGATTATTAATATCACCTCTACAACACCCATTCCATCCTCTCTTGCTAATTCTTCTTTCCATTTTTTTAATCCCATACAAATTTCCTCCTAACTATTGTTCTTGTGTATTAAAAAAGATGTAAAGTCCATTCTATTGTCAATGTACCGTTATAATTGAAAACTCATTAGTGCAGGCGCCATAACCAGCATCAACACCACCAATAAGAGTAGTAGCATCGGCAGCAACAATTTGGTACCTGCTACTTCCCCCTGTTGTTTCGCACTTTCAATTCGCTGCTCTATCGCCTGCAATTCTTCTTGCTGCAGCATCTGCCGCATCTGATTACTGCCCTTTGTCAGATTCTGAATCATCAACGTAACCAGCCTGCGATACTGTGCTAACCCGATACGGGTTGCAAATTCTTCATATACTTTTCGTTCTGCTTCCCCATTTTGAAACTGATATACACACATTTGTAATTGCTCTTGCAGTACAGGAATATGTTTTCTCTTTGCCAATCGTAAAATACAGCTTTTCATCGGAATACCCGTTTCCATTAATAAGGACAGTTCTCGGACAAAGGCCGGGTAAGCCGCCAGTAATTGTGCTTTTCGGACTTTCAATTTCTGTTTCTCTTTTTCCTTTTGCTCCAATATCATGGCAATGGCCGCCAAAATCCCCATAAAAGGAATGATTTGATAGGTATTCCTTTTTGTTTCCGGTAATGAGATTCGAAGACCTTCCATCTCTCTGGGTAGATTCCAGATTTTTTCTTCTCTGTTCTGTTCTTCTTTTTTCTGCAGCTCCTGTTGTATGGTTAAGGTTTTCAGGTCTTGTTCACTTAATCCTCGTTTTGTTATGCGAACCGGATATGTTTCCTGAACCTGTTCTTCCTGATACGCGAAAGTTGCAGTCAGTGTAACAAGAACATCTTCCGTAATCTCACCGAGAAAAACATTACCATTCGTATCCACATAATCATAATGATCACTTCTCCACGATACAGTCCATGCATTGTCCGGAATCGTTTCCGGAAGACATAAGCTTTCGGAAACACAGTCCACAGATGAATTTTCACCCAGAAAGCACTCTTCTACATACTGTTTCGCTTCCTTTAATTTTAATTCTTTTGTCTTCTCATCATATTGCGTTTCTGATACGGATACCGTAATACTGCTCTGTTCTCCATTTTTATCTGTTAAGACAACTTCCTGATTTCGCGTCCCCATCCCATATTCGTTTCTGGTAACGCTTTGCTGTTGTTTCTTGACCAACAGACTGTCTTTCATTAACAGAAGAATCCATATAAAAAGAAACACAACCAGAAGCATGATTGCTTTTTTATGATGTGTCTGCAGCTTCATCTTCCATATCTCCTATTTTTCATACTGTTATATTCATGATTCTGTCTGCCCACTCATCAGACAATATCATCACAACGATTGCCGTTACTGCAATAACCACCCCAACTGGATTATGATATAACCCTTCGATATAAGCAGCATTCGTGACACGCAGATAAGCTAAGATTCCCACCGGCATCCATTTCATAATGGTTTGTTCCATTCGTTTTTCCGCGACCATTGTCCGGATTTCTTCTTCAACTTCCCACTTGATGCGCAGATTCTGACAAAACTGTTCAAACAAGGCAATCAGATTCCCACCATTACGTTTTCCCAGTCCCAGAATCTCTGAGCACTCTTCTATTTCCGCCAGGTGACTTCTTTCGGTCATCGCCTCAATAACGGTTTCGATTGGAAGGTTCATCTGCAAACTTTGCAGGAGAATATGAGCCTCCCCCGCCATACGATGTTGCGCTTTTTCTTCTGTCTGTAGAAATAACGTGCACGCATTCACAAAACTGTTTTCCAGAGAGTACCTGGCTCTCAATGAAACAATAACCTCCTCCAACAGGTATTGAAAGTCATGCAGGTATTCTGCCTGCTCTTTTCTCTCAATCTCCCTTTTCTTCTTTCTCAGAAACACAACCGCAACAGGAAATAATGCAGGAATGCCCCACAGAGAATCAAAGAACAGCCAGGCTTGAGCCACTATCAGAACGACGAGCTGTGTCATCCAAATCAACTTTTGTCTGTTTTGCCGTATCCACCACAAATGCTTTTAACACCTCCTCATATTCTGTTCTATAACCACTGTGATCCAATTTCTGTGTAAACTGCAGCGGATTGCAGAACTGTAAACCTGTCTGATCTGATTCCACAAATCGAAACAAGGGATTTAATGTAATCATTCCATTTTCACAGCCCGATACTTCCGTAATCTCCAGCACCCGACGACTCCTGTCCTTCATTCTCCCCAAATGAATCATAATATCCAAGGCAGACGCAATCTGCTGACGGATAGCCAGCAAAGGCATATCCGCTCCCATCAACACCATCGTTTCCAAACGCATCAGCATCTCCTTACATGAATTTCCATGTCCGGTAGAAATACTGCCATCGTGCCCGGTATTCATCGCCTGCAGCATATCCAGAGCTTCTTCTCCACGAGTCTCCCCGATAATAATTCGGTCCGGTCGCATCCGAAGACTTGTCTTTAATAATTGAGAAATCGTAATCGCTCCTCCACCTTCCAGATTTGCATTACGCATCTCAAGACGTATCATGTTGGGAATCGTAGTAATCTTTAGTTCCGCCGAATCTTCAATCGTGATAATCCGTTCATCAGACGGAATGTATTGAGAAAGTGCGTTCAAAAATGTCGTTTTTCCCGAACCGGTTCCACCGCTGATAAAGATGTTATACCGGCTCTTTACCAATACTTCCAGTATTCGTGCAATCCCCCTGCTTAACGATCCAAACCGGATTAAATCTTCCATCGTATAGACCTTCTTTGGAAATTTTCGAATCGTTACGGCAGAACCATCAATCGCAATCGGTGATAACACGACATTCACTCTGGAGCCATCTTCCAGACGCGTATCCACAATAGGATTGGATTCATTTACGATTCGGTTTGATTTTGCAACAATCTGCTGAATCACGTCTTCATATTTTTCCTTGCTGCTAAAGCTCGCATTCGTTTCCTCGATTTTCCCCGCCCGTTCTACAAAGATTCGTCTTTCTGAATTAATCATAATCTCCGTAACTGATTCATCCTCCAGATACTCCTGTAAAATATCCAGCTTACGAATAGAATTAAACACCTCTTGACGGAGCCGTACCTTATCCCGCAGAGAAAGATACTCTCTCTGCCCGGCTTTCCGAATAAGATTGTCGATAATCGTCCAGATCTGTACTTCGCTCGTCTCCTGCGTCATATCGATTTCTTCCAGCACTTCCTGTGACAGAATGCTCCTCAAGTGGGACCACGATTCTCTTTCCATCTATTCTCCCCTTTTCTTCTGCTAGGTCATGATATTGTATTTGCTCCAGGAGATAATCCAAATGAAGGTTTCGTAACATCCGGACAAAACTGAGATATTTCCCGTTCTTCTCATCCCTGATCACATGCAGTTCATCAAACACTGCAAGAGTCGCCAGATCAGAAAAACACCCGACACCGACATCAAATATGATGTATTCGTAGCGTTCTATCTGGTGTAACTGCCCGATAAACCACTCCATATCCTCTACCGACAACTGTCGTAAATCCATATAAGACATTACCGGTGGAAGGATGAATACCCCTTCCGTCTCTTTTACCTGCTCCATAAACTCATCTCTGAAATGCACGCTACGACTCTTAATCCCATACAATACCGATTCCAAACCGCTATCCGTTACCGGTGTATCTGCATACTCTTCCATAGGAATCAACAAGGTTTTCCCTTTCTGTTGTTTCTCTCTGGTCAGGTCATATGCTAATGTAGTTTTACCACATGCACTCATTGGAGAATATACAGCGATACAATTCGAAATCTCCCATCCACTCGTTGGCAAACTTACCTTTGACATATCTATAGCAGCACTCATCAAGCACTCCAAAGACTGATACTTAAAAAAATGATGTTCCGCCTTTGTCGTCTGTTCTTCATGAAGCCAGAAAATACGATCCTTCATCTCCTCATACCAACTCATCGTTTTCGCTAACATACTGTAGTAAATAGAAAGAAAAATACAGGTTGGATGATGGCTCTGCATATATGTTTCAAAAGCCTCCCATCGTGTAAAACCTGTTACAAAACATGCCCCATCTTTTCTCGTATTAAAATAATTCATAAAACCGTATACATACTCTTCTGAAACATCAACAAGTGCAATCTGAAACTGATGCACCTCTTACCACCTCTTCCCTAAATTGTTTATATTTGACATTTTACACCATATTTTGTAAATGTCAAGCATTTTTTACATTCTTTTCCATTTTATATTTAAAAACAGCCCAGCGATTCCGGCAGCCCGCACACACGGCAATTCCGTTTTTTGCTGACACCCAGATTCTTAGAAAAATATACACTCCATTCCTATCACGAAACGCGCCGGTGACTTGTTTGAACCAACCGTTAGTGATTTCAATATCTTTTTTAGGCATGCTCTCGCGCGGTTTCCAACGCAGCGGTACATAAGCTCCCAAAGAACGGGAGCTAAGTACCGGCGTTTTCAAACGGCCTAAAAAAGATATTTGAAACGCTTCGGTTGGTGAGTTATGTCATAAGGCGCGTAATCAAACGTGATAGGAATGGAGTGTATATTTTTCTTGAATCTGGATATGGTGCAAGAAAAACGGAATTGCCGTGCGTGCGGGCTGCCGGAATCGCGGGGCTATATTTACATATCAATGGAAATGTAAAGTAATGTCAACAATTGTTGATTTTCAGTTGAAGATTGGTTGATAAAGACAGATTACGATACTACAAAATGAATTTTAAACGAGTTTGTAAGAGGTGACAAATGCAATCTTCAAAAATAACCAATATTAACTTGATTGTTACGCTGGATAAAAATTATTTACAACCCCTTGATGTGATGCTGCAATCCTATGGCGCACTGCATAAAGATATTAAAACAGATTTATATGTTGTTCATTCATCTTTAACCGAAGGTGACTTTCATCCCCTTGAAAGCACTGCTGAGAATTTTAACATACAAATACATAATATAAAAATAACAGACAAATTTTTCAAAGATACTCCTATCCTTGCCCGTATTCCTGAGGAATCATTTTATCGTCTTCTGGCATTTAAGTACTTGCCGGAAAGTGTTGATCGATGCTTGTACCTGGACCCGGATATATACTTTTTGAAAAGTATTATGCCTTTGTATGAAATCGATTTCAATGGTTCCTACATTGCTGCTGCAGCTCATCTGCACGGCTTTCATGATGCCTTTAATAAAATGCGTCTTGGGCTCAAGAATCAAAAACGGTATTTAAATTCCGGTGTGGTTCTTATGAATCTGGAAGCAATCCGCAGAGACTTTGATTTAGAAAAGGTTTTGGAATGTCTTGAAAAAAATGTTCGGCGTCTCATTTTAGGCGACCAGGACTTAATGAATATTCTATTTGGAAATCATACATTGCTTGTGGACGAGCGCATTTATAACTTGAATGAATGGACATACAAATACTATAAAAAACATGAAAAACTTGATATAACAGCAGTAGAAAAAGGGACCTCTATTGTTCACTACAGCGGCAAATATAAGCCGTGGCTTGAGGACTACAAGGGAGAACTGGACCGTTTTTATCCTCCGGTTAGCAACAAAGGTGCTGCACCAAAAGGAATGATAATAAAACAGATTAAGTCTGTCCTGCACATAACAAAGCCGACCAAACCACACGCAAGAGAGAACGGACAATTATCCACTGAGATTGAGCAAACCGCAGCAGCTCCCCACTGTGTATTAGAGATTGAAAAGGAAAGTTTACACCTCCTTGATATTGTACAGGAAACAAATGAAGAAATGAAGGCATATTATCCCAAAATGCTTGAAGATGACTATTCCGATGAAGAAACCGACGCAAAGGTGTCATCACTGAAACGTGCAAACACAAACATAACAAAGGTTTTAGTTCACACGGCTTCCATCAGAGATGAACTAAGTGCACGACAAAACGATATTAAAAAACAAAAGAAAAAAAGAAAATTCATATCGACCGCTCCATCCAATGCATCGATTGATTTAAGTGAAAATGAATCCAAACATTTTGCAAAAGGTCTGAATATCTATAAAATTCTGCTAATTTGCTTCATCGGAAGCTTTGTTGGTGTTGTCGTGGAATTGTTATGGTGCCTTTTAACAAACGGATATCTTGAAAGTCGTTCGGGGTTGGTATACGGACCGTTTAATTTACTTTACGGTGCGGGTGCCGTAGCCTTATCACTATGCTTGTACAAATTTAGAAACAGAGGAAGCTGGTTATCTTTTTTCGGTGGCATGGTTGTAGGAAGTGTAGTAGAATATATCTGTTCCTGGGGTCAGGAGGTTTTGTTCGGATCCCGCTCCTGGGATTACAGTCATATGCCGTTTAATATTAACGGAAGAATATGCCTGCTCTATTCTGTATTCTGGGGCTTTCTCGGTGTTCTGTGGATTAAAAATATCTATCCAAGAATGGCAAAAGCAATACTGAAAATACCAAATCGCATCGGAAAGATGATTACCTGGATTCTAGTCATATTCTTTGTTTTTAACGGATTCATGTCTGCTGTATCTATGTTTCGATGGTCTCAGAGAACTACAGGTATAGAACCGTCAAATTCCTTCTGGGAACTCATTGATGAAAGATTTCCGGATGAACGAATGCGAAGAATCTATGCAAACATGGAATTTTCGAATGATAGATAATCCCTTTGGAACAAATTCACACAGTTTAGGAGGACTTGTATATGCTTAAGATTTTAATCGCCGAAGACGACGGAGAACTGCGACAGCTTTTTACGCACGTTCTGGTAAAAAACGGCTATTCGGTAAAAGGCGTTGCAAACGGCAAAGAAGCACTTGATGCTATGGGTAATGAATACTATGATTTGATTATATCGGATATTATGATGCCTATTATGGATGGCTATCAGCTGATTCGTATGCTCCGAGATGCAGGTTACACAACTCCCGTTCTAATGATAACGGCAAAAGATTCCTTTGACGATATGCGTACCGGATTTCTGTCCGGCACGGACGACTATATGGTGAAACCAATCAATGTAAATGAAATGGTTCTGCGTGTGCAGGCACTGCTAAGGCGTGCTCAAATGATTAACGAACGCCGCCTGGTAATCGGTAATACCATCATGGAAATAGATTCTCTAACCGTTACAACAGAAAATGAATCCTTTGTTCTGCCCCAAAAAGAATTCATGCTGCTTTATAAAATGGCATCTTATCCGGGAAAAATCTTTACTCGTCAGAACCTTATGGATGAGATATGGGGCTATGATACTGACAGCGATACACATACGGTCGATGTTCATATTGGCAGACTGAGAGATCGTTTCCGTGACAGTAAAGACTTTAAAATCATTACCATGCGCGGCGTTGGATATAAGGTGGTTAAGCTATGAAAACAAGAGAAGCTTTTGAACAAATCAGAAATCGAAAAAATAATAAATTCAGTTTAAGACTTCGATTATTAGCAATGGTTTCGGGAGAAATCTGCACAAGCATTCTGCTGGCTTACGGACTGTCTGTTGTATTGGAAAAAGTCTTTCCTTATACCAATGAAATCCCGCTGCTTCTCCGGCTGGTTGTGTTAGGTTTACTGGTGGGATTTGTTGTAACATCCCTTTTATTAAAATGGGTTTTGGAACCGCTTTTGCATCTGAGAGAAGCAATGGAAAAGGTAGCCGATGGAGATTTCACCGTCAGAATAACAAAGAAATCCTCCTTAAAAGAAATACAGGAGGTATACTCCGGATTTAACCTGATGACGCACGAGCTTGCCTCTACCGAAATGATACAAAAGGATTTCATATCGAATGTATCACATGAACTAAAAACTCCGGTTGCTGCAATTGAGGGCTATTCTATGCTTTTGCAGGACTGTGAAAACCTCAGTGAAGAACAGAAGGGCTATGTAGGCAAAATTTTATTTAATACTAACCGCCTTTCTACTCTTTTCGGAAATATGCTACTGTTGACAAAATTGGAAAACCAATCAATTGAAACCAACCAGACGTGGTATCGGCTGGATGAACAGATCCGAGAGTCTATTGTTGCATTGGAGCCTGTCTGGGTAAAAAAAGACATTGATTTTGATGTAGATTTGGAAGATATCATGTATTTCGGTAATGAAAATCTGCTCAGGCATGTATGGGATAATTTGATAAGCAACGCTATTAAATTCAGTCCACAAAAGGGTCTTGTTCGTATTCGTCTGATTAGGGAAAACGAAAAAATTGTATTTACTGTCAAAGATAACGGAATCGGCATTTCAGAGGAAGACAAAAAGCATATTTTTGATAAATTCTATCAGGCAGACAGCTCTCATAAGCAGGAAGGACATGGTCTGGGATTACCTCTGGTAAAACGCATTCTTATGATCACAGGTGGAGAAATTAAAGCTGACAGTGGAGAAAGCGGAGGCAGCACATTTACCGTTATACTTAATGATTAGGAAAACAGCCCCGCGATTCCGGCAGCCCGCCTGCACGGCAATTCCGTTTTTCTTGCACCGTTTTCAGATTCAAGAAAAATATAACACTCCATTCCTATCACGTTTGATTACACGCCTTATGACACAACTCACCAACCGAAGTGTTTCAAACAAGTCACCGGCGCGTTTCGTGATAGGAATGAAGTGTATATTTTTCTAAGAATCTGGGTGTCAGCGAAAAACGGAATTGCCGTGCAGGTGGGCTGCCGGAATCGCGGGGCTGTTTTCCTAATTATAAATACTCTTAGATTCTTCGAGTTTTGGATCATATCCGGCATCCTTTAAGGCCCGGATAATCTTGTGCTTATGCTCTGTTCCAAATGCTTCCATCGTAATTACCAATTCTACTGCACTGTTTCGGTTGATGCTGACGAACTGGTTATGCTCAAGCTTGATGATATTTCCCTGTGCCTGTGCAATCACGGTAGAGACACGTACCAATTCACCCGGTTTATCCGGCAATTGCACCGATACGGTAAAGATTCTGTCACGGGCAATCAGACCATGCTGGATAACCGAAGCCATCGTGATGACATCCATGTTACCACCGCTTAAAACGGATACCACTTTTTTGCCCTTCACATCTAAATGCTGCAATGCAGCTACTGATAATAAGCCGGAATTCTCTACCAGCATCTTATGATTTTCTAATGTATCCAGGAATGCAACGATTAATTCTGAATCTTCAATCGTAATAATATCATCGATATTTTCCTGTATGTATGGGAAGATGTTGCTGCCCGGTGTTTTTACTGCGGTACCATCCGCTATCGTATCCACACCCGGTAAAGTAACAACTTCGCCGGCCTGTAACGATGCCTGCATACAATTCGCACCGGCAGGTTCCACACCAATAACTTTGATATTTGGATTCAACAGCTTTGCTAATGTGGATACACCAGTCGCAAGACCACCTCCGCCGATAGGAACCAGAATATAATCTACGGTAGGTAATTCTTTTACGATTTCCATCGCAATCGTTCCCTGGCCGGTGGCTACATCCAAATCATCAAACGGATGGATGAAGGTATAGCCTTCTTCTTCCGCTAATTTTAATGCATATGCACATGCCTCATCATATACTTCTCCATGCAGAATGACCTCTGCTCCCAATGCCTTGGTACGATTCACCTTCATAAGCGGTGTGGATGTCGGCATAACAATGACTGCTTTTGTTCCATATTCTCTTGCTGCATAGGCAACACCTTGCGCATGATTTCCTGCGGAAGCGGTAATCAGACCCTTTTTTCGTTCCTCATCCGATAACGTACTAATCTTATAATACGCACCTCGTATCTTATAAGCGCCGGTCAACTGCATATTTTCCGGTTTTAAGTATACCTGATTTCCTGTTGCTTTTGAGAAAAAGTCGCTTTTCACAAGCTTTGTCGGCAATACTACCTGTTGTACTATGTCATAGGCTTTTTCAAACTTATCAAGTGTCAGCATCTTATTCGTCCTCCTTTTGACTAAACAAAGCATTTACAAAGTCATCTGCATCAAATTTCTGTAAATCATCGATTTTCTCACCTAAACCAATATATTTGACCGGAACACCCAGTTCTGCCTGAATAGCAATGGCAATACCACCTTTGGCTGTTCCATCTAACTTTGTTAAAATAATACCGGAAATGTCCGTTGCCTCCTTGAACTGTCTGGCCTGAACCAAAGCATTCTGGCCTGTCGTGCCATCTAAGACAATCAGGCTCTCACGATGCGCTTCAGGGTATTCTCTCTCGATAATCCGATTCATCTTACTTAGTTCATCCATCAAATTCTTTTTGTTATGAAGACGACCGGCTGTATCACATAACAGGACATCTACATTTCTGGATTTCGCAGCCTGCAAGGCATCATAAACCACTGCTGCCGGATCAGAGCCTTCCTGCTGTGCAATAATATCCACGCCTGCGCGGTTGGACCACTCAGTTAATTGTTCAATCGCTGCTGCACGGAACGTATCCGCTGCCGCAATCATAACGCGTTTTCCTTCATTTTTCAAGTTTGCTGCCAATTTTCCTACCGATGTTGTTTTACCTACACCATTTACACCAATCACTAATACGACGGATTTTTGATTTTCAAAGTCATATGCCGACTCATCTACTGCCATCTGATCTTTGATTGTCTGAATCAATAATTCACGGCATTCACTGGTCTGCATGATATGGTTTTCCCGCACTCTGGCACGCAGATCATCCAGAATATTCATCGTGGTATCGACACCAAGGTCTCCCATAATCAACAGTTCTTCCAACTCTTCATAAAAATCATCATCAATCTCCGAAAAACCATGGAACAGGTTATCAAAGCCTTCGGAAATATTATCTCTTGTTTTTGCCAGTCCATCTACCAGCTTTCGAAAAAAACCTTTCTTCTCTCCCATTTTGCTCCTCCTGCTGCATTACTCATCCAGTTTATCTTCAATCAGATTCACAGATACCAGGGTTGACACACCCTTCTCCTGCATCGTAATACCGTACAATACATCTGCGGCTGTCATCGTTCCCCGTCTGTGCGTAATACAGATAAACTGTGTATCTTTCGTTAAATTATGCAGATATTCTGCGAAACGTCCGACATTGGATTCATCCAATGCAGCCTCGATCTCGTCTAACAGACAGAACGGGGACGGCTTCAGACTCTGAATTGCAAACAGAATGGCGATTGCAGTTAAGGCTTTCTCTCCACCGGACAACTGCATCATATTCTGCAATTTCTTGCCCGGTGGCTGAGCATTGATGATAATGCCGGCTTCGATTAGATCTTCATCCTCCACTAATTCCAATGTAGCCTTACCACCACCAAACAGTTCTTTGAATACTTTATCAAACATGATCTGAATCTCTGTAAAGCGTTCCTTAAACTGTTTCCGCATCTCGACATCCAGATTATGCAGGATCTTATTCAGATTCGCCTCTGCTTTTAAAATATCATCCCGTTGTGCTGATAAAAATTCGTATTTCTCCGAAATAACCTTATAATCCTCAATCGCATTAACGTTGACGTTACCCAACGCGCGAATCTTACTCTTTATGGATGCTAATTCCTTCTTCAATGACGGTAAATCTGTTTTTTCCGGATCTTTGAATTCTTCTGCACGTTTATAAGTCAGTTCATATTCTTCCCACATGTAGCTTTCCAACGTCTGAATCTGATCCTGAATTCGCTCTAACTGTCCTGTTAAACGAAAACTCTCTTTATCCAGTGCCGACATGGTTTCATTTAATTCTTCCCGTTTTGAGAAGAACGTCTTATGTTCTCTTGCACTGTTTTCTTTTTCCTGCTGCTTTTCCTGGAGCTGTTTGGTTTTGTCTGCCACTCGCCGACTCGCCTGTTCGGCCTCCTCCTGCATGGCTGCAATCTGATCCAGTAATTGATGCACTTTGCCTTTCGCATCATCTCCATGGTCAAGAATCTGCTTCCTTTCTTCCACCAAAGTCTGTTTCTCAGATTGAATACGATTCAGATTACTGGTAGCAAACGTTTCTTTTTGAACAAGCTCTGCCAGCAACATACGCGTTTGGGCATAATCCTGTTCCAAATCGGCTTTTTCCTGATTTCCCTCCTGTAAGCGAAGCTCCAGTTCGCTAATAGCTTCTTCACAAGTCTCTCTTGCTTTGGAAGAATCTTTTTCGTTTGTAATCAGAGATTCTTTTTCCTTATGTATCTCTGCAATCTGTTTATCCAAATCCGTATTTTCTCTTTTCAGACCTGCCAGACCCTGTTGCAGCGTTGTGAGTGCTTCCTGCGCCTGATTGAGATTTAACATAATGGTATTGCGTTGCAGGAATAAGTCCTGACGACGCTGATTATGTTCTTTTGCCAAGCCTTGCGCATGCTCCTGCTCAGCCTGTAATTCGTCCATTCGTGCACGATAGATTTCAATCTGCTGTTTCAGCTTTGCAATCTTCTCTGTCAGCTCTTCTAACTCGCGGCGTCTGCCCAATAAATTGCTATTATTGCGGAACGCACCACCACTCATGGCACCACCCGGATTCAAATGTTCGCCCTCCAGGGTAACGATATGCAGGGAATAGCGATATTTCTTCGCAATCGCAATTGCATGATCGATATGATCAACAACTAAGATTCGACCCAACAAATACTCTGCGACTTGTTGAAATTCCAATTCTGTCTGCACCAGATCGCTGGCACGGCCAATGACACCATTTTCTTTGAGTGCCTGTTCATGTCGGATGCCTGCCCCTCCGGATATACTGGTTAACGGAAGGAAGGTCGCACGGCCATACTTATTCTCTTTCAGATACTGAATCATTTGTTTGGCCGTATTCTCATTATCGGTTACAATGTTCTGGATACTGCCACCCAGGGCCGTTTCCACGGCTACCTCGTATTCTTTCTGTGTCTGGATTAAATCGGCAACAACACCTTTGACGCCCTTATTCTTTTCTTTTTGCTCCATAACACGACGAATGCTGTTACCATATCCTTCATAGCGTTCAGTCATATTACGAACAGTATCTAATTTTGACTGGCTCGTATGATAATCCTGTTGTGCTTCAGCGAGCAGACTGCGCTTTTCATTCAACTCTTCGGTTGCTTTCTGTAGGACTGCTTCATTCGCTGTCGTTTCCGTCTCCAACTGCTCTATTGCAGCATCATTTTCTGCCTTCGCTTCGCTCATCCTGGAAACAACACTTTCATGCTCCTGTTTTGCACTCTCATTTGTCAGCAAGCGTTGGTTCAATTCTGTTTTCCGAATGCTGATCTGTTCTAAAAGCGCATCATAACGCTCCAGCTTACCGGTAATTTCCGTATTCTGGTTCATGAAGCTGATCATGCTGCTCTTATTCTCTTCTATTTTGGCTGCTAATGCATTCTGGTTCTGATTACAGCTTTCCAGCTTATTTTCCAGAGACAGCAATGCCTGAGACGTTTTTTCACGCTCCTCCAACAGGCTTTCCTTTTCTTCCAATACCGCTTCTTCTTCTTTATTTTTTGCGTTAATGGACTGCTCCAGACGAGTCAGTCTCTCCTGAACATGGATTTCCTGACTCTTGGCTGTATTAATCTGTTCTTCTACAACCTTAATCTCACCTTCCAATTTTCCTTTGGAAAGCTTCGCCTCACTGATATCGTTTTTCAACTGCTCCATCAGGGCTTCCCGATGTTCCATCTCAAGCTCTAACGACTCATATTCTTTTTTGGTCAGATCATATTCTTTCTGAGCCTGATCCAGGTCATTGGTTACAATCGCAATTTTCTCTTCCAGCTCTTTTTCCACGCCTTTGATACGATCGCTTTCCAACAAGAATACATTAACATCCAACGATTTACATTCATCCCGGTATTCCAGATACTGCTTTGCAACTTCCGACTGATGTTTTAACGGACCAACCTGAAGTTCCAGCTGATCTAAGATATCTTTCACACGAAGCAGATTCTGATGCTCCTGCTCTAACGATTTCTCCGTTGCAGCCTTGTTTTTCTTAAATTTCACAATTCCGGCAGCTTCATCGAATAATTCCCGGCGTTCTTCCGGCTTACCACTCAGAATCTTCTCAATCTGACCCTGTCCGATAATGGAATATCCTTCTTTACCAATACCCGTATCAAAAAACAACGCATTGATATCCTTCAGGCGGCAACTCGTCCCGTTGATCATATACTCACTTTCTCCGGAACGGTATACACGTCTGGAAACCGTCACCTCATCATATTCAATTGGCAGACTATGGTCTTTGTTATCCAACGTGATAGCCACATATGCATATCCCATCGGTTTACGATTCTGGGTACCCGCAAAAATGACATCCTGCATACTGGCACCACGCAATTGCTTCGCACTTTGTTCTCCTAACACCCAACGAACTGCGTCCGCAACATTGCTTTTTCCACTACCGTTTGGTCCTACGATACCGGTAATGCCATCTTTAAATTCAAATACAATCTTATTCGCAAAAGACTTAAAACCGTGTACCTCAATACTCTTTAAATACATGCTTGTTCCTACTTCTTCTCTTTATTCTTCAGGGCGAGATAAGCAGCCATCTGTTCTGCTGCTTTTTTGGAATGACCACTGCCCCGTGCAATCACAGTCTGTTCCACCAAAACTTCCACCTCAAAGGTTTTATCATGTTCCGGTCCGGTTTCTCCTATCAGACGATACTCCGGTAAGATTTTTTTCTCCGCCTGCAACAGTTCCTGCAACGTCGTCTTGGCGTCATAGAACAAAAACTTATCTTCTACATCTTCCAATAAATGTTTCATGATAAAAGTACGTGCCTGTTCAATACCTCCATCGAGATAAATGGCACCAATCACCGATTCAAAAGCATCACTGAGAATAGAATCACGATTGCGTCCGCCGCATTGTTCTTCTCCCTTGCTTAATAATAGGAAATCTCCTAATTGAATCTTTCTGGCACATCCGGCTAAGGTTCTTTCACAAACGAGACTGGCACGCATTTTCGTCAATTCGCCCTCTTTTTTCTCCGGATACGACCGATAAAGATAATCACTCATTACCAGCTCTAACACCGCATCACCCAGAAATTCGATTCGCTCATTGTATTCCTGTTTCTTACGTTGTTCATTCGCATAGGAGCTATGAGTAAGTGCCAGTTGTAATTGCTTTTTATTCTGAAAAACATATTCTATTCTTTCTTCCAGTCCTGCAATTCTCTCCTGCATTGTCATTCCGAAACTACCTCTAACTTTTCCTGAATTTTTTCATTAATCTTCTGTTCTTTGAATTGCACACACTGGAAAATAGCATTCTTTGTTTCTTTTGCTTTCGCACTGCCGTGGATCTTCACAACCAGGCCTTTTAAACCAAGCAACGGAGCACCACCATGCTCTGTTGCATCAAACGATTTCAAGGTCTTCTTTAAAGCCGGCATCGCTAGGGCAGCTCCCAGTTTACTTCTTGTCGTTGACATCAGACCTCTCTTAATCTGTCCAACCAAAGCACCGGACAATCCCTCCATCAGCTTCAAAATAACATTTCCGACAAATGCTTCGCTAACAACAACATCCGCTTTTCCATATGGAATGTCGCGAGCCTCTATGCTGCCGATAAAATTGATATCTTTACACTCTTTTAAAAGTGGATACGTTTCCTTTACCAACGCATTTCCCTTTTCTTCTTCCACACCGATGTTCACAATCGCTACCCGCGGTTTCTCAACACCAACAACACTTTCCATATAAATGGAACCCATTTTCGCAAACTGTACCAAATGAGATGGACGTGCATCGACATTGGCACCACAATCAATCAACAAAGAGACTCCTTTCGTCGTTGGAAACAAAGGAGCCAATGGTGCTCTCTCCACTCCTTTTAAACGACCTACGATAAAAAGACCACCAGCTAATACCGCACCGGAGCTTCCACCTGATACAAAAGCATCCGCCTCTCCGTTTTTCACCAGATTTAATGCAACGACCATAGACGAATCTTTCTTTTTACGAATTGCCATAACCGGTGCTTCCTCACAAGTAATTTCTTCCGAAGCATGAATGACTTTTACCTGATCTTTATGGTACTGGTATTTCGCAAGCTCTGCATTGACACGTCCTGCATCTCCTACCAGATATAACATAATATCTTCTCTTGCATTGATTGCTTCCACTGCACCTTTTACGATTTCTTCCGGTGCATGATCTCCACCCATTGCATCCACTGCAACGATTGTTTGTTCACTCATAACAACGCATCCTTTCTTTTGATTTACATGAATAATTTATTATACATCAATTCATTTGTCTTCTCAAGTCAAATCTCGGTTGCGTCTGTCAAGTAACGAATTGTAAATAATTGTTATATATTGTAATTTTATGGTATACAGATAAGTCAAATAATGATATAATGCTAGTGTTGCCGCCCTCGCAACAGAAAGGGGGTGTATCTATGGACGTAATTGTTTCGTTCATACTCTCCATCATGGCAAGTGTCATCGCGTATTACATTTGCAAATGGCTAGATGAGCAGAGTAACCGGTAATTAGCCTGGGTCTGGTCAGCCTGAAATGACAAGAACCCCTAGAGAGGCCAAATCTTTCTAGGGGTTCGTTTTTTGTATCTATGGACTTTTCGTTCATATCCAAAAGAAGTGTAGCATATGCCAGTCAGAATTGCAAATCTTTTTTCAAATTTCCAAATTTTTCTTGCGACCGTTATTCCATAATTTTCTTCGCCTGCACCAGTGCTTCATCAATATTGGCACAAATGTTTTCTCTCCCAATCAAATCAATCAAGCCGGTCTTTTCGATAACTGACAATGGCTGTGGATTCACATGAGACAACACCACCGTAATGCCCTTCTTCTTACATTGTTCACAGATCTGCTGCAGGGTGTTACAGGCAGTGACATCCATGGCCGGAACCGAACGCATACGGATAATTACCACTTTATAGTGATGATTCATTCTGCGGCTAATCTCAAAGAACTTATCTGCTGCACCAAAGAACATAGGTCCGATAATTTCAAACACTTCCGTATGTTTTGGAATGACACGAAGGCTGATTGCATCCGGATCGTTTTTCGGGTCCTTTCCTTCCCATGTGTAATGCAATCCATTTACGACCGTTTCCTGAGACATGCGGTTCATAAATAATAAACATGCCAAGATCATGCCTACTTCAATCGCGATTACCAGGTCAAAGAATACCGTTAAGAAAAACGTTACCAGCAAAACAGCGCCATCGCTTTTTGGAGATTTTAACATTTTAACAAAACCACGCCATCCACTCATGTTATAAGCAACCACCA
>JBJELB010000082.1:0-6780 GCA_051878935.1 Lachnospiraceae bacterium | reverse complement strand
ACCTCCGCTTCATGTGATAACAGAAAATCCTTTAAAATGTCATTCGCAACACAGTATTTAATAGCGGCGGAAATGGCAGCATCCAGATCCTTCGTTTCTGCCACCTGCGCGGTGACATAACGGACAAAGGTGTGGTAATCCGATAATGTTCTGGCGCGTTTTATGTATGGCTCATTGTCCGGATGGTTGAGATTGATGACCGTTACCCTGACCTCCAGACACGGGTCATCGGTCGGAACCATGTAAGCGTCGGAGAGCTTTAGAATCTCGCGTGCCGGACGTTTCTCTTTTCCATTATATAAAACGATTAACTGTGGTGTCGGAATCTTTACCAGCTTTCTCTGGAGGATAGACCGGTGGGAGATCATGCGCATATACTCTTTCGACAGGTATTGCAAATCACGCATTGGCATGTTTTCATTGAATGTGCTTTGATGCTCGGTGATGAGCAGCATACAATGATTCATGACAAAGGCAATATCATCCCGAAAGTTAGTGAATAAGGCATCCTCCAACGTGACTAATTCTACCTCGGTATCGGCAGGATAATCGGTCTGCATTACGAAATTGAACAATTCTACCAGACGCTCCGGCTTCTCCGAGAAGAGAGCAGCGAATAGATCACTCTTAAAATTTCTGTTTGTGTTGAATGTTTGTTTTGTTTCCTGATTCATGTAATCTCCTTTCATTCTAACATTGGAATTTGTAATTATCAACAATATTAGTATGACAAATATTTACAATGGAGATGTAAAAATATGGAAGAATGAATCGACAAAAATCGACAGAGAAAGCAGCGACTCTAAATTCTATGGATGTGCTGTGCAATAAATAAAGGGGCTGTACACTAATCTCTTAGTGCGACAGTCCCTTAATTTATTCTGTTTCGGATACTTTATGGCATATGATTCTCAGATAATATTCCTAATTCCAGACAGAGTGCGTCGCGCACAGTTTCATCTTCCGCAGCTCTGGTCAGGTCATCTAGCCGGTTCTGTTCCAACAGGAGTTTTGTTAGCTGGGAGAATTGCCGGGTTGCTTCTTCACGCCCTTTGACGAGCCCTTCTACCAATCCTTTTTCCCAGCCTTCTTCGCGGGCTTCATCGCTATTTACTTCCAGTAAATCCTCCAGGGTCCATGAAAACTTCATCATATCAGCCACCTCCGCTTCATGTGATAACAGAAATTCTTTTAAGATGTCATTCGCAACACAGTACCTGATAGCTGCAGAAATAGCAGAATCAAGGTTCTTTGTTTCTGCCAACAGTGCAGTGACGTAACGGACAAAGGTATGATAATCCGATAATGTTCTGGCACGTTTTATGTATGGCTCATTGTCCGGATGGTTGAGATTGATGACCGTCACCTTGACTTCCAGACACGGGTCGTCGGTCGGAACCATGTAAGCATCGGAGAGCTTTAGAATCTCGCGTGCCGGACGTTTCTCTTTTCCATTATATAAAACGATTAACTGTGGTGTCGGAATCTTTACCAGCTTTCTCTGGAGGATAGACCGGTGGGAGATCATGCGCATATACTCTTTCGACAGGTATTGCAAATCACGCATTGGCATGTTTTCATTGAATGTGCTTTGATGCTCGGTGATGAGCAGCATACAATGATTCATGACAAAGGCAATATCATCCCGAAAGTTAGTGAATAAGGCATCCTCCAACGTGACTAATTCTACCTCGGTATCGGCAGGATAATCGGTCTGCATTACGAAATTGAACAATTCTACCAGACGCTCCGGCTTCTCCGAGAAGAGAGCAGCGAATAGATCACTCTTAAAATTTCTGTTTGTGTTGAATGTTTGTTTTGTTTCCTGATTCATGTAATCTCCTTTCATTCTAACATTGGAAGTTGTAATTATCAACAATATTAGTATGACAAATATTTACAATAAAAATGTGGGAAAATGGGTAAATTTATCGACAAAAATCGACAAGCGTATCCCTGCAAAATCACTGTAAAAATATTGACATAATGATATATAATTGTTATAATGTGCTTGGCTTAGTTAATAGTTTCGTAATATTTATATACAAATATTAATATTTTGGAGGAAGATGAATGCTTAGGAACGTATTGAGGGTTACGTTACTGACGGCTTTCATGGGGTTGACTGTATTTGGCACACAGATGAAAGCATCTGCTGAGAAAAAAGAATATGCAGTTGCCCGGGTAAGTACATATCTCAACATTCGCGAAGAAGCATCGATTTCATCGACTTCTATCGGAAAGTTAAGAGATGGTGGATTTGGTCGTATTCTTAGTAAGGGTAAGCAATGGACGAAGATCCAGTCAGGCGATATAACAGGTTATGTTAGCAACGATTATATTATTACGGGAAAGAAAGCGGAAGCTTATCTGGAGAAGCACAATGCGAAAGTGGCAGAGGTAACAGCTACTTCCCTGAATATCCGCAATCGTATGACGATTGGTTCTGATGTGTTAAAGGTTGCCAGCAAAGGTGATCGATTGACTGTTGCGAAGGAATATTCCGATTGGGCCAAGGTTAAGGTTTCAGCGACAGCCAATGGATTTGTTGCGAAGGATTATGTTGATATTGAATATGTAGCTCCTGAAGCGGTAGCGGTAGAAGATACGAATATCGTTGATGCGGGCAATGTTTCCAAGCTTCGCAGACAGATAATTGATTTTGCCTGCCAGCATGTAGGGAATCCATACGTCTATGGCGGGACGAGCCTGACCAATGGTGCGGATTGCTCAGGATTTGTAATGCGTGTCTTTGAACACTTTGGATATCAGATGGGTCGCTCGACCTATGACCAGATAGGAGATGGTAAGGCAATCAAGGTGAAGGATGTACAGCCGGGAGACCTGATTTTCTATGGCGATCCGGAGGCACCGGGACATGTAGCAATCTATATTGGTAATCAGCAGATCGTACATGCAAGCACATCAACGACCGGAATTATTATTTCTGCTTATGATTATCGTGAGCCATGTGCAGCGAGAAGAATCGTAAATGAATAAGTTGATTTGGAATCGGGACAAGGAATTGTCCCGATTTTTAAGTGCTGTAATTTATATCATTCCTAAGCTAAAAGTAGTTGCAAAACTGTGGAGAATTTTCAAACCAAGAATCGAAAAATGCAAAGTTAGGCTTGACTAACCCCGGGGGGGTGGTACACTACTCATATATTTTATGAGGAGGAAGGAATATGAGAAAACTATTCAAAAAAGTGGTGTCAGTTTCCATGACTGTTGCAATGGGAATCAGTATGCTGATGATGCCACCTGCTGTTGAGGCGGCAGAAGATAATTTGCTGACGATGGGAACGGATTATACCTTTGCGGCGCTTTTTACTGCCAGTGGTGATGGCCAAGATGATGCAAAGTTGTATAAATCTGGAGATGCTTATAATGATGTGACACTATCAGATGTTTTGACCAATATTCAAAATGATACTTCGGTGACTTTCTATCGTACTGCAACATCGTCTTCCAAGTGTTTAACTTATATGATATTTGATATTTCGAAGTTGAAAACAATTGATGGTATCAGTTATGTGGCAAGAGAAATTAAGGATGGTAAAGATAATACTGATGCTAAAATAAGTGCATGGATTACTACTGAGGATACGATTGTTACTACAGTTCCGAGTGAGTTGTCCAACGTTCCGGACAGTGCGGATTCAGCGGATTGGGCAAAATCCTATCGCGCAGGCTATTTTTATACAGGCAACCCATATTCATTGACGGAGGTAACGAGTACTCCATACAGTTTACCGGACGAGGAGCAAGAGCGGTATTTGGTTCTTGTAATGGATGGATGGCAAGGAACCAAGGTATCGAATCTGAAGATTTATGGCACATTGAAAGAGTATACAGGTGGCACATATGTGGATTCTGAAAAACGGACGGTTACGGTATATCCTTCCTACGGCTTGAACTATCAAAATGGAGGAACTAAGATTAATAGTGGAATGTGGAAATATGAGGGAGGTGAAGGATTTACGTTTAGTACTAAAGATGGTCATAGTAGAGGTGTATGGTTAGATAGTACGAATGTTTTCCTGATGGGTATGGATTTGTCGGGAGTGAAAGAGTTCTTAAATAATCATTCTCGGTATCAGGTATCCAGTATTGAGTTAGAGTATCAAGCGAGTGGAACACTCACGAGTAACAACAATAATACGGCCTCCGAGACGAGCCCAAAGAGTTATAGTGCATATTATACAGCGACAGTTCCTACGTTTACCAGCACTAACGTTACTAATATTGTAGTGAGAGATCAGGCAACTTCATTAGGAGATTTTTCTTTGACGGATCCTAGTGGGAAAATTAAGTTTGCTTTATCTGAAGATACGATCCAAAACAATGATAACTTGACAGTGTACTTTATCGGAAATAATGGTGGAAATGATGCGATCTTTGGATTGGCAGATGGATTGGCAGATACTGTTAATGATCAAGGTTACGTTACTGGTACTGAACCGTATGGTGTGAATGCTGATGGTAATTATAGGATTCATACTGCTTCGATAGTTCCTAAATTAGTTCTTCATTACACAACATGGTCTACCGATACTGACTCCGGTTATTATACCGCTAGTGGAGTAAAGAAGGGCATCATTCGTTTCCTTGCAAAATGTAATGAGACATATGATGAGAATGAAATTGCTTCCTATGGTGTATATTTTGTCAAGAGTGATGGAACAGTATCAGCAAAGAGTATTGTTAAAGAGGGTGCGCCGTCTGAAGGCGGTTTTTACGCTGATGTTGTAAATATTCCGGAAACTGATAGTAATACGTGGTATGCAAAAGCTTTTGTAACATTAAAGGATAATACTACAACATATTCGGATGCTTACGGAACAACGGTAGATTGGACTAATAATGTTCAAACTACAACGTCAGAAGAATAGGAAGGGAGAGTCAGAATATGAAGAAAGTATATGTAACACCGGAGATGGCGGTGTCAAGATATGATGTGGCTGATATGTTTACAGCTTCGGCTGTGCCTGAGAATCTGACGCTCAAAACGAGTATTGGAAGTGGCGTTAACTTTACACAGGCCGGACAAGCATCTTATAGTGATTTGTATCCTGAACTGTTTGAATAATAAAACAGAATAAAAAAGAAAATATTAGACAGTAGGGAAGTTCGTCATGTACTTCCCTATTGTCGTATCTGTTAAACTGTGAGAAAACGAGGAGAACTATGATGAAGAAAAGTATTCGATTGTTTATGATAACCGTATTGGCAGCTTTTACATTCTATATTTCTATATTGCCGGTGGATGCTGCGCCGAAAACCAGAATTACCATCAATCAGAAAGCGGTTACACTGATACATAAGCCGATAAAGGTGAAGAAAACAGTGATGCTTCCTGCGGAGGAGATTTTTGGTAAGCTCGGTGGCAGTGTGGAATATTTTGAGGCAGATCAGCTGATGCTGGTGACGAAGCAAACCAGATTGTGTACCGTGAAAGCGGGCAAAAAAACAGTCAGCATCGCAGATCTGACAAAAAATATCAATAAGAAGGCGAAGCTGAAACAGGCTCCGGTTGTTCGAAAAGGAGTACTCTATGTTCCGGCAGAGGCTGTGGAAAAGATTTTGGGGGCTAAGGTAAAGGTGACCTGGACATCCAAAAAACACGTCATTGCCATAAAATCACGCTAACGTTTGTGAAAACACCGGAACGCAAGGAACAGAAATGAATATGAAAACAGGGAATGACCTGACAAAAAAATCCGGATTCATAAGAGAATTTGGATTTTTTTGTGCATATTGCACAAAGAAAAAGTGTTCGATAGGATTTTTGGAGATTACACACAAGAAATGTTGATAACCGTGTGGATTACTTTTGTCGCTAAATGGCTTAAAACCTATCGCATTGCACTTATACACAAAGATATCCACATTATCCACAATTGGAGGTGGGGACAACATATCCCAATAAATGGCAAAAGGAACGGTTGTTTTGTGAATAAATCATGAAAAATAGATAAATTGACAAAATGACTTGACAAGTGGTAATTCTGTGAAACATAGGAAAAATGATTGAACTGTCAGTGGGAAATTGGTATAATATCCATAGATACTTCGGTATCAAAGTTTGACAAAAGGGGTTGATTGTATGCGTTACATTATTAGTGGCAAAAACATCGAAATTACAGAAGGAATCCGTAATACTATTTATTCCAAGATGGATAAGCTGGAGCGTTATTTTACACCTGATACAGAAGTCCATGTTACATTGTCAGTTGAGAAGGAAAGACAGAAGGTTGAGGTTACTATTCCGATGAAGGGAAGCATCATCAGAGCAGAAGAAGTAAGCCCTGATATGTATGCATCCATTGATATGATTTTGGATGTCATCGAGAGACAGTTAAGAAAGTATAAGAATAAGATTGTCCAGAAACATAAAGCATCCGGTATCTTGCAGGAAGGCTTTATGGATTTGGAGACGGACGAAGAGGAAGAGACGCTTGATATCCGCCGTAAGAGCTTTGACGTGAAACCGATGGATGTGGAAGAAGCCTGCATGCAGATGGATTTATTGGGACATAGCTTTTATGTTTTCCGCAATGCGAAAACGGACGAGATTAACGTAGTCTATAAACGAAATGGAAAACGATATGGTTTGATTGAACCGGAATTCTAATCAAAATAAGTTAAGAAAAATCGCTTAGACCGTGAGGTTTAAGCGATTTTCTTATACTCTTAAATTCTTTTGGATGAGTTATGGACAAGAAATCAATTTGCACCTCAACAAGGTAAATCACTCGCCTTTGAAGTATTTCTCTG
>JBJELB010000081.1:0-6953 GCA_051878935.1 Lachnospiraceae bacterium | reverse complement strand
TTAGAAAGAAAACATGCCGTATTTATGCGGCGTGTGGTGTTTCGCAAACGCCTATAATGGTAAGTATATAAGAGGAGGATGTAAAAATGGAGGCATATAAACAGGAATTTATTGAATTTATGATTGATTGCAACGTATTAAAATTTGGAGATTTTGTTACCAAGAGTGGCAGAAAGACACCATTTTTCGTAAACACCGGTTTTTACCGTACAGGAAGCCAGTTAAAACGCCTGGGCGAATATTATACAAAAGCAATCGCTGACAAATTTGGTTTGGATTTTGATGTGTTATTCGGACCGGCTTATAAAGGAATACCGTTAAGTGTAACTGCAAGCATCGCATTGTCTGACCAATATGGCAAGGATATTAAATATTGCTCCAATCGCAAAGAGGTAAAAGACCATGGTGATGTGGGAATCTTATTAGGTAGTCCGATTGCGGACGGTGACCGTGTTGTCATCATAGAGGATGTAACGACAGCAGGTACTTCCATAGAAGAAACATTGCCAATCGTAAAAGCACAAGGTGATGTCGATGTTCTCGGTTTGGTAGTTTCTGTAGACCGCATGGAACGTGGTCAGGGTACAAAGAGTGCATTAGAAGAGATTAAAGAAAAATATGGATTAGAGACAACTGCCATCGTTACGATGGGTGAGGTGGTAGAACATCTCTATAACCGTCCATACAAGGGCAAGGTTATCATTGATGATACCTTAAAAGCAGCGATTGATGCATACTATGAAGAATATGGTGTGAAATAATAGTATGTCAGTGACATTTTCACGACTCATTCGTCGGTTTCATCCGATACTGCCCCGGAGACATCCCGTAGCGTGCCTTAAATTGTTTGTTGAATGTGGATGAGTCAGCAAAACCACATTGTTCCGCAATTTGGGCAATAGAAAAATTTGTCTGTTCGATGAGAGCGAGGGCATGATCAAACCGACATCGGATGATGTATTCATTCGGTGTTATCTGATACACTTGTTTGAAAATACGGGCATACTGTCTTTCAGATAAAAAGGCCATTTTGGACAAATCAGGTATGCGTATTGGCTCCATATAGTGTTCTTCAATGTAAGCAACGGTTTGGTCGATTTGCTGGAACTGTGTAAATGTTTTGTCGGAGGATGGTATATACAGGTCAGACAGATAGGTCAGTAAACATACCAGGTAATTAATAGCAGAATGCGAAAGTGTTCTGCTATTTTTTTCTGTGTGTTCGATAATAATCTCACACAAAGAAGATACAAATGAGAGCTGTTCCGGTGTCAATGTCAGATGGCTTAAGAATTTATGCCGGAATCGGTTGTATGGCTGCGATATGAAGAATTCCTGGAATCCCGGTATATGCTTTAATTCCGGTCGAAAAGCCACCAGTTTGTTGTAGTCAAACATAATGTTGTAATGGGTAATGTATTGTACATCAATGACACGGTGTTTGAAGGAAGGAATGACAGCATACACCTCTCCTTCCGATAGATGATAACGTTTTCCCTCTATCAGATGTACACCGGTACCGCCGGTGATAATGGTCAATTCCGTAAAGTCATGCTGGTGATAGGATTCGGAGTGAGATAATCCACCGCGATTGATGTAGTATAGCTGATGGTAGTTGTCAAAATCTTTCAGATGGAACTGGAATGGGCTCATCATGTGTGTTTGCCTCCCTCTTCATAATATCATGTCCGAATTTTACCATAGATTGTCGGTTAAAACAATCATTTGGAAGTAATAAAATGTTATAATGAGAAAAAAGGAGGGAAAACAATGAGGTTAAAAAGATTAATGGCGTCAGGTTTGGCACTGGTGATGGCTCTGCCGCTGCAAACAATGACTTCTGCATCGTTTCTACCTGAAGTTCAGGCAGAAACTACATGGAGCTATGGAATCGGTGATACTATGGCAGATCCGAGTCTGGGCTATCATGAAGCAACGTATGCATCCATTGCCAGGAATACAACGGGGACAACGAGTAACAACTGGAGAGACGGCTCCATGGCCGGAAATGGAACCATCAGTTTTATTGAAAGCGCCGATCCGGATGAAGATGTCTTCATCTTTAACAATACAAAATTGGTGTTGGGAGAAAATGATATTGTGGAGGTGGCAGATGTATCAGCGATTTTGGATGATATGCGTACCAAAGCGACAGACCGCTCCCAACCTGGATACTGGAAGAGCTTTGTAGCACAGTTCCGCAGTCAGAAGTATGGTACTTCGACATCTACATCCAATGAAAATATATCCAGTAATACGAAGGCATACCATCCGGCAGCACAGCTGCGTATTAAAAACAATGATTTCGATGGAGGTACTTATAATGGCGACGCATCCAAATACAACCGCTATTGTAATTTCCATACCGGAGAAGTCGGTGTGCAGTGGAAAGATGCAAATGGAAAAGAGTGGAACCGCCGTACCTTTGCATCGAGAAAAGACAATGTGATCGTTACTTATATTGAAGCACCGGAAGGCGAAAGCTTAGATTTGACGTTGTCTGTGGATAATTTAATGGAGATGGGAATTGATAATAATCTGACTTCCAGAGGAGCGGAGATTGCACCGGAATCCAAAGAACTGATCAAACAGGATGCGAATGGCTGGAGCATTGGGCAGATTGTAAAATATGGTGACTTTAATATCCGTGGCTCCGATGAGAATCCGGATAATGCGCTTGCAAAAGCAGGTTATGCAACGACCACTCGCCTGATTTCTGCTGATGCAACGATTACACAATTAGAGGACGATGTCCATACGAATACGGTCAACGGACGCTTTAATACAGAGAATCCGGGAACCGGCTTTAGCAAAGAAATCACGACACCACGTTTATCTGTTAAGGACACCGACAGTCTGATGCTGGTAACAACAGTCGATATTCAGAAAACAGGGTTTACCGATGTAGACAGTGTGGAGAGTTTATATGATACATTACTGCAGCAGATTGACGGCGTTACTCAACAGTATGGATTAAGCAACAACGAAGCTTCTTACCAAAGCATATTGGCACCGCATACTGCCCTTCATGGAGAGATGTTTGAAGGTACCACGCTGGAATTGTGTGCAACGGAAGAGGAAATTGCTGACAGAGCTTTGACTAATACCGAGTTGAATAAAAAACAGCAGGCAGATACCGATATCAACAAAGCATGGTTAGAGCGATTGTTCTATAGTGGACGTTTCAACTTAATCTGTGCGAGTGGTTATCACACATCCCGTTTGGGTGGTATCTGGGTAGGTAACTGGGTACCGGATTGGAGTGGCGACTTTACGTTAGATGCGAATGTCAATCTTCAGGTGTCCGGTATGAATACGACAGGGCTGGTGGATGCCGCACACTCCTATATTAACTTTACCCTGCGTCATGCAGCGGATTGGGAGACGAATGCAAAACATGTGTATGGTATGACGGATGCGATCATGGCACCACCGAGGGTAGACGGTGATGGCAATGGTCAGATTTATCATTCGTTACCGGGTTATCCTTTCCTTTACTGGAATGCAGGCGCAGACTGGCTTATCCTTCCGATTTATGAGTACTGGCAATGCTATGGCAATACCAGAATACCGGTAGGGGAAGATATTGATCTGGAACGTCTGACATCCTTATTGGATCTGGAGCTTTCCGATATCCGCGATATTGAGGCAAACGGATTTGATCTGGAGGAACACATCTTAAAACCGATGCTTCAGAAATTAGTGAACTTCTGGGCACAGTATACGGATGAACGGTTCTATATTGATGATCAGGGCGAAACGTATCATCTGAATGACGGAACGACGATGGGAGAACATGACCGCTATTTATTTGCACCGGGATATTCACCGGAAAATGTGCCTAGTAAAGACATGATTGGATACAACAGTGATCCATCTCTTGCAGCGAATACGGCAATGGATATCTCAGCAGCACACAATTCGATGGATATGGCTCGCCAAATGGGAATTGAAACAGCCGTAGATAATGAAGAGAGCCAGGCGGAAGTAAGCTTATCAGATTTAGAAGCAAAATTCCCAACCTTAATTGCAGGGGAAGATGGTGCGCTAAAGGAATGGGCAATTGCCGGCTACGAAGAGAATTATAATCATCGGCATGTCAGCCATACCTATGCTGCATGGCCGGGATATCTGTCAAAAGAAGACACAGAGCTGGAAACGGCGTTAGGTGTTGCGATGGATATGCGTAAGAAATACAATACCGGGGACAATGCCCAAGCGCACGGACATCTGCATAATGCTCTGGTAGAGGCCAGATTAGGCCGTGTTGCCGGATACCAGACTTCGCTGCATACCTTAATCGCATCGAATTATCAATATGCAGGTCTGGTAACGAGTCATAATAAGAACCATGCATCTGCATTCTGTACGGATAATGCATGTGGTCTGGAAGGCGTAATCACGGAAGGATTATTATATTCCAATACCGGCGAGATTGAATTGTTCCCAAGTCTGGTTCCGGATTTCCAATCAGGTAAGATGACCGGATTTATGACGCGCAGCAATGCCGGTATCGATGAATTAACATGGAATATTGAGAAGAAGGAACTATCCGTAACCTTAACGTCCAATAAGGATGAGAACGAGATAAAACTGAAATCAGATTTGTCTTATACCGACGTGCTGGTAAATGACACGCCGACAGAAGTGCAATTCGATGAGAACGGTGACAAATATATTCCGTTAACCTTATCTGCTGGTCAGTCAGTGACAGTAGATTATACTTTGGCAACCGTAACTGGCGGAACCTATGCAATTACGGATGGTCAGGCCAGCGCGGTAACACCGAAAGACAATGATCTGGGCGAAGGTCATGGCCTTGCGATGCAATCCATGACAGATTCCAAAACATCCTCCCGTTTTATCATAGGTAATGTAACCGTTACCGATGAGAACCGGCAGGGAGAAGCGTTTTCCAATGGGGAGTATATATATTTTGAAAGCGTGGCAGCACCTGGAAGCTACGTGAATATGCATGGAGGAGATGCTTATATAAGAAAAGACGACGGAAAGATCACGTTATATACGGATGCACCATATCGATATAACAATGTGTTCAGGATTACGGATGCCGGAAACGGATATTCCTATATTGAGACCACCGATGGGAGTAAACTGCCGGAAGGCAGCGTATTGGCAGTAGCAGCCAATGTGGTAGAAGCCAGTGGCAGTACGCCGGTTGCAGATCGCAATGCGGAAGGTGTGCGGATCACTCATCAGCAGAAGTCTGAAAATGATGCTTACCAGATGTGGAAGATCGAACAGCATTTCGGATATGTGACGGTGAAGAATAAAGCAACCGGTTATTATATGAATGCAGCAAAGAGCGGGGCAGAAGTACAACAGGCAGCGCCGGAAGAGAAAGCCGTTCCGGAGGATACCCAGATGTGGAATATCACAGAAGAAGGTAATGGTGGATTCTCTATCATGAATACTTATTCGGGCAGAACCGTAACGGTAGTAGATGGTGCAGTAGCATCTACCAGAGCAGCGGGATATGTATGGAAGATTGAAAATGGTATCATTTCTACCATGGATGGCACACAGTATATCCATATCAATGAAAATGGTGAATTAACATTATCAGAAACAGAGAATACACAGTTTGAATTTCAGTTATTAAATGCCGTTGTAGCATCGGCAATTGCTGATACCATTCAATTGTCTACGACTACCGGTGAAACGACTGCAACGAAAGTAAATGCAGCGGAGAGCGTTTCCTTTAGAGCAACGATTACACCGGAATTAGCACAAGATAGCGAATTACTCTGGTATGTTGTAGATGGAAATATGGAAGAAACCGATGCAGCTGTCATTTCTGATACAGGTGTTCTTACATTCACAGATGATGCAAAAGGAAATCTCTATTATGTATTTGCGACATCCATTGAAGGCTCTTGCATATCAAATTATTTCCGTGTTGTAGTAAGTAATTTAGAAACCAGTCAGATGACGATAGAATGTGAGAATTATACTTATGGATTTGGCAATTATAAAAATGAAACAACCAATATCGGTACGATTAACGGAGATACAGTATTGAAATATTCCGATGTTTCCGTGAAAGATTTGAAGAGTATCGAAGTGGCACAGACAAACAGCAATACCGCTGCCAAAGTGCAATTCTATATCGGCCTTACCGATGATTGTCAGTATGGTACGGAGTCACAGGCAGCCTATGATGGTGTGTATAAACAGGGTAGCAGTACATATGACGATTCCGGTAATAATGGTCCGACAGCGATGAGACGATATCTGACATCACATATTAAGAGCTATGGTACTGCCATTACTGCAGAAGAACAGATCCAGGGTACGAAGACGTTAGCGGTTGCTTTGCCGGAAGGCACGGCAGACACCTGTGATCTCTATATGGTGATAAAAAAAGTATCCGGCACATGGGCGGGTAATTTCGATTCCTTCACCTTACGCAGCAGCAGCGGAGCAGCAACCTATGGTGATGTGAACTTTGATGGTAAGATTACAGCGGTGGATGCGTTATTGGTACTTCAGGAAGTATCCGGTAATGCGGTCTTAACAGAACAACAAAAAACCGAAGGTGATATGGATCAGAATGGAAGCTTGGATGAAGCAGATATTTCGGCAATTCTGGATATTGCTTCTGGTAAAACGGAATAAAGAAATAAAAATCACATGGGTTCTTGGAATCCATGTGATTTTTTATCGGAGCAATCCGATAGGGCAAGATTATTCTCTTACTATTAGTAATCACCATAAAAAAATGATTTGTTAATATGTTTTTTCAATGCGTTGCATAACATTTCCTCTTTTTGCACACACTGCTACTAGTATAAGTGTCAAGGAGGAGAAGAATTCTTATGGGTACGATGCGGGGCGAACAGAGCATTGCTTTTGAAAATCCGGTTTATATTAAGAGCTGGGCATCTATAGTGGGACAAAAAGAAGGAGAAGGACCGCTGGGTAAAACATTT
>JBJELB010000080.1:0-7052 GCA_051878935.1 Lachnospiraceae bacterium | reverse complement strand
AAATATATGAACTTTTCAAGGTGCTATAGAGGGGCTTTTGACCCCAACATCATATCATTGATCCTTGCAGGACTTCCTATTTAATAGGCTCTCCGGTACAGTTCATAAATATCCTTCCACACCGATGCTCTTGGATTGACTGTAATATTGCCACTATTCATTGCATCATCTGTCATCTTTTCAAACTTGTCTTCGGTAACCCCTACTTCCCTCAAAGTTGCCGGAATTCCCAAAGAACGATTCAACTCACGGATTTTCTCAGCCAGCATGGAAGGTACAAATTCTTCAGCAGCAACCGGCCTTTCAGAAATATAGTTATAGATTGTCAGATACTTTCCTTTATCTGCAAGTGAATTATATTCCACCACTGTCGGTAACAGAATTGCATTTGCCACTCCATGCGGTACATCAAAATAAGCACTCACAGGATGACTCATAGCATGCACGTTACCAAGTCTCGCCCACGAAAAAGCAATTCCTGCCATCAAAGAGCCAGTCATCATTGCTTCTGCAGCTTCCCTGTCCGTACGATTTGCTACATATCTTCGGATATTCTTACCAATGAGTTCCAATGCTTTCTCTGCCATTGCATCGGTAAATGGAGAAGCAGCAGTGGAAATATAGGCTTCCAATGCATGAATCATGGCATCAATTCCACACGCTGCAGCAACAGATGGTGGTGCTGTTGTGATTAATTCAGGATCCAGAATCGCATAAGAAGGAATCAGCTTGTAACTAAACACCGTCAGCTTATAATTTCTGCTGTGATCTGTGATGACGGCAAATGCTGTAACCTCCGAACCGGTTCCTGCTGTCGTTGGAACAGCAATCAACGGAATGATCTCGCCTGGTACTTTTCCACCACCTTCATATTCTGTGATGTTTCCTCCATACTTCGCCACCACTCCGACTGCTTTCGCCACGTCCATCGGAGAGCCGCCTCCCAGTGCGATCAGAAAGTCTGCTCCGCACTGCTGAAACAAATCAGCTGCTTTATGTACCGTTTCGACAGAAGGATTTCTTTCTGTCTCCGTAAAAGTATCCACGACGATATTTTCCGCCTCTAATGCTTTGACACAGGTCTCCACGATTCCGATTTGATACAGATGCGGATCGGATATCAGAAACGCATGGTTTCCTCCCAGCTTGCCAGCTAGCTCCGGCAGTCTTTGCAGACTACCTTTTCCTACTATAATATTCTGTGGAACAGAAAATGTAAACTGATTCATACCTGCCTCCTGCTATGCCAGTTCTTCTACCGATTCACGAAGAATCGTAACTGCCTTATCACAATCTTCTTTTGTCAGTATCAATGGCGGAACCATACGGATAATATGAGCACCTATTGCCGTAATTAACAGTTTTTTATCGAAACACTTATGTTTTACATCTACACCGCTGATGGTATCATCAAATTCCACACCAACCAACAGTCCCTGACCACGCACTTCTTTGACATGCGGAAGGGTTTTCAGCTGTTCCATAAAATAAGCGCCCATTTCTTTTGCATTCCCTGCCAGATTACGCTCTAACAATTCTGAAATCTGTGCCAAAGAAGCAGCACATGACACAGGATGACCTCCATATGTAGTTCCATGAGAACCCGGTGTAAATGCTTTTGCAACCTCTGCGGTTGCACAAATTGCACCGATTGGCATACCGCCTCCCATTGCTTTTGCCATAGATACGATATCCGGTTTTACACCATAATTCATATAAGACATTACAGCACCTGTTCTGCACCAGCCTGTCTGTACTTCATCAAGAAGGAGTAAAAGTCCCTTCTCATCACAAAGTTCGCGAAGCCCTGACATGAATTCCTGTGTTGCCGGATTCACACCACCCTCGCCCTGAACAGGCTCAATCATAATTGCAATCGTATTATCTGTAACAGCTGACCGGAATGATTCGAGATTATTGTATTCTGCATAAGTAAATCCAGGCGTCATGTTACCAAATCCAATCTGGCAGGCATTATCCGGCTGTCCGGTTGCACTCATTGCACCAAATGTCCGGCCATGGAATGACATTTTTGCAGTAATAATATTATATTTCTCAGGTCCATATTTTTCGACACCATATTTTCTCGCCATCTTTATCATGGCTTCATTTGATTCCGCACCGGAATTCTGGAAAAAGATTTTGTCCATACCAATGGTTGTACAGATTTTCTCTGCTAAAAGCGCCTGTGGAATCGTATATGGATAGTTAAATGTATGAATCACATCCTGTGCCTGCTCCTGAATTGCCTTAACCACTCTTTCATTACAGTTTCCTGCACTGTTTACTGCGATACCTGCATAGAAATCAAGATAAGGGGTTCCGTTTTCATCATAGAGATACATATCCTTTGCAGTCTCCGCCAGAAAGTCAAAACGTTCATACGTTTCAATCATATACATATTGGCCTTTTCCTTAATCTGCTCCTTTGTCAATCCAATGTCTTTTAATTTCATGATATTATTCCTCCTAACTGGGAGCGGGCAAAAGAAAAAACGCCATAAACCTATCACATGATAAGTTATGACGCCTTTGTCAGTCCGTTTCCATATGTTTTCTTAATAAGCAACAAAGAATGACATAAATGTCACCTTTTCACCTGATTGATTGATATACCTGTGCTCACGGTCCGATTCAAACCGAAAAGCATCCTCCTTTGTAATCACATAACTGCTATGTTCCAGACATACCGTAAGTTCACCTTCCAGCACAGAGATATACTCTCTCGTCTTCTCACCGTGGCTCCCTGCAACATATTCGTTTCCCGGATTAATCTCAATACGATAGATTTCTACCATATTATTATCTTCAATCGGGAAACAGGTCCACACACGATACTTATCCTTTACCTCTTTTGTTGGAACCGTTTCATCTACACGGATCAACACCGTATCTCGAAGTGGGGTACGGATCAAATCATTAAACTCAATGCGTAACCCACTTACGATTTTGCCTAATACTCCAAGAGACGGGTTCGCACTGCCTTTCTCTATCTGAGCCAACATACTTTTGCTTACCCCTGTCTGCTCTGAAACAACATCCAGACTCATTCCTTTTGCTCTGCGGATACTTTTTAGATTCACAGCAACATTATGTGATAAATAGTCCATTTTTCTTCCCCTTTATCCATATTTCTACCTTATTATAAACCTTTATCTACAGCTTGTAAAACAGATAGAAAGGGGAATTCTATCATTATGATATGAGTCCTTTAATTTTCAGATATTGTTTTATCACTTTTACACAATTGTCCACTCCTACTTTTTCACTGTTCAATACCAGATCATAGTTCACAGGATTGGTCCAGTAATTTCCATGTGTATAGTATGCATAATAATCGGCACGATACTGATCGGTATGAGCAATGGTTGCATTCGCAACTTCCTCTGTTACCCCCATATTCTCTATCGTACGCTTAACACAAAAATCTCTCGGAGCTTCTATATAAATACTGACCACATTCGGACGTCCACGTAAAATCCAGTCTGCACATTTTCCAACGATAACACAGGATTCCGTTTCCGCAAGATTCTCAATAATCTGTTTCTGATAATCAAACAACTTATCATCCGATACAAACTTCTCATTTCTGGCAATATATTGTTTTGCTCTTGGAAGACCTTTTAAAAAGCTGGAAAATCCACCATTCGATCTGATTTTTTCATTGACACCCTGGAACAATTTTTCATCCAGCCCACTCATCTGACTCGCCAGAGTAAGAATGCGGTTTTCATAGCAATGAATTGACAGTTCTTTTGCCAGCTTTGATGCGATTTCTTTCCCACCGGTACCAAACCCTCTTGCAAACGTAACTACATAATTGTCGCTCATATCTAATCTCCTTTCCAGCTAACCGGCCAGATATCTGCTTAAAAATTCTCTCGTTCTCGGATTCTTCGGATTCGTAAACAGTTCTCCGGGAGCTGCATCCTCTGCTACATAGCCTTTATCCATAAAAATAGTTCTTGTGGATACATCTCTGGCAAATGCCATCTCATGTGTAACTATGATCATGGTCAACCCGGTCTGTGCCAGATCCTTCATGACATTGAGCACTTCTCCTACCATCTCAGGGTCCAAAGCACTGGTCGGTTCATCAAACAGAAGAATTTCCGGATTCATGCACAACGATCTGGCTATAGCAACACGCTGCTTCTGTCCACCGGACAGTTGGGATGGCTTCGCATTAATGTATGGAGCCATGCCAACCTTCTTTAGATGTGTGATAGCACGGTCAAAAGCTTCTTCCCTAGATATATGAAGCACTTTTCTGGTACAGCACATACAGTTTTCGAGCACTGTCATATTCTGAAAAAGATTAAAGGACTGAAAAACCATTCCAACTTTAGAACGGTATTCATTGACTTCTTTCTGCACATCACGTACTTCTTTTCCGTGATATAATATCTTACCACTGCTCTGTTTCTCCAATTTATTGATGCATCGCAAAAGTGTAGACTTGCCTGAACCGGAAGAGCCCACAATACATATTACTTCTCCCGTTCCAACCTGGATATCAATTTTTCTCAATACCTCATGATCACCAAAGGATTTACTTAAATCTTCGATTGCTAGAATTGTTTCTCCCATATTGCACCTCCTACTGGTTATCCATGTATTCTACTGCCAGTACATAATCATTTTTCTCCTGCATTGACTTTTCAATGAGCAGGAATAAACGATTGAACAGAAAACATAATACAAAATAAATTACCGCAATGACTAAATATGACTCAAAGTATTTATAATAATTACCACCTGCGGTTTTTGCCGCCATGAACAACTCCTGTACAGCGATAACATTCAATACGGATGTCATTTTCAGGTTCGTCAAAAATGTATTTGCCATTTCAGGAATAATATTCTTAAATGCCTGTGGCAATACAATGTAAAACATCGTCTTCATCGAAGACATACCCATTGCCCATGCACCTTCCCGCTGACCTATATCAATGGAGTTGATACCGGCGCGAACCGTCTCAGCCATATACGCGCCCGTATTTAACAAAGTTACCAGAATACCTGCAAAAGCCGGTGTCATCTCCACTCCCGACTGGCGGAGTCCGTAATATACGATCATCGCCTGAACAATCATCGGGGTTCCTCGAAATACTTCCACATAAACCAAACAAATCGCTTTAACGATTCTGCAAACGATCCTCTTTAGAATCGTATCTTCTTTACTAATTTTAATGTCTTGAATAATTCCCGCTACATATCCAAGGATAAATCCAAGAATTGTACCTATCACCGCAATGTACAAAGTAATCCATGTTCCCTGGATGAACATTCCTGCATATTTTTTTGCCAAGAACAGCATCCACTCAATAGAAGTACTGGGATTTGCTGTCAATAAAAACCCTGGTACCATAATCGCTTCCTCCTAACTAGTTAGCTGCCGGCTGTAAACTGATTGCTTTTTCCATCAATTCATCCATTGCTTCTTTATTATTCCAGCCAATTGCATCCATCGCTTCCTGAAGGCTGTCGCGGAATTCTGTGTCATTTTTTCTGGTTGCAATACATACATTAACCATTTCATCATCATTGGAGAAGCTATCATTTTCGTCAAGACTAATAACAACAAGATCATCATTCGTCAAGGCTGCGGATTCTGCTGTCGGACAATCAACTACGCATACATCAGCTACTCCATTTGAAATTGCCATAAAGCACTCAGAAGTCGTTTCATAATTTCCGGAAAGCTCAGCACCTTCAATCTGATCCAAAAGTGGTACCCAGCCTGTTCCCAGCTGAGTTGTTAATTTGCAGCCTGTTCCATTCAACTCTGATAATTTCGTTACATTCTCATAAGCGCCACCTTTTTTTACTACAATGCAGTTATCTCTGTAGTAATAAGGTTCTGTAAAGGAATAAGACAATTCACGTTCAGCAGTCCGTCCCATACCTGCGATGATTGCGTCATAATCACCTGAATCCAAGGAAATACCGATAGAATTCCAGTCTACCTTGTGAACTTCCAGTTCCATTCCTAACTGATCCGCAAGCTTTTGTGCTACCATAACATCATAACCATAAGCATAAAAGTTTGTTCCATAGATTGGAACTGCCTCAGAACCATCAGCTACCTCTTTTGTTTCCTGTGTCCAGTTAAATGGTGCATATGCACACTCCATACCTACTCTCAGTACTTTCTTTTCATCCAAATCTGCTGATTGCTCCTTAGAAGCACCACAACCTGCCAGTAATGATACTGCCACAACAGATGTCAACACAAAACCCGTTATTTTCTTTAATACATTTTTCATCATATGAACCTCTCTTTCCTGTGAGCATCAATAGGATGACTCCTAGTTAATAAAAAAACGGCATTTACAAAAAGTAAACGCCGTTGCTCACAAATAAATTGTTTATTAAATTTGTAACCAGTATATCCACTGTTCAATATATTGTCAACAGAAAATTTAAATTTTTTAAAAATATGTATATTTATTCGTCGATTATGTGTACTATTAGTGTTTATTTATGTATTTTCTAAAAATTTGACTTATTCTTGTTTAATATATTATCCGCCAAAATCAAAAAAAGAACGGAAACCATTGAATACTCAATGTTTCCGTTTCTCAATCCAAAATGCCGGCGACCGGAATCGAACCGGTACGGGAGTATAAGTCCCGCAGGATTTTAAGTCCTGTGCGTCTGCCAGTTCCGCCACGCCGGCACAAATGGGACCAATAGGGCTCGAACCTATGACCCTCTGCTTGTAAGGCAGATGCTCTCCCAGCTGAGCTATGATCCCATATGCCTTCACAACAAGGAATCCTCCCACATGCGGGGCCCTCCTTGTTGAAAGTAGCAGATGCATCTAAATTCGAACTTCGTCCGAAAGCATCTGCGTCCGAGCTAAGAAATCTCCCCACAATGTGGGTCCCCTCTTAGCTCCAGAAACGACCCAGAAGAGACTCGAACTCTCGACCTCCGCCGTGACAGGGCGGCGCTCTAACCAACTGAGCCACTGGGCCAAAAAATAATTTTTAAAATGGACCTTCGGGGACTCGAACCCAGGACCGACCGGTTATGAGCCGGTTGCT
>JBJELB010000079.1:0-35786 GCA_051878935.1 Lachnospiraceae bacterium | reverse complement strand
GTTCCATGGAGTGGTATCGGAAACAAAGTATGGCAGCTTCTGTATCTTATACAGTCAATGCCGGATTAGAAGAAGGCACTTTGAATTTTGAAGGACTTCTGGTACGTCAGAGCAATGGAACGATTGAACGCAAGACAAATTCAACGTGGATTGTCGGATCGTCGGCCAGCGGTCAGAGCTACATCAATCCGCATAACCGCGTTTCCGTTATTCAGTACAATTTAGATGAAATTCAGAAGATTGCTCCGATTTACTCAGCGGAATTATCAGCAACGAATGCAAAGAGCTCCTATACACTGGTTCAGGCTCAACTGTTGGATAACCGGGCTTCACTCGTGGATTATACGCTTGATGATAGTTATAATGACTATTTCTTTAAATTCACTCCGAGAGCACAGAATGTTACGGTAACGGTTCCGATGTTGGATCAGGTGCTACAGAATGTGTATGATGGAAATGATGCGGTAACAATTCTTCTGGATACCGGTGAAACAGAGGAACGTGGAGTGACTGCGGCTCAAGATATATATTCCTCGACAGCGGCTGTAGATGATGATAAGAAAGGTCATCTGAAAGTCATTCTGGAACAGATCAATACCGTTAAGATGAAGGACACAATTGAAGAATATATAGAGGAAAAGTCAGAAAATATTGCAGACTTAAAGGCTGACGGACTGGTATATGATTCGAAAAAGGGTATCACGAAAGATACACTTCCGGGTTCTTATCCAAGCAATCTGGTAAACAAAGTGACGGATAAAATTGCAGAGCTGCAGGATGCTCTTAACAATGAAAAAGATCCTTATAAGATTATTGAAGTATGGACAGACTTAGATGATGCCAATCTTGAAATGAGAGACGCCATCGTCCTTTCGATGGATGTTAATGAAAAAAATAATATTTTCTTCTCAGAACAGGAGGTAGAGGAGCTGGGAGAAAGGATCAGTAATGATCCGGAGCTGGCAGCTACCTATCAGGGAGTGAAGAACATCGCTGACCGTCAGGATGTGGAAGAATTAACACAATTACGCTATGACAAGCTGGATAATGGTGAAGGCTTAAACAGCAATTACAAATTATGGTATGGCGCTTCGAACTGTAACTTTACAGTTCCGGCAAATGCTTCCAGTGTTTATTTCACGGCAACACTTCCGGCGAAATATAATGAAGCGGAAGGGTTGGGACATATCTGGTTTGATAATATTGTGATTACAGCAAACTCCGGCGCGAAAGCAGAGGTTCCGAATAATATCTTCCGATATGGTTCTGCAACGAAACCTTCTTATTGGAATGGTTATGTATATGATGCTCAGACAAATGAAGTGATAGGTGATATTGATAAGGGTATCAGTAATCTTCCGTCCGGCACATTATCGGATTATGTGAAATTCCAGAAAGGCGACCAGAATTATGCAAGTTCTGGTTCGAACTCTGTATATTTGTGTAACCCAACAAGCGATGTCTATACACAATGGCGTTCAGATAACTTTGAACTTGCCGCAGACTCCTATACAATGAGCTACCAGATTAAACAGGAAGGTAAGTTCAGTGGCGGTAACGGTCTGATTGTACAGGTACATTATCTGGATGCGACCGGAAAAGAGATTGGAGCTTCCAATGAGTACTCAACAAACGTCGTTGGTAATATCTCAGGATATACATCTGGAAATATGACATATCAGTGTGCAACATTATGTTATATTGTTACCGGGGATGAGAAATATGCGAAAGTTGCGAAAGCAGGCTTGTATATTTATCTAGAAGAAGCACTGCAGGGTATGCATTCCTGGGAGGATTATTATCACCATGGTCGTCCTCCGTACGGTGATGTATTTGGTGCCGTTCAGAATGGACGTTCAGCGGCGACGATTGGTACGATGTATGCGGTTATGAAAAACGTCCGCTTAAGCGATGGTAGTCCGTTGTTTAGTGTGGGTGAGAAGAGACAGCTTCTTGTATCTATTAATGACTTCATTGGTGACTTAATGGATATCCGCGACAGAACTGTGATTCCGGTAACGGAGATTGCAGAAGGCATCAGTAACTGGGAAACAGATATGGCGATGGGTTCCTCTTTATTAGGAATGGGCTTTGCTCATGATGACGGCAGCATGTATACGGATGAAGAGGTAATCGAGGCAGGTTATGTAACAGCAGATGGTAAGGCAGACCGCGCTGCGATGCAGAAGGATATTGAACTTCCATATGCGATCAGATATATTGATAATACCACTCAGACCATCAAAGGTACTCTGGTATCCGAGATTCGTGATGACGGTGCATGGCCGGAGTCCATCAACTATCATGGTGCGATGCTTGAGAAGCTGGCATCCTATTCTATGGGAAGTCGGTATTGTATCGGTGTTGACCTCTTTACTTATACAAGAGATTATGAAGATCCGGAAGAGCAGGAAAGGTATGGTGTCTTATCAACCCTTGCCAAGATGTTGAAATACTATACACAGGTACAGGCTCCACGTTATACGAATGGTAATGCATCTCAGCCTGCATTCGGTGATGGTAAATTTGATTCCGGTACAAACTTTAAATATTGCGGTGCTTATTGGAAAGAAATGTATGACAAATGGGATCCGAATGATCCTTCGACTGAGCAGTACCATGAACTGGCCAGAGATATGTATGGAGTATGGACACGTGCCGGACGGCCTCGACCACAGCAGGCAAACGAAGAAAATATGATGCAGTTCTTCTTTGTACACTCTGAATGGCCAAAAGAAGACCAGGCATTTCTGGATAAGTTCAGTGAGAATCAGAAATCGAATGATTTTATGAAATATTTTGGAACTTATATTTTCCGGAATAATTTTGATGTAATTGACAAGAGAACCAACCAGTACAAAGAGAGTTATGTAGCGTTTATGGCGCAGGATAAAGCGACTGGTCATAATCACTATGATCAGGGTTCGTTTATCATGTATGCCGATAGTATTCCATTGGTGATAGATCCTGGTATGGATAACTACTGGTCGGCTGCCAAGACAGTTCTGTTATCAACGGATTCCCACTCGACAGTACAGCTGAAGAAATCTGCAAATGCATATGACAATGTTCAGAAATATGTTAACGACCGTGAATTCTATGCATCAGACAAGATGGATATGGCACGGATCGTTGGAACTTGTCAGGGCTCTACCGGTCAGTTCCAGAGAACATATGCGTTTGTTAAGGATGGATTTGAAGCTCATGTGATCTGGGATCAAATCAGCGGTACATCTTTCGGAAGCAGAATCAACTTTGTCTTAGCTACCAAAGAAGTATTACCGAAAAGCTTTACAGGAAATAAGATTACAGCAGAATCCTTCAATGGAGAGAGTCTGGATATTTTTGTACTGGAAGGTGATACGAGCACATATACCGGCTCCGAACAGTTGAAAGCATCCGGTGACCTCTCGAAGAGAGCAGGTGAAAGCAATCCGATTGTTGATGTACTTCGTCTAGAAAATGAAGGTAATGACAACTACTTAACCGTATTATTCCCTCGGAATTCCGCAGGAACAAGGGGAACGCTTACAACAGAAGAGATTACGGTAAGTGGTAAGAACAAGATTCATGGTTATAAACTGATACATAACAATGGAGAACATACCGTTTATGTTGTGACAAATGATCGTCAGTCTGCCCAGACAGTTACTCTGCCGGCTGATGTTCGTTCCATGATGGATGAGCAGGGTACGGAATATGCTGCGAATGAGCCGATTCAGATTGCGGCAAATACCATGATGTTATTTACGAGCAATATGAAGGATGAAGCGGATGAGGTAGCAAATGGCCCTGTAATCTCAGCACCTTCTACACCTCCTACAGCTCCGAATGGTGCCCAGAATATGGGTGGCGGAGTTGCTGTGACAGATGAGAATGAGTATCTGACCGGTAATAATGATAAGCTAGATATGAGTGTTCCTGGTGTTACCAATGCTCCAAAAGCAGAAATGACTGTCGATGGCGATAAGGTTACGATTACAGCGGAAAATGGTCAGACGGTTTATTATTCCGTGGACGGCGGTAAGACGTATCAGCAATATACTGGTTCCTTTACGTTGCCAGCCGGTGATAACAAGATCTGTTACTTTACGGCGAACAGTACAACCGGACTTAAAACAAAAGCAATCGTAAGTGCTGTATCAGTGGATGCTCCTGCAGTTGCCAAGAGCGTAATCACAGTAAAAGGCTTGAAGCAGAAACTGAAATTAAAGAATAGTACGGGCGCTGTTGTGACATACAAAGTTGCTGATAAAAAGATTGCAACCGTATCGAAGAAAGGCAATATTACACCAAAACGCATTGGTACTACTAAAGTAACGATGACTGTTAAGGTAAATGGCGCGAAATATAAATTAAAGACGAAGATCAAGGTAGTTAAGGTAAAAGTTTCTTCTAAGTTAACGCTTAATGCAGATAAGAAGAAAGCAATTACGCTGAAATGTGCAAAACTTCCGAGCGAGATTACATATCGTTCAGAGGATAAATCAATAGCAACTGTCAGCAAGCTTGGAAAAGTTACAGGTAAGAAAGCAGGCACGACTACGATTTATACAACAGTAGTTGTGGATGAGAAGACGTATGAGTTGAAGACCAAAGTGACAGTTAAATAGCAATACTTACTTCAGGGATAGATTGAATCTATCCCTGAAATTTTTTTAGGATGAGCCACCCCCCTACAAAAAACGTTCCACCACCCCGCGCTGCCAGCCGCCATACATATCTATTTTCTTGCGCGTTTTCAGGCTTAAGAGAGATATTGAAATCACTGACGGTTGACTCAAACAACTCAACGGCGCGCTTCGTAACATTCACCGGAGTGCATGGCTTTCTAAAAGCCTGTGCGACTGCGAAAATAGATATGTATGGTAGCTGGCAGCGCGGGGTGGCGGAACGGTTTTGGAGGCTTGTGGATAAAAAATAAAAAATTTTAAAAAAGTGTGCAATAAAAACTCTGTTGGCTGCATTACTATATCAGAAAGGCACAGAGGAAAAGGTGCCTCTCCCCTACGAATACATCCTAGATGTAGAAAATTGTTGACATTTACGAAAAGGAATGTTAGAATGTATTCGGGTGTGAATGCCTGTTGTGGTGGTATTCGCTCAAAAATATTAATGACTGGCAAAGAGCCAAAAAAACAAGGAAAGTGAGGAATGTGCAATGAGAACATTCAAAAAAACATTAGCAATCGTTCTTGCTACAGCTATGGCTGCTACAGCAGTTCCTGCATCTGCAGCTCAGAGCTTAACATTAAGCAAGAAAAAAGCTACCATCTATGTTAAGACAACAAATGGTGGAAGCAAAACTGTTAAAGTATTAACAGCAGCTAAATTAAAGAAGATTAAAAATGCTGGCTATACAGTAAGCTTCAAATCTTCCAAACCTGCAGTGGCTACCGTTTCTAAAGCTGGTAAAGTTACAGCTAAGAAAAAAGGTACAGCTACTATCACAGTAACTTACAAGAAAGGTAAGAAAGTTACCAAGAAAACGGCTAAGATTACTGTAAAGAAAAAGAAAGCAGCAGCTTCTGATGTAGTATCTAGCGAATTAGCAGCTACTCAGACAGGCCGTAAAGAATTTACAGTTACCGGTACAGGTCTTACAGCGGATGGTGTTGCAGTAACAAAAGGCTCTACAGCAGTTTCTGCAACAGTTACAGTAAACGCTGAAGGCACAAAAGCTATCGTAGCTACAGCTGGTAATATCACAGAAGCTACATACACAATCACAGTTGGTGAGAAATCTGTTACTGTAGAGGGTCAGTTAAGTACTCCTACAACAGTAGACATCCCAAGCAACTACTTCGTATTAAATGACAAATTATACAACTACTATAACAGCACAGAAGAAATGACAGGTAAATTTACATTAGTAGTTCGCAATCAGTTTGGTGAAGATGTTACAAAACAGGCTACACCTACTGTTAACGTAAATGGTAAGACACCTACTAGCATGACAACAAATACAAATGGAGAAGGTCTTGTTATTGAGTCTGCAGCAGCATTGATTCCTCAGGCTGTTACACTTGGAACGACAACTATTTCCGTAAGTGTATATGATACAACATATCCACAGTTGAATACAACAAAACAGTTAATCGTATCTGATATGGCTACAGCAAAATCTATCACATTTACAGAAATCTACAATGCTGATGGAAAATCTTTGGTAGCTCGCGCAGATGCTAGCGATTTCCTTTACTTATTCGATTTGGTAAATAGCTATGATGAGAAAGTTCTTGATCTTAAAGATGCTACACTTTCCAACTTAACTATTTATTCAAACCCAGGTTTAACAAACCTTGCTACATCTTATACTTCTAACGATATTGAGTTAGTAGAAAAAGAAGACGGAACAAAATCTTTAGGTATCCGTTTAGCAGATGCCGGTGCTGAAATTGCAGCAGGTTCCGGTACAATCACAATTATGGATGCTACTTCTGGCGTATCCGGTTCTGGTAACATTGAAGTTGGTAACGGAACAGTAGTTGATACATTTACAGCTACAGCTCCTGCTAGCGTATTAGTTGGTCAGGAAGCAGAGTTCACGTATACTGCATTAGATGCAGCTGGTAACCCTGTTACAGACTTAGTTTCTTTGAAAGCGTTATTAACAAAATCTAATGCTACAGGCTTTACTTTCCGTAAAGAAGGCGCTGACGTTAAATTATATTATGATGCAACAGCTGAAACAAAAGGTCAGAAATATGTTTACTGGACAACAGAAAATTATAAGACAAGTAGCACAAGCTACATTGTAAAAGCAGCAGCTCGTCCATCAGCAATCGTTGGTATTCAGGATGCTGGTACAGGTATCCTTGCTGATATCGGCCAGACAGAAGAGTATGGCGTTGAGAACTTCATCTTTGAAGATCAGTATGGTAATGTTATGACTGACGGTGCAGCAGCAGCAGCATTGACAGCAAATGGTTACTATGTAAAAGCTGAAGCTGATGCTAGCAGCAAAGTAACTGTAAGTAATGATATCATTACTACAAACAGTGGTAAGATTACAGTAGCTCAGGATGGCGATAAGACAGGTAATACAACAATTACATTCTCTATCGTTGATGTTAATGGTAATGCTATTACTAACACAAATACAACAGATATGTACGATAGCATCAAAGCTAACGTTACAACAAACTCTCAGATGGATCAGAAATTCGTAGTTGCAAAACAGTCTAGCATTTCTTCTTACTCTATTGATTCTGCGGATGCAGTTTATACACAGGGTAAAGATGGTGCGGCTCCTACGCCAGCTTATGCTTCTGAAGTTAAAGTATATGGTAAATATACAAACGTTAACATTCAGGTTCCAGCAGAGTTATACAACATCACATTTGATGAAGTAACAACAGATAAAGGTACAGCTGGTAATACAAAAGCAGGTATTGAGTATGATCAGGCTAACCAGACATTAACTGGTGCTGTAACAGGTACATGGACTAATACAGCTGGTAGCATTATCACATCTGCTGACCGTGTTATGACAGTTAACATTGATGGTGCTGGTTCTGGTCTTCAGGTTCAGAAAACTATCAAGTTATCTACAGAAGCTCCAGCAGCAAAGGATGCTTACTTCTTAAATAAACTTGGTAACAAGATTAACTACATCACTCTTGCAAAAGATGCTGATTTAGCTACAGCTGTTAAGGCTAGCGTATATGTAGTAGACCAGTATGGTGTAGATACAGGTGATGATGAGTATGTTGCAGGTACATCCTTAGTTGATTTAGATGCAGCTAAATACACAGTATCTGACATCAATGCTACAGATGATAACTTCACAGTTGTTGGTAACGGTACAGCAGCTCCTACATTCAAGAATGTTACAGCTGGCGATACAGCTACACTTAAGATTACATTCGCAGGTGGATATGCTAAGACAGTTACATTAACATTCGAATAATAAATAGCAATATTTATTAAAACGATATTAAGGGCCATCCCACATTAGTGGGGTGGCTTTTTTTCTCAAGAGGGAGCAACCCACACGAACAAAGTTCGTGTATTGGAATGGTTGTGACCGACGTGCCGCCGACCATAGGGAGGGGGCGTTACCTTATGGAAGAGGGAGCAACCCACACGAACAAAGTTCGTGTATTGGAATGGTTGCGACCGACGTGTCGCCGACTGCAAGGAGGGAGAAGTGGATGAATATGAAAAATATAATGATGGGTTTGGTGTTGCTGGGGATCCTGATGGTGTGTCCGAGTGTAAGTGCGCAGCATATCAAGGATGAAACGATGTCCACACAGTATTATTATTATGAGAATATCGAACAGGGACAGGTCGTGAAGCGATCTTCAGTTAAGACAGAGAAGCTTGCGATGCAGATGTATGACAGCCTGCTGTTTGATGTGAATTATCAGAGTAATACTGCCACAGTGGTTTCGTGCGATACGACAGTGAACAGTATTGTGATACCAGATACGTTAGGTGGAACGATACCTGTGACCAGGATCGAAGATTATGCCTTTCAGGGATGTATGAATCTATCGTCCGTTGTAATTCCGAGAACGGTGACAGAGATTGGTGATTATGCCTTTGACAGCTGTGTGAATCTAAAGAGTGTGCAGGTTATGGGAGAGGTGGAGAGCTATGGAACAGGTGTATTCTATACGAATGTCGCTTTACCTACCTACACGCTGCCTTCCGATATGACGATGATACCGGAGAGGATGTTTCAGGGATGCACTTCGATGACATCGGTTACGATACCGGCGCGCGTCACGGCGATAGGAGCGTTTGCGTTTCATAATACGAACATATCATCATTCGAAATCGGTAAAAATATGACAAGCATTGGCGAATGGGCTATGTTTTCTGTTTCGTTATCAAAATTGACCTTTTTGGGAACGACACCTCCGACCTTTACGAAGACCTATGGCGGACTGGTAACGGCCAGCAGTGCGACTGTCAGCGTGCCGAAGGGGAGCGAAGCTGCTTATAATACGGCGTTGACCGGCAATATTACGTTTTCAAAAATGGAAGAGAATACGGAGAATATTTTCCAGGCTGGCTCTATTATGTATTCAAGATTATCGGATTCGGAAGTAGAGGTTGTTGGGTATTACGGTAATACGGAAGAGGTACTGGTTATACCATCCACAGTTGCAGATCCTACGGTTACGAATACGTATTATACGGTTGTATCGATTGGCGATATGGCGTTTAAGAATGCGACAAAGCTTCTGACTGTCGTGATTCCGGCTACTGTGACCAAATTGGATGATTATGCTTTTGGATACAGCTCTGTACAAACATTAGAGATACCGACGAGTGTTACGGAGATTGGAGAACAATGTTTCTTTAGCTGTATTAATCTGCAAAGAATGATCTTTCGGTCACAGAAGCCTCCTATAATAGGGACGAATGCGTATGTCCTGGGATTGGCGGAGGTCTGCATTCCGGCAGGTGTTGAGAACGCTTATAGGGAAGCGTTTGGTACGAATATGGTGTATAAGAAGCTTATTGCGGATTCTTTGTATGGTGATTATACAGGGATGGAAGCTGGTAAGGAGGATGATTCCACCGGAGACAATGAAACTGTTCCGGAGGAAACGAAAATCGCGAAGCCCACACTTAAAGTAAAAAAGAAGGCTGACGGGAAACGAGTTCTTACCTATAATAATACATTGCGGGCAAAACGAGTGGTGATTTATCGAGCCACAAAGAAAACCGGTAAATATAAAAACATTGCCAACGTAAAGCTTGCATTTGGGAATAAGTATACGGATAAGACAGCGAAGAAAACGAAAACTTACTATTATAAAGTAAGAACCTATCGTCTGGTTGATGGAGTGAAAGTGTATAGTAAGTATTCGAAGATTAGAAAAAGTGCATAGAACTGAAATAAAAAATAATAAAAAACCCTTGCAATGTCCGGGTAAGTGTGATAAGATGACTAGCGTGTGGCATGATAGCTGTGAAGCGTGAGGTTGCTATTCACCTGATGAATAGGTTTTCCGTGGAGCGAATGTCAAGTTAAAAAACTGGCGACAAGTCACTGTACAGAATTATAGTTACCCGGGTTTTTGCTTGGGTTTTGTGTGTTATCAATCGCGATACACACGGATGAGTGTACAGTCACCACTTGTCGTACGAAACAAGTACGAAAAGGAGGCGGCTTTTTTTATGGCAAGTCAAGTAATGAGAATCACATTGAAAGCGTACGATCATCAGTTGGTTGACGCTGCAGCAAAGAGTATCGTTGATACTGTGAAAAAAACTGGAGCAAAGGTAAGTGGTCCTGTACCAATGCCTACTAAGAAAGAGGTTATCACAATCTTAAGAGCAGTACACAAGTACAAAGACTCCAGAGAACAGTTTGAGCAGAGAACTCACAAGAGATTGATTGATGTAATTGCTCCATCTCAGAAGACAGTAGATGCTTTAACTAAGGTAGAAATGCCGGCAGGCGTTTACGTAGACATTAAGTCTAAATAATTATTTTATGAATCCTTGGGGGTCGGAAGACGCCATCTAGGATGACCGGCAACGGTCCGCTGTAGATTATAATAGGAGGAAAAAACAGCAATGAAGAAAGCAATTTTAGCAACAAAAGTCGGAATGACTCAAATCTTCAATGAAGACGGAGTGTTAACTCCGGTAACTGTATTACAGGCTGGCCCATGTGTAGTAACACAGGTGAAAACAGTAGAAAATGATGGATACAGTGCAGTACAGGTTGGTTTTGGTGAAAAGAGAGAAGCTCTTGTAAACAAACCAATGAAAGGACATTTTGCAAAGGCAGGTGTTTCTGTTAAGAGATATGTCCGCGAGTTCCGTTTAGAGAACGCAGAAGAGTACACAGTAGGTCAGGAAATCTTAGCTGACATCTTCGCAGAAGGTGACAAAGTAGATGTAACGGCTAAGTCCAAGGGTAAAGGTTTTGCAAGTGCGATTAAGAAACACGGTCTTGCAACAGGACCAAAAACCCATGGTTCTAAATATCATCGTCATGCAGGTTCTAACGGTGCTGCATCTGACCCGAGCAAAGTATTCAAAGGCAAGAAGATGGCAGGTCATGCAGGTGCTGTTCGCGTAACAGTACAGAATATTGAAGTTGTAAAAATAGATGTAGAGAACAACGTTATTTTAGTAAAGGGTGCTGTTCCAGGACCTAAGAAAGCTTTAATAATGTTAAAAGAATCAGTAAAAGCTTAAGCTTGTCGAAAGGAGGAACACACAGATGGCATCAGTATCTGTTTATAATATGGCTGGTAAAGAAGTTGGTACCGTTGAATTAAACGATGCAGTCTTCGCAGCAAACATCAATGAGCACTTAGTGCACAAAGCAGTTGTTAGCCAGTTAGCTAACAAACGCCAGGGAACACAGAGCGCAAAAACTCGTGCAGAAGTTCGTGGCGGTGGTAGAAAACCATGGAGACAAAAAGGAACAGGTCACGCAAGACAGGGTTCAACCAGATCACCTCAATGGACAGGTGGTGGCGTAGTATTTGCTCCAAAGCCAAGAGATTACGTAGTGAATCTGAATAAGAAAGAGAAACGTGCGGCATTAAAATCCGTATTAACATCCAGAGTTCAGGAAAACAAATTAATCGTTTTGGATGAGTTAACATTAGACGAAATCAAAACAAAGAAATTTGTTGAAGTTATGAACAACTTAGAGGTAAGTAAGGCATTAGTTGTTATGGCTGAGAAAAACGACAATGTAATCTTATCTGCAAAGAATGTACCTGATGTAAAAACAGCTTTGGTTAACACGATCAATGTATATGATATCTTAAAATACGATACATTAGTTGTTACGAAAGCTTCTGTAGCAGCGATTGAGGAGGTATATGCATAATGGCAGATTTAAAATATTATGACGTTATACAAAAACCTATCTTAACTGAGAAAAGCATGAATGCAATGTCTGAGAAAAAGTACACATTTCTGGTTCATCCGGATGCAACCAAATCTCAGGTGAAAGAAGCAGTTGAGAAAATGTTCCCTGGAACAGAGGTAGAAAAAGTAAATACTATGAATCTTGATGGTAAAACAAAGAGACGCGGTATGACTTTTGGTAAAACAGCGAAAAAGAAAAAAGCAATTGTTACTTTAACAGCTGATAGTAAAGAAATCGAAATTTTTGAAGGACTATAAAATAGGATAGTACGAAAGGAGTGAATGGAATGGGAATCAAAAAGTTTAACCCATATACACCTTCCCGAAGACATATGACGAGCTTGGATTTTGCTGAAATCACAAAGAGCACACCGGAGAAATCTTTGGTTGAGTCTTTGAACAAAACGGCTGGTCGTAATAATCAAGGAAAGATTACTGTAAGACACCGTGGTGGTGGTTCTAGAAGAAAATATAGAATTATCGACTTTAAGAGAAATAAGAAGGATGGTATCCCTGCAGTGGTAACTGCAATCGAGTACGATCCAAACAGAACAGCAAACATCGCTTTGATCTGCTATGCAGATGGTGAGAAAGCATACATTCTTGCACCTTATAAATTAAAAGTAGGTGACAAGCTTATGAATGGCCCTGAAGCTGAGATTCGTATCGGTAACTGCTTACCATTGGCTAATATCCCAATCGGTACAGAAATCCACAACATCGAGATGCATCCGGGTAAGGGCGGACAGTTGGTTCGTTCCGCAGGTAATTCTGCTCAGTTAATGGCGAAAGAAGGAAAATATGCTACATTGAGACTTCCATCCGGTGAGATGAGAATGGTTCCGATCGTATGCCGTGCAACCATCGGTCAGGTTGGTAATATTGAGCATGACCTTGTAAACATTGGTAAAGCAGGACGTAAACGTCACATGGGTATCCGCCCAACAGTTCGTGGTTCTGTTATGAACCCTAATGACCATCCACACGGTGGTGGTGAAGGCAGAACAAGTATTGGTCGTCCGGGTCCATGTACACCTTGGGGTAAACCTGCACTTGGTTACAAAACCAGAAATAAACATAAACAGTCTAATAAGTATATTGTTCGTACAAGAGACGGTAAGAACGTGAAATAGGAATAAGGAGGAATCACTATGGCTCGCTCACTTAAAAAAGGACCATTTGCAGATGCCAGCTTGTTGAAGAAAATCGACGCTATGAATGCTGCAAATGATAAAAGCGTAATTAAAACATGGTCTCGTCGTTCAACGATTTTCCCTTCATTTGTAGGGCATACAATCGCTGTTCATGATGGAAGAAGACATGTGCCTGTATATGTAACAGAAGATATGGTAGGACACAAGCTTGGGGAGTTTGTTGCTACAAGAACCTATCGTGGACATGGAAAAGACGAGAAAAAATCCAGATAATAAGACTATTGTTGAAAGGAGGTCATAATCCATGGCAAAAGGACATAGATCCCAAATTAAAAGAGAAAGAAATAAGACTCAGAGAGAAACAAGACCACATGCAAAAGTATCTTATGCACGTGTATCTGTTCAAAAAGCTTGCTTTGTATTAGATGCCATCAGAGGTAAGGATGTTACTACTGCAATCGGTATCTTAGAATATAACCCAAGATATGCTTCCAGCGTAATCTTGAAGGTGTTGAAATCAGCAATCGCAAACGCTGAAAACAATAATGGAATGAACCCGGAAAATCTTTACGTTGCAGAGTGCTTTGCAAACAAAGGACCTACAATGAAACGTGTTAGACCTAGAGCACAGGGTAGAGCTTATCGTATCGAAAAACGTATGAGCCACATCACAATCGTGCTTGATGAAAGATAAGGAGGAAAATAATGGGACAGAAAGTTAATCCTCATGGTTTAAGAGTTGGAGTTATCAAAGACTGGGATTCAAACTGGTATGCTGAAAAAGACTTCGGCGCAAACCTTGTTGAAGATTATAAAATCAGAGAATATTTAAAGAAAAAACTTTACAGTGCCGGCGTTGCAAAAATCGCAATTGAGCGTTCTGCAGACCGTGTAAAGGTTATCGTATATGTTTCCAAACCTGGTATCGTAATCGGTAAAGGTGGAGCAGAAATCGAAAAGACAAAAGCTGAGCTTGCGAAATTCACAAGCAAGAAATTAATCGTTGATATCAAAGAAGTAAAACGTCCTGATAAAGATGCTCAGTTAGTAGCAGAGAACATTGCTGCTCAGTTAGAGAATCGTATCTCTTTCAGACGTGCTATGAAATCATGTATGCAGAGAACAATGAGAAGTGGTGCATTAGGTATCAAAACAGCTGTTTCCGGCCGCTTAGGTGGTGCTGATATGGCTCGTACAGAGTTCTACAGCGAAGGTACTATTCCTCTTCAGACATTGCGTGCAAATATCGATTACGGTTTTGCGGAAGCGAATACAACTTACGGTAAAGTCGGAGTAAAAACATGGATTTATCATGGTGAAGTACTTCCAACAAAAAGCAGCAAGGAAGGGAGCGATAAATAATGTTAATGCCTAAGAGAGTGAAACATCGCAAACAGTTCCGTGGTTCTATGGCTGGTAAAGCGATGCGTGGAAATAAAATTACAGACGGTGAATACGGTATTGTAGCTATGGAGCCGGCTTGGATTCGTTCCAACCAGATTGAGGCAGCCCGTATCGCCATGACCCGTCACACAAAACGTGGTGGTAAAGTATGGATTAAGATTTTCCCTGACAAACCGGTAACTGCAAAACCTGCTGAAACTCGAATGGGTAAAGGTAAAGGTGCATTGGAGTACTGGGTAGCAGTAGTAAAACCAGGTCGTGTATTATTTGAGATTTCTGGTGTATCTGAAGAAGTAGCTAGAGAAGCGTTACGTCTTGCGGTAAATAAATTACCATTGAAATGTAAGATCGTTTCTCGTCAAGATTTAGAAGGCGGTGATAACAGTGAAAACAACTAAATTCGTGGAAGATTTACAGAATAAATCAGCTGCAGAATTACAAGAGGAATTAGTAGCTGCTAAAAAGGAATTGTTCAATCTGAGATTCCAGAACGCAACAAATCAATTAGAAAATACAAGCAGAATCAAAGAAGTGAGAAGAAATATCGCAAGAATTCAGACAGTAATCACTGAAGTGATGAAAGCTGCTAACTAGTTTCGAAAGGAGGAACTGTTGTGGAAAGAAATTTAAGAAAAACTCGTGTTGGACGCGTAGTTAGTAATAAAATGGACAAAACAGTGGTTGTTGCAATCGAAGATAACGTAAAGCATCCATTGTATGGTAAAATCGTTAAGAGAACATACAAATTAAAAGCTCATGACGAAAACAATGATTGTAACATTGGTGATAGAGTAAAGGTTATGGAGACAAGACCGTTATCCAAGGATAAGAGATGGAGACTTGTTGAGATAATCGAGAAAGCAAAATAGTTGAGAGGAGAATAAGCATGGTTCAGCAGGAAACAAGACTTAAGGTCGCTGACAACACCGGTGCGAAAGAGTTACTTTGCATTCGTGTACTGGGTGGTTCAGTTAGAAGATATGCTAATATCGGCGATGTTATTGTTGCTACGGTCAAAGATGCAACACCAGGTGGCGTTGTAAAAAAAGGTGACGTAGTAAAAGCTGTTGTTGTACGTACGAAAAAAGGCGTTCGTCGTAAAGACGGTTCTTATATTAAATTTGATGAAAATGCTGCAGTTATTATTAAAGATAAAAATGACAAGACTCCTAAGGGAACTCGTATTTTTGGACCTGTAGCAAGAGAGCTTAGAGATAAACAGTTCATGAAGATTGTATCTCTTGCTCCGGAAGTATTATAGGAGGTGCCGACATGTTAAAGATTAAGAAGAATGACTTAGTAAAAGTGATTACCGGTAAAGACAAAGGAAAACAGGGCAAGGTACTCGCTGTTAACACAAAGAAAAACACGGTAATCGTTGAAGGCATCAACATGGTAACAAAACACACAAAACCAAGTCCGGCTAATCAGCAGGGTGGTATTGTGAACCAGGAAGGTCCTATCGATATTTCTAATGTTATGCTGGTAGTAGGTGGTACACCAACCAGAGTTGGTTTCAAAGGTACCGGCAGAGAAAAAGTTCGTGTTGCTAAGAAAACCGGCGACATCATTGATTAATATAAGAGAGGAGGACACCAAAGTTGAGTAGATTGAAAGAGCAATATAGTAACGAAATCGTTGCTGCTATGACAAAGAAATTCGAATACAAAAACGTAATGCAAGTTCCTAAACTTGACAAAATCGTTATCAATATGGGCGTTGGTGAAGCAAAAGATAATTCTAAATTATTAGATTCTGCTATTGCTGATTTAGAGACCATCGCAGGACAGAAAGCAGTCGTTTGTAAAGCGAAAAAATCTGTTGCTAACTTTAAATTAAGAGAAGGTCAGCCAATCGGATGTAAAGTTACTCTTCGTGGAGAAAAGATGTATGAGTTCGCTGATCGTCTGATCAACCTTGCATTGCCACGTGTACGTGACTTTAGAGGTGTTAACCCAAATGCATTTGATGGTAGAGGAAATTATGCTCTTGGTATTAAAGAACAGTTAATTTTCCCTGAAATCGAGTATGATAAGGTTGATAAAGTAAGAGGTATGGATATTATCTTCGTTACAACCGCAAATACAGATGAAGAAGCTCGTGAATTATTGACATTGTTTGGAATGCCATTCAGCAAATAATAGGAGGAGAGTTTCATGGCAAAGACATCTATGAAAGTTAAACAGCAGCGTAAACAAAAATTCTCTACAAGAGAATACAATCGTTGCGGAATCTGTGGACGTCCACATGCTTACTTAAGAAAATACGGTATTTGCAGAATCTGCTTCCGTGAATTAGCATATAAAGGACAAATCCCTGGCGTGAAAAAAGCGTCTTGGTAATATTTTAGGAAGGAGACACGAATTATGACAATGAGCGATCCTATTGCAGATATGCTTACAAGAATCCGTAATGCAAATACTGCAAAACATGATACAGTAGAAATTCCTGCTTCAAAAATGAAACTTGCTATTGCTGAGATTCTTTTAAAAGAAGGATACATCAAAGCATATGAAGTTGTTGAAGCCGGTGCATTCAAAAATATCCTTGTAACCTTAAAATATGGCAAGGACAAAAACGAAAAAATCATCACAGGCCTGAAGAGAATCTCTAAACCGGGTCTTCGTGTATATGCTAATGCGGATGAGCTTCCAAAAGTACTTGGTGGTTTAGGCGTAGCAATTATTTCAACAAACAAAGGTGTGCTTACAGATAAAGAAGCAAGAGCTGCTCACGTAGGTGGCGAAGTTTTAGCTTTTGTTTGGTAGGAACTCGTAGAAAACGAAAAACACAGAATATAGTAGGAGGTACCGGCATGTCACGTATTGGAAGAATGCCTATCGCAGTCCCGGCTGGTGTAACAGTGGACATAGCAGAAAATAATCTTGTGACGGTGAAAGGTCCAAAAGGAACTCTTTCTAAGAGCCTTCCTGTAGAAATGGACATCAAACAAGAGGGTGAAGAAGTTATTGTAACTCGCCCAAATGATTTAAAGAAAATGAAATCTTTACATGGTTTAACAAGAACTTTGATCAACAACATGGTAGTTGGTGTAACAGACGGTTACGAGAAAAAGTTGGAAGTAAACGGTGTTGGTTACAGAGCTCAGAAACAGGGTTCAAAATTAGTTCTTTCTTTGGGATATTCACATCCTGTTGAAATGGAAGATCCGGAAGGTGTTGAGGCTGTTGTAGAAGGACAGAACATCATCATCGTTAAAGGTATTGATAAAGAAAAAGTTGGCCAATATGCAGCTGAAATCAGAGAAAAGAGAAAACCGGAACCATATAAAGGTAAAGGTATTAAGTATGCTGATGAAGTAATCAGACGTAAAGTTGGTAAGACTGGTAAGAAATAATTAGGAGGGTAAGAATTATGGTTAGTAAGAAATCTAGAAGCGCAGTTCGCGTGAAAAAGCATATGAGAATTCGTAACCGTATCAGCGGAACAGCTGCAACTCCACGTTTAGCAGTTTTCAGAAGCAATAATCATATGTACGCTCAGATTATTGACGACACAGTTGGTAATACTTTAGTTTCAGCATCTACTCTTCAGAAAGATGTAAAAGCTGAATTGGAAAAAACAAATGACGTTGCAGCAGCAGCTCATTTGGGTAAAGTGATTGCAGAAAAAGCAGTAGCAAAAGGTATTACTGAAGTTGTCTTCGATAGAGGCGGATTCGTATATCAGGGTAAAATTAAAGCATTAGCAGAAGCAGCGAGAGAAGCTGGCTTACAATTCTAACAAGGAGGAGACCATTATGAAGCAGACAATTATTGATGCTAGCCAATTAGAGCTTGAAGATAGTGTAGTATCAATCAAACGTGTCACCAAAGTAGTAAAGGGTGGACGTAATATGAGATTCGCAGCATTAGTCGTTGTGGGTGATAAAAATGGACATGTTGGAGCCGGTTTAGGAAAGGCTGCAGAAGTTCCAGAAGCTATCCGCAAAGGAAAAGAAGATGCGATTAAAAAGTTACAGACAGTAGCAATCAATGAAGTGGGCAGCGTACCTCATGACTTCATTGGTAAATTTGGAAGTGCATCCGTATTATTAAAAGCATCTCCGGAAGGTACCGGTATCATCGCTGGTGGTCCTGCCCGTGCCGTTCTTGAGTTAGCAGGATACAAAAATATTCGTACAAAATCTTTAGGATCAAACAACAAACAGAACGTTGTTTTAGCTACAATCGAAGGTCTTTGCAACTTAAAGACTCCTGAAGAAGTAGCAAGACTTCGTGGCAAATCAGTTGACGAACTGTAGTCAGAGGAGGAAATAGACATGGCAGATAAGTTGAAAATCACTCTTGTGAAATCTCCAATCGGAGCTATTCCAAAACAGAGACAGACAGTTGAAGCACTTGGTTTAAAGAAATTAAACAAAACTGTTGAGATGCCAGATAATGGTGCAGTACGTGGAATGATTCAGAGAGTAAGACATTTAGTAAAAGTTGAAGAAATCTAAAATAATATAAGGAGGTGCCTTTCGATGAATTTATCTAGTTTACAGCCTGCAGAAGGTTCAAAGTTCAGTGATAACTTTAGACGTGGACGTGGACACGGATCAGGAAATGGTAAGACAGCCGGTAAAGGTCATAAAGGTCAGAAGGCTCGTTCAGGCGGTGGCGTAAGACCGGGCTTTGAAGGTGGTCAGATGCCATTATATAGAAGAATTCCTAAAAGAGGATTCAACAATCGCAACACGAAAAACATCATCGCAATCAATGTAGATGCATTGGAAGTATTTGAGAACGACACTGTTGTTACTATTGATACTTTATGTGAGAGTGGTGTTTTGAAACTTCCAAAGAACTTTGTTGATGGAGTTAAAATTCTTGGAAATGGAGAAATTACCAAAAAGCTTACGGTTCAAGTAAACGCATTCAGTAAGAGTGCAGTTGAAAAAATTGAAGCTGCAGGTGGAAAAGCGGAGGTAATCTAGTATGTTTCAGACTCTTCGCAATGCATTAAAAGTAAAAGATTTGAGAAAGAAATTATTATATACCTTTTTAGTTCTTATTATTGTTCGAATCGGTTCTCAATTGCCTATTCCTGGCATTGACACCGCTTCGATCAAAGCGTACTTAGAGAACACGTTAGGCGATTCTTTCAATATCTTGAATTCGTTTACTGGTGGTTCTTTTGCGTCTATGTCAGTTTTTGCATTGAACGTAACACCTTACATTACATCTTCCATTATCGTGCAGTTGTTGACAATTGCAATTCCGGCATTAGAAGAGATGCAGCGTGATGGCGAAGATGGTCGTAAGAAATTAGCTGAAATTACCCGTTATTTAACAGTTGCATTAGCAATTTTAGAAGGTTTGGGAACAGCAATTGGCTTTGGCCGCCAGGGTTACTTGGGCGACGGAAATTATGCCCTGACTGTGGCAACGATGGTCATTACCTTAACAGCAGGCTCTGCATTGGTAATGTGGTTGGGTGAGCAGATTACCGTTAAGGGTGTTGGAAATGGTATTTCTATCATCCTCTTGATCAACATCGTTTCACGTATGCCTAGTGATTTTAGCGATTTGTATTTAAAATTTGTAAAAGATAAATCGATTGGTTCTGCATGTATCAGTGCAGCGATCATCATTGCAGTTGTTTTGATTACCGTGATTATGGTTATCTATCTGCAGGATGCTGAGAGAAGAATTCCGGTTCAGTATTCCGGTAAGATGCAGGGACGCCGTACGGTTGGTGGACAGTCCACACATATTCCGTTAAAAGTGAACACAGCAAACGTAATTCCAATTATCTTTGCTTCTTCCTTGATGTCGTTCCCACAGATCATTGCACAGCTTTTCAACAAGAATCCGGGTGGCTTCTGGGGAAAAGTATTTACGAGCCTGAGCTCAAACAGCTGGTTTGATGCAGCACATCCAAAGAGATCGATTGGTCTTTTGATTTATATTGTGTTAGTTATCTTCTTTGCATATTTTTATACTTCAATTACCTTTAATCCAATTGAAGTATCTAATAACATGAAGAAATCCGGTGGTTTCATTCCTGGTATCCGTCCTGGAAAACCGACACAGGATTACTTAACAAAGATTCTGAACTACATCATTTTCATCGGAGCAGTTGGACTTGTGATTGTTGCAATCATTCCGATTTTCTTCTCTGGTGTATTTGGTGCTAATGTTTCCTTTGGTGGTACATCATTGATCATTATCGTTGGTGTTATTCTGGAAACATTAAAACAGATTGAATCCAAAATGTTAGTACGTCACTACAAAGGATTCCTGAACGACTAAACACATACAGAAAGGATAAAGTGGTAATATTCTGCTTTATCCTTTCGTACATTGGAGGTTTTTTATGAAAATCATAATGTTAGGGGCACCTGGTGCCGGTAAAGGAACTCAGGCAAAAATGTTAGCTGAAAAATATAATATTCCTCATATTTCAACGGGAGATATTTTTCGGGCAAATATTAAAAATGGTACGCCGCTCGGTCAGAAAGCAAAAGAGTATATGGATCAGGGACTTCTGGTTCCGGATGAATTGGTGGTTGATCTGGTCGTTGACCGTGTTGCGCAGGAAGATTGCAGCAATGGTTACATCTTAGATGGCTTCCCAAGAACGATTCCTCAGGCAGTTGCACTGGATGAGGCACTTGCGAAAAAGGGAGAGAGTATGGATTATGCCATTGATGTTGAAGTGCCGGATGAGAATATTGTGGAACGTATGGGCGGAAGACGTGCCTGCGTGGGATGTGGAGCTACATATCATCTTGTATATCATCCAACAAAAGTGGAAGGTGTTTGTGATGTATGTCAGCAGTCTTTGATTTTAAGAGATGATGATCAGCCGGAAACAGTTCAAAAACGATTAAAAGTGTATCATGAACAGACTCAGCCATTGATTGATTATTATGCTGATAAGAAGATTCTTGTGGAAGTAGACGGAACCGTTGCTATGGATGAAGTGTTCCGTTCGATTGTGACAATATTAGGTGAATAATTATGGCAATTACAATCAAATCCGAAAGGGAAATTGAGCTGATGCGTGAGGCCGGTAGGATTCTGGCAATCACACATGATGAATTAGAAAAGGCGATTAAGCCGGGAATGTCAACCTATGAAATTGACAAATTAGGAGAAGAAATCATCCGAAGTTATGGATGTATTCCTTCCTTCTTAAACTACTGTGGATATCCTGCTTCCATTTGTGTTTCCGTCAATGATGAAGTAGTACACGGTATCCCATCGAAGAACCGGATTGTTCAGGAAGGTGATATCGTAAGCTTAGATGCCGGAGTTATTTATGAAGGATATCATTCTGATGCGGCAAGGACTGTTGCAGTAGGAGAGATTTCCAAAGAGGCACAGTTATTGATTGATGTAACCAGAGAGAGCTTTTTCCAGGGAATAAAATATGCAAAAGAAGGATATCATTTATCCGATATTGCAAGAGGAATTCAGGAGTATGCTGAGAGTTTTGGATTTTCTGTGGTAAGGGATCTGGTTGGACATGGAATCGGCCGGGACCTGCATGAAGATCCACAGGTTCCAAACTTTGTTGGGAAGAGAAGAGGCACCAAGCTTCGCGAAGGAATGACTTTGGCAATTGAACCAATGATTAATCAGGGAAGACTTGATGTTGTAATGCTGGATGATGACTGGACGTTTGTGACAGAAGATGGCAGCCTGTCTGCTCATTATGAAAACACCGTCCTGATTCGGAAAGATGGTTGCGAAATCTTATCATTAAATGGAGGGAAATAGGAATGTCAAAAGCAGATGTAATTGAAATAGAAGGAACAGTGCTTGAAAAACTGCCGAATGCCATGTTTCAGGTAGAGCTGGAGAATGGTCACGTTGTTCTGGCACATATCAGCGGTAAACTTCGTATGAACTATATTAAGATTTTACCGGGGGATAAAGTTACGTTGGAGTTGTCACCTTATGATTTGTCGAAGGGCAGAATCATTTGGAGAGATAAATAAAAAAGTTCTTGCATATGTTGCTTTTCTATGATACAATGTGAAACGAACTTTTTTTGAAAGGAGAGATTACTGTGAAAGTTAGAGCATCAGTAAAGCCTATTTGCGAAAAATGCAAAGTAATTAAAAGAAAAGGCGCGATAAGAATTATCTGCGAAAATCCAAAACACAAACAAAGACAGGGTTAATTTCTGTCCTTTTGGTGTGTAATTTTGACGTTTCTTGCGTCAAAAACTTATTTTTGAAAGCGGCTGCGATATGAACCACCAGGGCAAGTTGTATATAGTTGTGGTCATATTCGTTATTTTTAAATATATTATTAACTTTTTTAGTACAAGAGACACGTGTGTCATTTCACCCTACGGGGATGCGTGGATTGCGTATTAAAACCAAATTTTTAGTGGAGGTAACACAAAATGGCTCGTATTTCAGGTGTTGATTTACCTAGAGAAAAACGCGTGGAAATTGGTCTTACTTATATCTATGGTATTGGTCAGGCTACCGCTGTAAAAATTCTTGATCAGGCAGGCGTAAATCCTGATACTCGTGTTCGTGATTTAACAGACGATGAAGTTCGTAAAATCAGCGAAATTATCAACGAATCTTATATGGTAGAGGGTGATTTACGTAGAGAGGTTGCTCTTAATATCAAACGTCTTCAGGAAATTGGATGTTATAGAGGAATCCGTCATAGAAAAGGTTTGCCGGTTCGTGGTCAGAAGACAAAGACTAACGCGAGAACTCGCAAGGGTCCAAAGAGAACAGTTGCAAACAAGAAGAAATAAGGAGGCTTTGTAATGGCTAAGAAAGTTACAAAAAAAGTGACAAAAAAACGTGTCAAGAAGAACGTTGAGCGCGGTCAGGCACATATCCAGTCATCTTTTAATAATACAATCGTTACGTTAACCGATGCTGAAGGTAATGCACTTTCATGGGCAAGCGCAGGTGGTTTGGGATTCCGTGGTTCTAAGAAATCTACTCCTTATGCAGCTCAGATGGCAGCTGAAACAGCAGCAAAGGCAGCGTTAGTACATGGTTTGAAATCAGTAGAAGTAATGGTGAAAGGTCCGGGTTCAGGTCGTGAAGCAGCAATTCGTGCGCTTTCCGCTTGCGGCATTGATGTTACAAGCATCACTGACGTAACTCCGGTACCACATAACGGATGTCGTCCACCAAAACGCAGAAGAGTCTAATATAGGAGGATTAAGCAATGGCAATTGATAGAACACCTGTCCTGAAAAGATGTAGATCATTAGACCTTGATCCAATCTATTTAGGCATTAGTAAAAAATCAAATAGAACATCAAAACGTACAAATAGAAAGATGAGTGAGTATGGTCTTCAGTTACGTGAGAAACAGAAAGCAAAATTCATCTATGGCGTTTTAGAAAAACCTTTCCGTAATTATTTTGCGAAAGCAGAGAGAATGAGAGGACTTACAGGTCCTAACCTTATGGTTCTTCTTGAGCTTCGTCTTGATAATGTTATGTATCGTATGGGATATGGTAGAACACGTAAAGAATGCAGACAGATTGTTGACCACAAACATGTATTGGTAAATGGTAAAACAGTTAACATTCCTTCCTACAGTGTGAAACCTGGCGATGTTATCGAAATTAAAGAGAACAAAAAAGGTTCTGTAAGATACAAAGAGATCTTAGATGCTACAGCCGGCAGAATCGTTCCTGCATGGTTAGAAGCAGATCAGGAAAACTTAAGCGGTAAAGTGAAAGAGTTACCAAGCAGAGACATGATTGATGTACCTGTAAACGAAACACTTATCGTCGAGTTATATTCTAAATAATAAATGATATACTCTCGCAATCACATTAACCCAGAAGGAGGGAGTATTTAATGTTCGAATTTTCAAAACCAAATATTGAAATCGCTGAAATTTCAGAAGACAATAAATATGGTAGATTCGTAGTAGAGCCTTTAGAGCGCGGATATGGTACAACTTTAGGTAATTCTCTTCGCAGAATTATGTTGTCCTCTCTGCCGGGCGCTGCAGTTAGTGCAATCAAAATCAAAGGGGTATTACATGAGTTCAGTTCTATCCCGGGTGTAAAAGAAGATGTAACAGAGATTGTTATGAATGTGAAGTCTTTGTCTATCAAAGATAACACAGACTCTTTTGAACCGAAAACAGCATATATCGAAGCATCCGGTGAGGGCGTTGTGACTGCTGCGGATATTCATCTGGAAGATGATATTGAAATTGTTAATCCGGAACAGGTTATTGCAACACTTAGTGGTGGTGCCGATACGAAATTTGAGATGGAATTAACAATTACCAGAGGCCGTGGCTACATTGGAGCTGATAAGCAAAACAGCGACGACGTTTCTTTGGACACCATCGCAGTAGATGCTATTTATACACCGGTAGAGCGTGTTAATATGACAGTAGAAAATACTCGTGTCGGTCAAATGACAGATTACGATAAACTGACACTGGATGTATTTACAAACGGCACATTATCTCCGGATGAATGTGTCAGCCTGGCTGCTAAGGTGTTAAATGATCATCTTGCATTATTCATTGACTTATCTGAGAATGCAAAGACCACCGAAGTCATTGTAGAGAAGGAAAGTGATGAAAAAGGTAAAGTATTAGAAATGAACATTGATGAGTTAGAATTGTCTGTTCGTTCCTATAACTGCCTGAAGAGAGCAGGAATCAATACGGTTGAAGAGTTGACCAATAAAACTCCGGAAGATATGATGAAGGTTCGTAACCTTGGTCGCAAGTCTTTGGAAGAGGTTTTGGCAAAATTAAAAGAATTAGGACTTTCTCTCAGTAATTCTGAAGAGATTTAGTGTATTCCCACCACTTAGGCTGAAGGATAAGTAAGCACAGTGACAATAAAAGGAGGGCCACATCATGGCTATGTATAGAAAATTAGGAAGAACAGCTTCCCAGAGAAAAGCATTATTACGTAACCAGGTAACAATGTTACTTTATAATGGAAAAATCAAAACAACAGAAGCGAAAGCAAAAGAAATTCGCAAAATGGCTGAGCATTTAATTACTCTTGCTGTAAAAGAGAAGGACAATTTTGAAACAGTGACTGTTGATGCAAAGGTTGCCAGAAAAGATAAAGATGGCAAACGTGTAAAAGAAGTGGTTGATGGTAAGAAAGTAACAGTATATGACACTGTTCAGAAAGAAATCAAAAAAGACAACCCATCCCGTTTACACGCAAGACGTCAGATGTTGAAGGTTCTTTATCCGGTTGTAGATGTTCCGAAGGAAGCTGCCGGTAAAAAGGCCGGAACAAAGAAAGTTGATTTAACAGATAAATTATTCAACGAACTGGCTCCAAAATATGCTGGACGTAATGGTGGATACACCAGAATCGTTAAGATTGGTCAACGTAAGGGTGACGCAGCAATGGAAGTTATCATTGAATTAATCTAGTAAGAATTATAACAACCACGGAGTTTTCCGTGGTTGTTTTGCTACGAATCAAAAGCGTGGAAGGAGGATGTCATACATGATATCAGTAAAAGCATTGGTTCATCAGTATTTACGTCATGATGAAAGCGGTCAGGTCATCGATGAAATTACCGCCCTGGATGGCATTGAACTTTCCATACAACAGGGAGAATATGTTGCAATACTCGGACATAACGGATCAGGTAAATCGACGTTGGCGAAACATCTGAATGGTATTTTGAAGCCGACGAAGGGGACGGTTCTGATTGCCGGTAAAGATACGAGAGAAGATGGTAACATGCTCGATATCCGTCAGAAAGCCGGTATGGTATTTCAGAATCCGGATAATCAGATCGTTGCGACCATTGTAGAGGAAGACGTTGCTTTTGGCCCGGAGAATATCGGTGTTCCAACGGAAGAAATATGGCAACGTGTTGCCAGAAGTCTTGACCTGGTGGGAATGGCTGCTTACCGGACGGATTCGCCGAACCGGTTGTCGGGTGGACAGAAGCAGCGCATTGCAATCGCCGGAGTTGTAGCTATGGAACCGGATTGTATGATTCTGGATGAGGCTACAGCGATGCTGGATCCGGAAGGCAGAAAAGATGTGACCGCATTGGCACATCAACTGAATCGGGAAAAGAATATCACCATCATTCATATCACTCATCATATGGATGAAGTCGTGAATGCAGATAGAATCTATGTCATGTCTGAAGGGAAGGTTGTTATGATGGGGACACCGCGTGATATTTTCTCACAGGTGGAGCAACTGGAAGAACTTGGACTGACGGTTCCGGAATCGACGAAAATAGGACATTTGTTGTCAAAGGCAGGTGTTTCTATACCGAAAGGAGTTTTGGGTGTAAATGAGCTGATTAACGCGCTACAGGAGGTTGTCAGACCAGATTGTGAGGAACTACCGGAAGAGCATAGCAGTAAGCAGCACGATAGTGCATTGCAAACCGGTTTGCAGTTATGTAATGTGTCTTATCAGTATCACGATGCCGGTCCATCGAAAACACCGGCGTTACATGATATTAATTTATCCATTAGCAAGGGAGAATTTGTTGCGATTATTGGACATACCGGTGCCAGTAAATCGACATTAATCCAACATTTCAACGCCCTTCTGGCACCATCTGCAGGGAAGGTTCTTTTTGAAGGGAAGGATGTTCATGAAGACGGATTTTCGAAAAAATATTTAAGAAGCAAGGTTGGAATGACCTTTCAGTATCCGGAGAATCAGTTGTTTGAAGAAACGGTGCTGAAAGATGTGGCATTTGGACCTCTGAATATGGGATATTCCCGTGAAGAAGCATATAAGATGGCGCAGGAAGCATTGCGTATGGTGAATATGCCGGAGCGCTATGACAACAAATCTCCGTTTGAATTGTCGGGAGGACAGAAGCGACGTGTTGCGATTGCCGGTGTTTTGGCTATGAAACCGGAATTTCTGGTTTTGGACGAACCGACAGCCGGGCTTGATCCCAGAGGTTGTCAGCGTATTTTGAGATTGATTGATACACTCCATAAAGAGCAGGGTGTGACCATGATCATGGTTTCCCACAACATGGAAGATGTTGCCCGTTATGCCAATCGCGTCATCGTCATGAATGAGGGACGAATCCTGTTTGATGACACACCGGAGTGTGTGTTTGCCCACGAAACGGAGTTGCATGAGATCGGGCTGGCAGTGCCGGAGCCAATGCGGGTTATGAAAGAATTGAGAAAGAAAGGGATTCCGGTTCGTACCGATTCCCTTACGATAGAAGATGCAGTAAAGGAAATCAGCAGAGTATGTTACGCGATATCACAATAGGAAAGTATTATCCATCGAATTCCATTATTCACAGGCTAGATCCGAGAACAAAGATTATTGCCGTATTTTTGTATGCCATCGGTTTATTTGCCACGCAATCAATACCGTTTTTGTTGTTCAATGGAGTGTTATTGTTCTTTTTGATTGTCTGTTCACATATTCCGCCGTCCTATATTGTACGCGGCTTAAAGCCGATTCTGATACTGCTGGTTTTCTCGGCAGGAATCAATCTGTTTTTTACAAAAGGAGAAGTGCTTTGGGCCTGGCATGGTCTTTCCATTACCCGGGAAGGACTGCATACTGCATGTGTGATAGTGATACGGCTCATCTTCCTGATGATAGGAACGGCCTTTTTTACTTTGACCACGACACCGACAAGAATGACGGATGGCCTGGAAAAGCTTTTTGGCTGCTTGAATCAATGTAAAATACCGGTTCATGAAATTGCCATGATGATGTCGATTGCGTTGCGTTTTATTCCTATTCTGGTGGAAGAACTGGATAAGATCATGAAGGCGCAAAGTGCCAGAGGTGCTGATTTTGAGGAAGGGAATCTTTTGCACAGAATGAAGAGTCTGGTTCCCGTGCTGGTACCGCTTTTTGTATCCTCAATCAGCCGTGCCAATGATCTGGCTATGGCCATGGAGGCGAGATGCTATCATGGTGGAGATGGCAGAACGAAGATGAAACCGCTGGCATATCAGAGAGCGGACTACAGGGCATTTGCCCTGATGGGACTGTATGCAGTCGGCGTTGCGCTGGTGGTATGCCTATGATGTTGGACTGAATACGGAGGCTATATGAAACGATATATGTTACGCGTTGCTTATGATGGCACCAATTATCATGGGTGGCAGGCCCAGGACAATGCAAATACCATCGAACAGGAATTAAATAAAGCATTATCACAACTGACAGGGGAAGAGATTGTTGTGATGGGAGCCAGCCGTACGGACGCAGGAGTGCATGCAATGGATAATGTGGCTGTTTTTGATTCGGAAACGACGATTCCGGGAGAAAAAATCATGTATGCCCTGTCACCGCTGCTTCCGAAGGATATCGTGGTGCAATCCTCCTGTGAAGTGCCGGATGATTTTCATCCACGTTATCAGGAAACGAGAAAAACGTATGAATATCAAATCAGCAATGGCAAACGGGTCAATCCATTGAATCAGAGATTCAGTTATCATGTGAAAGACCTCCTGGATGAGCAGGCGATGAACGCTGCAGCCTCGTATCTGGTCGGAACACATGATTTTAAAAGCTTTTGTTCAACCGGCAGCCAGGCGAAGTCTACAGTGCGGACAATTTATGAGTGCCGTGTGACAAGAGAAGGCGATATGGTATATATTCTTGTCAGCGGAAACGGATTCCTGTATAATATGATTAGAATTATCGCCGGAACCTTGATAAAAGTTGGTTTAGGTGCATGGAAACCGGAACGCGTGCTTGAAGCACTGGATGCCCGCGACCGTCAGATGGCGGGGCCGACGGCACCGGCACAGGGTCTGACCTTGATGGAGGTAGAGTATGCGGAAGAATAGGGGAGGAACAAAAGAATGATGATAGAACTTTTGGAGCTGATGCAGGGATATGGTTATGGGGAATATTTCCTGGCAGCATTACTGGCTTTGGGAATTGTTCTGTGTATTGGCGGATATCGGATATTCAAGTGGGCGGTTGGTTTACTTGGCTTTGCGATATCAGCGGTTGTCTGTGTAGGATTTATGTACTATTTATTTTCACCACCGTATCAGGTGCTGCTTGCAGTTGGCATTTGTGGTGGAGTATTAGGCGCTTATTTTGCAGCCAGTGTGTATAAACTTGGTGTTTTTCTTCTGAGTACGGGTATGGCAGGATTCTTTGTATATTCTTTAACAAAGGAATGGACATGGACGATATCCATCGGTCTGGTAGTCGGTATCATCAGTGTGCTGCTGGAACGTGCAGTCCTCATTTTAACGACAGCGACGACGGGTGGATTTCTGCTGGCAAATCTGTTAGCGACCAAGGCTGTCCTGAGCGATAGAAACATATTGCTGACTGGTACGGCTTTGGCAGTGCTCGGAGTTGTGATTCAGTTTTTGACAACGAAGAAGAAAGCTGTGAAGGAAGAAAATGAGATGACGGATGCTAAGACGCCTGACACAGAGCCGGAGGACTGTGAGGAACTGCATCAGGAAGCTGAAGCGGAAACAACTATGGAAGAGGCGGCAGTAACGGAAGAACCGGACGAAGAGGCGACCCGGCAGCCGATACCGGAAGAAGAATAAGATAAATTTTTAATTTTGTGTTGACACACGTGGTTTCGTGTAATATAATTTTACGGTATGACGTATAAAAGTACCCAACCAAAGCCCCGGTGTAGGTATTTTATATATAGATTATTTCAAGTTTATATAGGAAAGATATAGGAGGAAATACTCATGAAAAGTTTTATGGCTAGCCCATCAACAATCGAGAGAGAGTGGTATGTGATTGATGCCACAGGACATACATTAGGTCGTTTAGCTTCCGAAATTGCAAAGATTTTAAGAGGTAAGACAAAACCAATCTACACACCACATATGGATTGTGGCGATAACGTAATCGTTATCAACGCAGACAAAATTAAGGTAACAGGTAAGAAATTAGACCAGAAAATCTACTATCACCATTCCGATTACGTTGGTGGTATGAAAGAAACTACCTTAAAAGAAAAATTAGCAAAGAAACCAGAAGACGTTCTTTACTTAGCTGTAAAAGGCATGCTTCCAAAAGGACCTTTAGGAAGACAGATGATCAAGAAGTTCCATGTATATGCAGGACCAGATCATGTACATGCAGCTCAGCAGCCAAAAGAATTAGAGATTAAATACTAATTAGGGAGGTAAGAACAAGTGGCAACTACAAAATATTACGGAACAGGTAGAAGAAAAAGCAGTGTAGCAAGAGTTTACTTAGTACCTGGTACAGGTAAAATTGTTATTAATAAAAGAGATATGGACAATTACTTTGGTCTTGATACATTAAAAGTAATCGTTCGTCAGCCGTTAGAGGCTACATCCACAGCAAACAAATTTGACGTTTTAGTAAACGTTCGTGGTGGTGGATTTACAGGACAGGCCGGTGCCATCAGACACGGAATCTCCAGAGCATTATTACAGGTTGATGCTGATTTCCGTCCGGTGCTCAAGAAAGCAGGCTTCTTAACACGTGATCCTCGTATGAAGGAAAGAAAGAAGTACGGTTTAAAAGCAGCTCGTCGTGCACCACAGTTCAGCAAACGTTAATCTTTCGGAAACGAAGAAAACAAGAAAAGCCCATTATACAAGGGTTACAGAAGTTGTGGAAAGTTGTCAGATGTGCTGGAATTTACATCAAATGCAACACATATGCAACAAAGATTATGATATGTATAGGACATTTTTCAGTAGAAATACTGGGGAATGTCCTTTCTTAATTTAAGGTATCTTGGGCTTTTGCTCAAGATACCTTATTAAATTGGTTGATTTGTTAAGAACTGATTTTTTCACCATATTTATAGCCAAGATTGTATGCGTCAATAGCACTCTTGTGACGTACAGTACCAGCTTGGCTATCGGGTAAATGGGAAAGATTTTTTTGTCGAGTATTATTTTGTAAGGCATCTTTTAGTCCTTCGACATAGGCACAACCGGCACATATATGTCGTCCACCATTTCGATTATCTTGAGCTTCTGGAAGTTCATTAAACCCCTGTAAATATCGATGTTGTTTGCTGCATATAGCCATATTGAAACACCTCCCTTCTAATATATTTTAGCCATGAGCAAAACTCCGCATATTCAGTATTTATGCGGGCTTGCGAGGCATGGCATACCTCTTTATCACTCGAAATTTATAGTAACAATCAGCTCCAAATGGTATAATTGAGTTGTCAAAATCAATTATACCATTTGGAGCTGATTGCTATCTACCGTCAAGAAATTATTGAAGATATCCGACTTTTTACTTCCCAGCCTGTTGCCAAATTTTATGACTCACTTTTTCTGAATTTGGATTTATCTTCCGTTCCAGAGTATCCGTCCAACGGACGTAAAGGCTTTTCAAATCATTCCACGATCTGTTCCTTTATTGTCATGAAATGTGAAGGTTTTTCCATGGTTACGGAACTTGTTGATTACCTCAACATTAATCTGCTCATCGCCCATTACTGCGGTTTTGATACTACTGTTCCACTTCCATCTTACTGGACTTTTGACCGTTTCCTTAAAAACTTTGATCACTCTGTACTTTCCGATATCATGAAGTCCCAGGTACTCATTCTTTCGGAGCAGGGAATCATAGACTCTTCTTTTATCGGACTTGATTCCACCCCGGTTGCTGCTAATACCTCACAAAATAATCCGAAATCGTTTCTGCCCAACAAATTTAAACCTGACAACCAACCCAAAGCGGATCAAGACTGTAAACTTGGTGTTCACACCGCCTCTAACCAGTCAAATGAAAAGAACTATGAATTCTACTGGGGCTGCAAAAACCATGTACTTGTAGATTGTATTTCCGGACTTCCTGTTTATGAAATCACAACAACTGCTGACGTCCATGATTCTTCCGTTGCTTTGGATATTCTTGCTGATGCCCATGCATTTCTGCCCATAACCGAATGTACCTTTCTTGCTGATAAAGGCTATGATGTTAAAAATATCTACAATCAGGTACATACTCTTTATCAGGGTGAGTGTATCATTCCCCTAAATGTTACGCAATACAAAGCTTCTTCCACAGAGAAATCCTGTCTGCGAAGCAGGTCTTGCCATGTGGAAGGGCGGTAAATTTTCTGACCGCGGTCGCACCCGTCAGAAATTCTGTTGTCCTCTAAAATCGTCCAAAAATGATGAATGCCCTTGTCATCATAAGAACTTTTATAATGGCAAAAAGCATCGTGGCTGCACAAAATACATAACCATTCCTGATGATTTAAGACTTTCTGTTGATAGAAACAGTAAATACTTTAAAAGCACTTATTCTCTCCGCACAGAATGCGAACGGTACAATTCCCGTTTCAAAAATACTGGGCAGGAACGAATGTGGGTTAGGAATAAAAACTCTGTTGCAAACTTAAATACACTTGCACATATCAGTTTGCTGGCAGTTGCGATTGCAGCAATCACTACGCATTCCAGCCAGTCCTACCGTAAGCTGAAAACAAGAAAACGGATTGCATGATTTACACCCACACCATACCGTATAATCTTCGTAAGTTTTGGACTTACGTTAGTTTTGCTATGCCCTAAAACATCTATGTTTATAAACAAACCCTGCTAACCGCCAAATCTCACATTTCTATTTGAGTATTTTGCTCATCTCTAATATATTTTTCTATAGAATAAACTCAATGTTTACAATCCAATAGCATTTAGTGGTAAAATATCAAAGTAATAAGGACAACCAAGTTCATCCATATAGTCATAATAATCTTGATATTTGGGAGCATCAAACCAATCAGAAGACAATAGATACATATAAACCAAATCGTAACCAATAGGATCTAAAAGTCGCTTGTATTCTCTAATTTTAAATGGGAAAGTAGCTAGTTTTTCATCAACTGAACCACTGGTATGTTGGAATTTTTTTTCAATAATGTAAACAGTTTTATCAAGTTCATTAATAAAAGCTTCATCAGGTTTCCAACGTTTGGAGTTGATTGCTCGGTCATTAACTCCATTTCGTCTCAAAAATACTGTAGAAAAATCGTCTTGATTTATAGAGTAACCTAGTAACTGGTTTCTATCATATACTTCGAAATGATTGTCAATGACAAATCCAGCATTTTGTAATGCTGTATTTAGGGACGTTGTTTGTTCGAAATGGAGTCCATTTTTATTGGTGTTAGCTCCGCCACCAAAGCGATTAGCTTGTCTTAGCATTTGTCTCATCCTCCTTAAAAAATTCACTAATCTCAACACTAAGTACATTTGCAATTAGATTTAGCACAGATATAGAAAGACTTTTAACGCATCCGGCAGCTTCGATTTTTGAGAGATAGCTGATGCTGATTTTAGCCTGTTCAGCAAGTTGTACCTGTGTTAATTTAGCTTGTTCTCTGTATTGTTTTATATTAGCGCCTATAACACGATATAGGTCTGTATCATTTTCGAAATGCATATCAATACCTCTTTCACTATTTGTGAATATTATCTCATGAGATGTATAACAGATAAATTCACTTATAGTGAAAGAAAACTACTATGGATTTTTGTATGAAATTGAGTTACAATGTAGAAATCAACAAAAAAGAAGGAGGAATGTCTTATAAGTTTACAACCAAATAGTTTTAAGCTTGAACCAACAACAGTTTGGTCGTTTCCAGACAGAGGCAGTTGGGCAACACATTCAGGAAAGTATCGAGGAAATTGGTCGCCATATGTACCAAGAAATCTGATACTTCGTTACTCTAATCCCGGTGATTGGGTCTTAGATCAATTTATGGGTAGTGGAACAACCTTAGTAGAGGCAAAGCTACTCAGTCGTCATGCGGTAGGTGTTGACATCAATCCGCAATCCGTTTCAATATCTGAAACAAATTTACAATTCCAGTGTGAGACAACTTCAAAGGTATTTACACGAAATGGAAATGCTACAGATCTACATTTTATAAAAGATAGTCGCATTGATTTTATTTGTACGCATCCGCCATATTCCAATATCATCAAATATAGTAAAGGAATAGAAGGGGACATTTCTTTGTTAGGTGTGGAGGCATTTTTAGATGAGATGTTGAAGGTGGCGAATGAAGCATATCGTGTTTTGAAAAAAGGAAAAATGTGTGCAGTAATGATTGGGGATATAAGAAAATACGGTAAGGTAATTCCGTTAGGGTTTCGTATGATGGAATGCTTTTTGCAGGCAGGATTTATGAATAAAGAAATTATTATTAAAGAACAGCATAATTGTCGTTCTACTGAGTATTGGGAGAAAAAGAACAATAATTTTCTTCTCTTGGCACATGAGTACATATTTGTATTTCAGAAGTAGAATAATTCACAAAGAGTGAAAGTACTGGTTGTTATTTTGTATGTTTGCAAGTATAATGGATATGTAAAAGATTGTCCTTTGACGGACATAGAGAAGAGGAATCAGAATGAGTAATTCAAGTATCGCTCCGTTTGTGAAATGGGCGGGAGGCAAACGCCAGTTACTTTCACAGATAAAGGAGAGAATGCCTGAAAAGTATAATAATTATTATGAGCCATTTGTGGGTGGCGGGGCAGTTACATTTGAATTGCTACCTACAAATGCTCTTATAAATGATATTAACAAAGCATTAATTAATGCATATAAGAAGATATGTGATGAGCCGGAAGCATTTTTGAAGGTAGTAAATAAACTTGATGCGGAAATGTGGGAGGATGGTAAAGAATATTATTATTCTCTCAGAGAACATTACAATGATAAGCTGATGAAAGCAGAATATGATGTGGAATTAGCTGCATTGTTTGTATTTATAAATAAGCATTGTTTTAATGGTTTGTATCGGGTAAATGGTAAGGGGCTCTTTAATGTTCCGTACAACAATAGCCGTAGGGCTTCAGTTGATGATGAGGTTATTATGGCTACTTCAAAGTACTTGCAGGGAGTAACCATTATAGATGGTGATTTTGAACTGGCTTGTAAGGATGCAAAGAAGGGCGATTTTGTATTTATAGATAGCCCGTATGCCCCATTGAATCCTACTTCTTTTGAGTCATACACAAAAGAGGGATTTGATATAGAAAGCCATAAACGACTGGCTAATCTTTTTGATGAATTAACAGCTAGAAGTTGTTACTGTATGCTCACAAATCATAATACAGCCTTGATAAATGAGTTGTATGGCAATAAAGGCTATAAAATAGATGTTGTAAGTGTAAAACGTATGATTAATTCAGATGCATCTAACAGAGTTGGTGAAGAAGTAATTATATGCAATTACTAAGGGAGTCGAGATAATGGAGTACTTATTTACAAAAAAAGTGCCATTATATTTCGAGACTGAAGAATCGCAGTTAGTATTAGGTGATTCCTTTAAAATTCTAACAAAAATGGAACCGGAATCTGTTGATATGATATTTGCAGACCCACCTTACTTTTTAAGTAATGATGGCATTACCTGTCAGGGCGGAAAGATGGTTTCAGTAAATAAAGGCTCATGGGATA
>JBJELB010000078.1:0-35825 GCA_051878935.1 Lachnospiraceae bacterium | reverse complement strand
CGGATTTGCGGTTTCCTACCCCCGGACAGCAAGGACACGAACGCCGGATTATTCAAGGATAAACCGCCACCATTGTTATTATTATTTGCCATATGCCCATACCTCTTTTCTACGTATTATATATGGAGCACATTTTACACTCCATAGTAAATATTATACTTGATTCGACGCAATAAGTCAACTAATTCAATACATAATCCACCTATCCAAAACCAATTATATAGTATTATAACCACAAAGGAGGTTTTGATATGGTTGACTTTGGAAACGTACTAAAAACATTACGTTTAAGAGAAAATATGACACAAGCACAACTGGCTCAAAAATTGGGTCTTACAAAATCTGTCATAAGTGCTTATGAAACAGGTCTACGTCTACCTTCTTATGACATTCTTATTCATATTGCAAAAATATACAATGTAAGCACTGATTATTTGTTAGGCTTAGAACATAAACAAGAAATAGACCTATCTGGGCTATCACAAGAAGAAATAGACGCCCTTCTGAATTTGATTAAAGCTATGAAACGAAATTAAACGATGTTCGATAATGAGTTCGGTAGCCATTTTCGATTGAGTTCGATAAAACCCTTTATTTTCAATACTTTCAGCCATTTTTACTATCAATTTACAAAATACAGAATCCCCGAAAAGCCTTATTTTATAGGCTTTTTTCATTTTTCATACTTTTTATCATAGTTCGATAATATTAAAAATCATCGTGTGAATGAGTAATATATATACTTCGACACTCTCAATTTCCACTCCATTACATGGATACATCAGATATACCCTTTCCCATAAAACTGCTGCCTGCTTAAATGTAAACTATCCCGACATACAAAAAGACACCACTACCTATATCACTATAAGTAATGATGTCTTATTTTTTACTATATCAAGGCTCACCATTTGTCGTAACTCTGTCGTAAAATACAAATATCAGCCTTCTAAATCGCTTGAAAATGCCCTATTTCGGCGTTTTACTTATCCAAGCTCTTCATCGTCGGGAACAACAGCACATCCCTGATCGCAGAAGAATCTGTCAGCAGCATCACCATACGGTCGATACCGAATCCAATACCGCCGGTTGGTGGCATACCTACCTCCAAAGCATTCAGGAAATCTTCGTCAGTCGTGTTGGCTTCTTCATTACCCTGAGCCAGCAACGCTTCCTGTGCCTTGAAACGTTCTCGCTGGTCAATCGGGTCGTTCAACTCGGAGTACGCATTCGCCATCTCCCAACCGTTCATGAAGAACTCGAAGCGCTCTGTGTATTCCGGATTGTCCGGTTTCTTCTTCGTTAATGGAGAAATCTCAACCGGATGATCCATGAGGAATGTAGGTTGGATGAGATGTTCTTCTACGAATTCCTCGAAGAAAAGATTTAAAATATCACCTTTTTGGTGCATCTCCTCATATTCGACATGATGCTCTTTCGCAACGGCTCTGGCTTCTTCCAGTGTATGGATTTCATTGAAGTCTACACCTGCATATTTCTTTACTGCATCTACCATCGTAATTCTTTCAAATGGTTTTCCGAGATCCATTTCGATACCATTGTATGTGATCACGGTCGTACCAAGTACTTCCTGAGCAACATAACGGTAGAGATTCTCTGTCAGATCCATCATGCCGTTATAGTCGGTATATGCCTGATATAATTCCATCAATGTGAATTCCGGATTGTGTCTGGTATCCAGACCTTCGTTACGGAATACTCGTCCGATTTCATATACACGCTCCAAACCACCTACGATTAAGCGTTTCAAATATAACTCCAGAGAAATACGGAGCTTTAAGTCCTCACCTAATGCGTTAAAATGCGTCTCAAACGGACGGGCTGCTGCTCCACCGGCATTGGATACCAGCATTGGCGTCTCAACTTCAATAAAGCCTTCACCCGCTAAGTATTTACGAATCGCACTGATAATCCGGGAACGTTTCATAAAAGTATCTTTTACTTCCGGATTCATGATCAGGTCCACATATCTCTGACGATAACGAATATCGGTATTGGTCAGACCGTGGAATTTCTCAGGAAGAATCTGCAGGCTCTTAGATAACAATGTTACTTCTTTTGCATGAATGGAAATCTCTCCGGTTTTTGTTTTGAATACAAAACCCTTCAGACTTACGATATCTCCGATATCCATCTTCTTGAAATCTTTATATTCTTCTTCACCAATCTCATCTCTGGCAACATAGGACTGAATATTGCCTTGCACATCCTGTACGTTACAGAAGGATGCCTTACCCATGACACGTTTGGACATCAAGCGACCTGCGATAGCAACCTCTTGTCCATCTAAAGCGTCAAAGTTGTCTTTGATTTCCATACTGTGGTGTGTGACTTCACATTTCGTAATGACAAAAGGGTCTTTTCCCTGTTCCTGCAATTCTGCAAGCTTATTTCTTCTAACCTTTAATAATTCATTAATATCTTGCTGTGTATTATTCTGTTCTGCCAACTCTTTTCACTCCTATCTGTATCGGCGGTATTAATCATTCGATCTTTGAATCTCAAGGATTCTGTATTTGAAGATACCGTCCGGACCTTCTACTTCGATTTCCGTACCAACCTTCTGTCCAATCAATGCAACACCGATTGGAGATTCGTTGGAAATCAGATTGTTGAGAATATCAGCCTCGGTAGAGCCTACTAAACGGTACTCTACTTCCTCATCATACTCATAATCATATAATTTCACACGGCATCCGATATTGATTTTCTCCAGATCAATATCATCTTCATCTACCACTTCAACGTTTTTCAAGATTTTCTCAATCTCTTCAATACGGGACTCAATGTCACGTTGCTCGTCTTTGGCAGCATCATATTCTGCATTCTCAGATAAGTCGCCCTGCTCTCTGGCTTCTTTGATTTTCTGTGCAACTTCCTTACGTCTTACGACCTTCAAATCCTGAAGCTCATCTTCTAACTTCTTTAAACCTGCATATGTGATAATTTTCTTTTCTGCCATGATATACTCCTTCTTAAAAAGTGTTTCCTTTAATCAATATATTATATTCTATCATAAAATCGTTGTCAACGCACAATTCCTACCCCTCATTACAGAAACAGGACAACAGCGTCTCCAATTCCTCGAAGGTTTCTACTTCATTGACCTTATCCCGCAATTTTGCAGAATGAGAGAATCCCGCTGTGTACCACGCTACGTGCTTACGCATTTCACGCATACCGATATATTCCCCTTTAAAATCGACCATCATTTTGGCATGACGCAGGATCATCCGGCACACCTCAGGTTTTTCCGGACGTTCCAACAGTTCCCCGGTTTTGAAATAATGATCCAGAATGGAAAAGATCCAGGGATTTCCCTTGGCTCCCCTTCCGATCATCACACCATCACATCCGGTTTCCTCCTGCATACGAATCGCATCCTGAGGAGTCAGAATATCACCATTTCCAATCACCGGTATGGACACTGCTTCCTTCACATGCCGGATCACTTCCCAGTCTGCTTTTCCGGAATAATACTGCATTCTGGTCCGTCCATGCACCGCTACCGCCGCCGCACCGTTTGCTTCTACGACGCGGGCCAGTTCCGGTGCCAACTCCTCATCTTCCCCGAAACCTTTCCGCATCTTCACCGTGACCGGTATGGAAACTCGTTTTACGATAGCAGCCACGATTTCTCCAGCCAGCTTCGGATTCTTCATCAGTGCCGAGCCTTCTCCGTTATTCACGATTTTCGGAACAGGACACCCCATATTGATATCAATCATCTGAAAGCCTTTATCCTCAATAGCATGAGCCATCTCTCCCATCAGCTCCGGCTCGGAACCAAAGAGCTGGACGGCTACCGGCTGCTCTTGGACTCGGGTCTCCAACAACGGAATCGTATTCTTATTTTTATAATAGAGTGCTTTCGCACTGATCATCTCTGATACCAGCATCCCACAGCCCAGCTCTTTGCAGAGCAAGCGAAATGGCAGGTCGGTTACGCCTGCCATAGGAGCTAGTACCAAATTATTATTTACCTGAACATTTCCAATTTTCATCACTGTTTTTTATAAATAATATTTAATCCTTTCAATGTTAAATCCGGATCATAAATGTCAATCATCTCTGTAGCATCCGCGATCATCTTACCAAGTCCTCCGGTCGCAACTGTCTTGAGATTCTCTATGTCGGATTCCTCTTTGATGCGTTGGATGATGTATTCTGTCTGACCGATATGTCCATATACAAGTCCCGCCTGCATTCCCGATATGGTTTCCTTTGCCAGGATTTTCTCCGGTTTGCGTATCTCTACCTGTGGCAGCTTCGCCGCACCGTTCCACAATGCATCGGCACACAAACGAATACCCGGTGCGATGACACCTCCCACAAAAGAACCGTCTTCTGTCACCAGATCATAGGTCGTTGCCGTGCCAAAATCAAGAACCAGAACCGGTCCGCCATAGATAGCATGTGCTGCGGCAACATCCACAATCCGGTCCGCACCGATTTCCTTCGGGTTTTCTGTTGCAATGCGGATACCGGTCTTGATGCCGGGACCTACGACGATTGGTTTTTTATTAAAATATTTGATAATTGCACTGCCAAATGAATGCATCATATTCGGAACAACCGAAGCAACGATGACTGCATCGATATCCGTCGGCTCCACACCCTTGCTTCGAATCATTTCTATGAGCAGGGCGCCATACTCATCTGACGTTCGTGGCAATTTTGTGGTCATACGAAAGGTTGCGATGAGGTCATCTTCGCGAAACAGACCCATCGTAATATTCGTATTCCCTACATCAACTGCTAATAACATACTTCGTCTCCTTATTCATCCTCACCAAGAAATACAACCCGATAATATAGCTCCAGCTGTTCCCACAATTCGCGTTTGCTCTGCTGTAATTCCTTTAACTTTAATCCACTTCCGATTTCATCATATAACAAATCGCCCTCATCGGCATCGGCTTTCAGTGACAGATTACCATCCGCATCATATTCGATGAGAATGATTCCACCGATTTCTTCAGTAAACAAAACACAGGCAATCTTTAATTCATCTTTTACCATACTTGGCAGCCCATCAAATTGCTCGTTTAAATAATATTTTTGCTCATACGCACTTGCGCCACATAACACAACAGATTCTTCGTACATGATTTCTCCTACTCATTTCCTAACGTTGCTACCATAACCGCTTTGATGGTATGCATACGGTTTTCTGCTTCATCAAAAATGACATCTGCGTTCGCTTCAAACACTTCCGCTGTAATCTCATTTTCTCTCACTGCAGGTAAACAATGCATGACAATCGTAGAATCTTTACCGGTCTTAGCCAGCAGCTCACGGTTAACCTGATATGGACGGAGCAGCGCAATTCTCTCTGCAGCCTTATCCTCTTCACCCATAGAGCACCATACATCGGTATAAATTGCATCGGCTCCTTCTACCATATTCACATCATCGGATACGGTAACGGTACTTCCGCTTTCAGCGGCATAACCTTTGCACAATGTCACCAGCTCATCTCCCGGCCATAATGTTTTAGGAGCAATGATCGTAAAGTTGATTCCCATCTTACTGCAGCCGATCATCAGTGAATTCGCCATGTTGTTACGTCCGTCTCCGGCATATACAAAATTCAGTCCTTCCAGTTTTCCAAACTGTTCCTGTAACGTTAACAGGTCTGCCAAAATCTGTGTCGGATGATAGTCATCGGTCAGGCCGTTCCATACCGGTACTCCACTGTATTCTGCCAGTTTTTCCACATAATCCTGACGGAAACCGCGGAACTCAATACCATCGAACATTCTGCCCAACACACGTGCTGTATCCTCGATCGTTTCCTTGTGTCCTAGCTGAATATCGTCTTTTCCCAGGTATTCCGGATGTCCGCCTTCATCGATACAACCGATTGTAAAAGAACATCTGGTTCTGGTGGACGGTTTTTCAAAAATCAGGGCGATATTTTTGCCTGCCAGCCGATTACCCGTGATTCCTTTCTTCTTGTCCGCCTTTAACTGTGCTGCTAATTCCAAAAAACAGGTAATCTCTTCCTTTGTAAAATCTTTTAATGTTAAAAAGCTTCTTCCCTTTAACTGTTGTCTCACTTTCTGATCCATCTTCTTATTCTCTCCTTTAAACTATACTCTCTCATTACGAATCCATGAATATCGAAAATTATAACACAACTCCTTGCAGGGTGCAAACATTTGTGTTATACTAACACACGTTGAAGCGCTAAAGTGCAGTACTTTAGATAAGAGCTAGGAGGCAAATTATGATTATCATCTTAAAACCTAATTCCGAGCCACAGGCTGTGGAACAATTAAAAGAAAAACTAAAGACAGAAGGATTCGACCTGCATGTATCAGAAGGAACTTCTGCTTCTCTTATTGGATTAGTCGGCGACACAGCCAGTATTGATGAAGACAGTTTACTGGCAAACCCGGTTGTTGAACGTGTACAGCGTGTCCAGGAGCCATATAAAAAAGCAAATATTAAGATGCATCCGGAAGCATCACAGATTAACGTTGGCGGCCGGATTTTCGGTGGTGGCAGCTTTCAGGTAATAGCCGGCCCATGTTCTATCGAGAGCCGCGAACAGATGATTGAGGTTGCTGCAGATGTCAAGGCATCCGGTGCAACGTTACTTCGAGGTGGGGCATTTAAACCAAGAACCTCTCCTTACGCTTTCCAGGGGCTGCATGATGAAGGCTTAAGACTATTGCTGGAAGCCAAAAAAGAAACCGGACTTCCTATCGTAACGGAAATTATGAGCGCTTCCCATATTGATTTGTTTCAGGACGTCGACTTAATCCAGGTTGGTGCCCGCAACATGCAGAATTTTGAATTATTAAAAGAGCTGGGACAATTAAAGACCCCGATTCTCCTGAAACGAGGTCTTGCCAATACATTAAGTGAATTATTGATGAGTGCGGAATATATCATGGCAGGCGGTAACGAAAATGTCATTCTGTGCGAACGTGGTATCCGTACTTTCGAAACCTCCATGCGGAACACCTTGGATATCGCTGCTATCCCTATGTTAAAATCCAAAACCCATCTTCCGGTTGTTATCGACCCGAGCCACGCAGCAGGTATTCGTTTCATGGTAGAACCATTATCCATGGCCGCTATCGCAGCCGGTGCGGATGGATTGATGATTGAAGTACACAACAATCCGGAGAAAGCGTTATGCGACGGACCACAATCCTTACATCCGGAAGAATTTGATGCAGTCATGAAGAAAATTCAGAAAACGGTTTCGTTTTTCCAGACGTTATAATTTTGCATCTCCGGTCAACGGGTTGTCCCTGTTTTGTATTAAATATGCCGTTTGCCCCGGTGGGATGCCGCTGACTGCGGTGCATATCTGTTTTTCGCTGACACCCCGGTTTTTAGAAAGACAAGCACTCCAATGGACATCACAAAACGCGCCGTTGACTTGTCTGAGTCAACCGTTAGTGATTTCAATATCTTTTTTAGGCACACTTGCGTTCGGTCTCCAACGCAGCGGTACGTAAGCTCCCAAATCACGGGAGCTAAGTACCGGCGTTTCCAAACGGCCTAAAAAAGATATTTGAAACACTTCGGTTGACGAGTTGTGTCATAAGGCGCGTAATCTTGGTGATGGACATGGAGTGCCTGTCTTTCTTAAACCGGAAAACGGTGCAAGAAAAACAGATATGCACCGCAGTCAGCGGCATCCCACCGGGGCAAACGGCATAATTTTTATGTACAAGTATTCACATCATCCCTTCGCTGCACCTGCCGTAATACCTTTTACAAAGTATTTTTGCAACAGCACATAGATGATAATTGCCGGAACCATAGAGATTACCGTTCCTGCAAAGATTAAATCCCATCTGGCGGTAAACTGACCTACGAAGGCATATACCTCAACGTTAATCGTCTTTGCCTGATTCGATGGCAATACCAGGTATGGCATCAGGAAGTCATTCCAGATACCCAGTCCATTTAATACAACCATACTGGCGGTACAAGGTCCGAGCAATGGAAATACGACTTTCCAGAAACACTGAAATGGTCCGCAACCGTCAATCCGCGCTGCTTCTTCGATTTCCAGAGGAACTCCCTTCAAGAAACTACAATACAGCAGGGTACCAAATGCTACTGCACCCGATACATAACAGACAATCGGTCCTACCAATGTTCCATAGATTCTAAATAGTTTCATTTCTTTAAACAGTGGGAACATATACATATGGAATGGAATCATCATTCCCGCTAAAAAGAAAGTATAAATAAACTTTGTTATCTTAGTAGAACGACGTTCAATCGCGTAGGCTCCCATTGGAACTACAAAGATGATCAGCAGTTCTGAAACAACAGTCAAAAAGACACTGTGCCATGTCGCTGTAAAGAAATCCGTCCTGCCAAACAAGTCAATAAAGTTATTCAACGTCCATTTACCAGGTAACGCCAATGGATTTGCCAGAATCTCACCATTTGTCTTAAATGCCGAGATAAACGCAAACACAACCGGTACAATAAACAACACTGCCAGGATGGTTGTTAATAGGAATACTAATATCTGAGATGGACGCACTCTTTCTTTTACCTTAATCTTTTTTTCTCCTGCCATTACAACTGCACCTCCCTGCTCTTAAGGAATCGCTGTTGAATCGCATTCAATATAATGATAATTATTAACAGCAATACGCCAACGGCAGTACCATATCCCTGACGTCCTTCACCAAATCCAACCTTATACAACAAGTACACCATCGTTTCCGTTGCAAATCCCGGACCGCCATCGGTCATAACCGATATCTGGTCAAATACCTTCAATCCATTAATCAATGATAATGTAAAATTAATCGTAAAAGCACCGGATATCAAAGGCATGGTAATTCTTCGAAATACCTGGAATGCATTTGCTCCGTCAATTTTGGCGGCTTCAATAATATCTGTCGGCACACCCTGTAAAGAAGCCAGATAAATAATCATGTAATATCCGGCGCCCTTCCATATAAGGACGACACCTACCATCAATAATGCCAGTGACGGATTACCAATCCAGTCCTGTTTCCATTCCCCTTTTCCAATGGCATCCAAAACAGAATTGATGACACCAAAGTTATAATTATAAATGATCTTCCAGATGAAGCCGGATACCACTCCACTCAATAATACCGGTATGTAAAAAATACTGCGGAATAAGTTCTTGCACCGAAATACGTGATCAACCAGCAAAGCCAATACTAAGGCAAAGAAATTCTCAAGCAATGAAATAAATACCGTCAAGATTAATGTATTTTTCAATGCATTATGAAATCTGGCACTTGTCAAAATCTCACGGAAGTTTCTCAGCCCTATAAACTTAACATCCGGGGACACACCATCCCAGGATGTTAAGCTGTAATACAAGCTCGCAATCGTCGGAACGATTACAAACATAGTAAACAATATAAAAGCCGGTGCAAGAAATCCGAATGTTGTCCAATCAAATTTCTTTTTCTTCATGTCTTGTCCTTTATTGTATTCCTTTCACTGGATTAAAATCTAATGTCTCAGAAGCCCACTCTTTATCTAACTCAGCTGCTCCTTCGTCAATCGTCTTCGTTCCCTGAATCACTTCTGTTACTACTTTATAGCAATAGTTACGGAATTCTGAAGGTAATTCGTTATCACCAAGCTGGTTGTTCCACATATTGATCTTCAGATCTGCCGTATCCAATGCATCCAGTGCTGACTGCATCTGCTCACATACATCCAGCTGTGGATTCTCTTTCAGAGTCGGAATCGCACTCATTTTCTCACAATACATTTTATAGTTCTCGTCATTAAAGAAGAATTTGCAGAAGGTATCGAATGCAATCTGTTTATCCGGATCTTTTGCAGCTTCTGCTGAAAGTGACCATCCGGAAGGACTGGAACCACCAACTAAATTCGTATTGCCATCTTTATCCGGTACTGCAAACCAGCCATAATCAAAGTTAGGATCAGCAGCGGAGATCTGCGAGAACATATGCGTTCCGGAGAATATCATAGCTGCCTTTTCTGAAATTAACATCGTTGTGATCTGACTGTCCGGAGTGGATGCCCATCCGGCATCTACATATTCAAACAAATCAACCATATCCTGAAGGACTGCTTTCGCATTATCATCCTGCCAGCTGGTCTTATTGTCATCATACATATCAGCAATAAAATTCTGATTCTTCGTAATCACTTCATCGGTATAGAATTTATTGAACCAGAATCCCATATGCCATAAATCGTTGCCGCCGACTGCAAGAGGTGTCATACCTGCTGCCTGAATATCCTTACAAATCTGGATAAATTCATCATAAGTCTGTGGATTTTCGTTGATTCCGTTTTCCTGGAAGAACTTACGGTTATACATGATACCCTGAACATTATTTCCAGCCATTGGCGCCGTATAGGCTTCACCATCAAATTCAACTACATCTTCAAATAAACCTTTTACTTCATCAGATAATGGAGCAAGCTTTCCTGCACGCACATATAAAGCCGGCTCACGCATCTCTAACATATCAGGGAATTCCCCAACAGCATCCTTTGTCTGAATAAATTCAGGATAGGTACCGCCATTACCCGGCTCAACATTAATCGTTACATCGCTGTAAGTGGAATTAAACTTATCAACAATGGTCGTCATAACCTCTTTCATACCTTCATCACCATCTGCGTAGATGAAAGTCATCTCAGTGTCCTTCGACACCCCTGCAGATATGGCATCTGCACTCTTTGATGCCTTGTCAGCTTCTCCGCCTCCGCCGCATCCGGCAAGCATCGTCGCTGCCATTGCCATACACAATCCTATTGATACGATTTTTCTCTTCATTTTTTCATCCTCCCTTTATCTAAAACATCAATGATGTTTTTTTACCTTAATCTCCAAAAAAGCTTTTACCAGTGATATGGCCTCTTCAATTGTCAACTCCGCAGAGTTCATACACAAATCATAATTTCTGGCATCATCCCAACGTTGGCCGGTAAAATAATTATAATAAGCTGCTCTTCTCTTATCCTTCTCACGAATCAGTTTCTCAAGCTGTTTCGGTGATTGATGATACATATCCCTTAATGTCTCCAGGCAGTTTTCAAACGGTGCATGTACAAAAATACGCACTACATTGGGCTCATCCTTCAATACAAAGTCCGCGCACCGCCCCATCACAACGTAAGATTCTTCCTGTGCCAGATCCTTTAGTACTTTCGCCTGATAATTAAACAGATTCTCATTGGAAATAAAATCATCCCGGTCCGGTGGAATCAGTTCCCCTTTATATACCTTACGTGCTGAGGAAAATAAGCGGGTTCCCTTGAGCTTCTCATCCGCTTCGGCGAACAATGCCTCATTAATACCGCTTTCATCTGAGGCAAGTCTTAACAGTTCCCTGTCATAGAAGGATATACCCAGTTCCTGTGCCAGTGCCCTGCCCAGAATCTTTCCACGGCTGCCATATCCTCTGTTAATGGTAATGATATATCTTTCTCCCATAATGCATACCCTCCTCACATAGAATCACATTGGTATTATAGCACAAAAAAGCACCCCTAACAATAGGAATGCTTGTCACTTTCGCACTATTTTCTCCCGATAAGTTTCCTTATCAGGTTTGATAGAAGAAATACAAAAATATCAGTAGTAACGATGGTTGCACCAACCGGTGTTGAAGCCAGAATCGAAATGATGATTCCAATGACAGCACTGGCAACCGATAAAACAGCAGAACAAAGGATTACTCCGCGGAAATCCTTGATCAGGCACATCGCCGACATTGCCGGAAAAATAATCAGTGCGGATATCAGGAGAGACCCAACCAGATTCATTGCCAGTACAATAATAATGGCTGTAATAATCGCAATCATCAGGTTATATCCACCAACATTCGTTCCTGTCGCTCTTGCAAAATCTTCATCAAAGGTAACCGCAAAAATTTTGTGATAGAACAGCAGGAAGATTGCAATCACGATCACGGACATGACGATACATACCCACACATCCGTATCCGTCAGGGACAGGATGGAAGTGGATCCAAACAGCGTACTGCACACATCTCCCGAAACGTTCGCAGAGGTGGAAAACACATTCATAACCAGATATCCGATTGCCAGAGCGCCTACCGACATCATGGCAATGGCTGCATCGCCCTTAACCTTTGTATTCTGACCGGTACGCAGAAGAAGTATGGCAGTCAGAACAGTGACCGGCATCACAATCACCGTATCATTCTGAATTCCGAAGACAGTCCCTACTGCCATCGCACCAAAGGCTACATGAGATAATCCATCACCGATGAATGAAAAGCGTTTCAAAACAAGAGTAACACCCAAAAGGGAGGAACATAAGGCAATCAAAACTCCTACAATCAGCGCATTACGCACAAAAGGAAAGGACAGATAATATTGTAATGTTTCCAACATGGTATTCATCATTCTCCCTCCCAAAGATTCTGAGAAAAATCTCTTCCGATATCACTCATCAGGTACTCTTCTTTCGTTCCAAAAAACAACTGCTTCCTTCCGACATGCAGAATGTGGCTGGCATAAGAAAGAGCCGCCTGCATATCATGGGACACCATGATAATCGTGATCCCGGACTGATGCAGTTCCTCCATCAAATCATAAAACTCCTGTGACGCCAGGGGGTCCAGACCGGCTACCGGTTCATCCAAGAGAAGCAGCCGGCTGGTAGCACAGAGAGCACGCGCTAACAGTACACGCTGCTGTTGCCCTCCGGACAACTCCCTGTAACATTTCTTTCGCAAAGACCAGATATCCAGTTTTTTCATGTTTTCTTTTGCCAGTTCCTTTTCCTTTGAAGAATAAAAGGGACGCCATCCGCATTGATGCAGACATCCTGATAATACGATTTCCCACACGGAAGCAGGAAAATCCTTCTGAATATCACTTTGCTGAGGTAAATACCCGATCTCATAAGCCTGTAACCCATCACCAAACAGAATGTCACCCGATATAGGCGGCAGCAAATGGAGTAAGGTTTTCATTAATGTACTCTTTCCGGCCCCATTCTCACCTACGATACACAGATAATCGCCTGCCTGAACATGAAAACTGATTTCTCTGGAAACCTCATGCCCTTCATAGCCAAGAACCAGATTATGACATTGTATCATCGACATCGCTTTCCTCCTAATTTAATGCCTGTTTTAACACTTCCAGATTCTCCTCCATTTCAGAAAGATAGGAAATACCCTCCTGAATCTGGGCACGGGAAACGGACTGCAGGGAATGAAGAACCAGAATCTTCCGGTTCTGTTTCTTCGTATTAGAAATAATCGTCTGCGCCAGCTTCTGGTCTGTATTCTCCTGTACCAGAACTGCCGGCAGCTTTTGGGCATCCACTTTATCTGCCAGATAAATAACGGTTTCAAAGCTTGCCTCTGTTTCTGCACTGCATCCCGGAAATGCTGCATAATACTTGATATCGTAATCATCAAACAGATATCGGTACGCAAAACGATCTCCTACCACAACCGTATGTCGTTTTGCCTGTTTTACCATCAGATGATACTGTTCATCCAACTCCGCCAGCTGCGCGATATATGCAGAACCATTTTTTAGAAATTCGGTTTTCCCCTCCGGCATCAACGTCCATAACCGGTTCATTAATTCTGTGACAAATACCTGGGCATGCTTTAATGATAACCAGACATGTTCATCGTATTCCGGCATCTCATCATGCTCATGCTGCTCTTCCGTTTGCTGCATACCGTCTGTCATCTCTTCTTCTTTGGCAGCTTCCCCCAGTAAATCAATCAGGGAAACCTGCATTACCTTCTGTCCGCTCTCACCGGACAGCAACGGAGCAATCCACGCCTCCGATTCTCCGCCATTGTAAACCAGCATATCACAAGATTGAATCAGAGCAATATCTGCTGCTGTCGGCTGATAGCTGTGCATGTCCGTACCATCATCTGCTAATAAGGTCACTTCAATCCCATCTACATCTCCGACTATCTGTGTTACCCAGTCATACTGAGGAAACATAGTACAAACAATACGAAGCGTATCCTCTGTCTTCTTCGTTTCTTCCTTTCCACAGGCTGTCATAAACATAACAGTCAGTATCATAAGCAACAGCAGTTCTGCTGTTTTCGCTCTATTCTTCATTGGGTTTTCTCCTTTTCCTTTTGCTGACATTCCTGACACACCCCATACAATATCGAATCCCCGCACATGAGTCGGAATCCGTGCTCTGCATCAATGTGCTGCATGACTTCCTGCATGAAGTGACATTCCAAATGGGAAACCTTTCCGCACTTTACACATTGTACATGTAAGTGTTCATGGCACGATGGATGTTCCCCTACATATTGATACCGTGTCATACTGCCTTTCTCAGCCACAATTCTGCGGACAATTCCCTGTTCATATAAACGATCCAGATATCGATAGATCGTCGTGACATTCGCAGATATCTGCTCCCGTTCCAAAAAAAGCATGATATCCGGAACCGAAACCGTTTCCTCAGCGTGTCCCTGCAAATATGCAAAAACTGCCTTTCTCTTCTCTGTTATATATTCCTTACTCATCGTTCGCCTCTGTCTTCTTACAGCCTACAATAACATTTGCAACTTATTTGCGTTTTCTAATCATATGCCAATTATACAAATTTGTCAATAAAATGTCTAAAATATACTATTGACATTCGTTACCGGATTGCATAAGATGTGAAAAAATATTGGAGGTTTTTATCATGAGTTCTCGTACCAACCCGCAGACAAACCAGGACACTTTTCAAACTTATATACATACATACTGCAAGTTTAAAAACCATCCGGTTCGCATCCTTTTCAGTTTCTTTCAGGGGAGCGGATGGAGTCTGCTGTTTTCCCTGATTGCACTGACTCTAAAGGAATCTATCGTATGGGTATTACCTATCGTTACCTCTAATATCACGAACTTTGCCACCTATTCAGGCAAATATTCGGTATCCTACTTCTGGACGAACATTGGAATCGCAGCTCTCTTCCTGGTGCTGAACTTTATTGCTGCATGTTCCTATAGCAGAATTTATGATAAGCTGGTCCGAAATATTGAAATGAATCTGCGTACGACTCTGGTTCGCAAATTACAGCAGTTATCCATTACCAAACATAAGGATATCCAGTCCGGCCGCCTGCAATCCAAGATTATGCGTGATGTTGAAAATGTGGAAACGGTGTTGCAGCAAACCTTTATGATGATTGTTTTCGTCGTTCTGGACATCATAGTGATTATGGGAATTACTGCAAAAAACAGCATGCTCGTATTGTGCTTCTTCCTCATTACGATTCCGTTTGCGGCAATGATCATTAACTTGTTTCGCAAACCGATCCGCGGCAACAACCGGAATTACCGCGTAGAAGTAGAAAAAACACAGGCCGCTATGGCTGAGATGGTAGAAATGATTCCTGTGACCCGGGCTCATGGTCTGGAGGATGTAGAAATTACAAAGATTGACCGACAATTGGAGCGCGTGCGGGAACACGGGTTCCGCTTGGACTTTTTGAATACTATATTCGGCACCAGCAGCTGGATGATCTTCCAGTTTTTCCAGCTGGCATGTCTGGCTTTTACCGGATATATGGCATACAAAGGCCGTATCACTGTTGGTGAGGTCGTATTGTACCAGTCCTATTTTACCCAGCTGATTGGCAAAGTGAACAGTATGGTAACGATCTACCCTACACTAACCAAAGGATTGGAATCGGTGAATTCCATTGGAGAAATTCTGCAGATTACCGATATTGAAGATAACCATGAGAAACACAACATCAGTAATCTGCAGGGTGCTGTTTCCATTGAACATGTTTCTTTCCATTATCAGGATGACGAAAAATGGATATTCCGCGATTTCTCATTGGATGTAAAGCCGGGAGAAAGTATTGCATTTGTCGGCGGTTCGGGAGCAGGAAAATCCACTCTTTTAAATCTGATTATAGGATTTGACAAGCCGGACAGCGGACGCATCTGTATTGACGGTATGGATTTGCGTGAATGCAACCTGCACTCCTTACGGGAACACTTTGCAGTAGTACCACAGAATACGATTTTATTCAGCGGCACCATCCGTGACAATATCGCCTATGGTATGAAACATGTCTCGGATGAAGAAATCTTACGGGTAATCAAAGAAGTAGATTTGGAAGATTTGATTGCCGAACTACCGGATGGAATCTATACACGTCTCGGAGAACATGGTGGCAGATTATCAGGTGGCCAAAGACAGCGTCTGTGCATTGCCCGCGCCATGATACGGAAACCATCCATCATTATTTTTGACGAAGCAACCTCGGCGTTAGATTCGATATCAGAGAAAAAAATCCAGACTGCACTGAACCGCCTAATCGCCGGGAAAACCACCTTCATGGTTGCACACCGGCTGTCCACGATTCAGAATGCAGACCGGATTGTATTAATCGAAAACGGCGAAATTGCCGAAATGGGAACCTACGAAGAACTCATGGAACAGAAAGGTAAATTCTATACCATGAGAACACGTCAGTAGGTCTTGTAAATTTGTTATTCTATTTGAGGAAGAAACGAATCATTTGGTCATATAGTTTGCGGTATGGTTGATAACGCATCGGTAAATCCAACCATGTTTTCTTATCTACGATACTCTTATAATGTGTGAAAGTATCAAATCCAATTTTACCGTGATAAGCACCCATGCCGCTCTCGCCTACTCCTCCGAATCCCATGCGATTAGTAGCAAGATGGATAATCGTATCATTGATGCATCCACCACCATACTGGCAGCTGTTTGTGATACGCCTGATATTAGCTTTGTCTCCGGAGAAAATATAAAGTGCTAAAGGTTTCTCATGTTCATTCACAGTCTGAACCACCTCATCAATGGAAGTAAACGTCAAAACCGGCATAATCGGGCCAAAGATTTCTTCCTGCATGACAGCATCATCCCATGTCACAGAATCCATAACGGTTGGTTCGATTTTTAATGTTTCCTGATTGGAACGACCACCGCAGATTACTTTGTCATGATTAATCAATCCGGTGATTCGTTCAAAATGCTTCTGATTGACAATCCTTCCGTATAACTCATTAGACAGATAATCCGATCCATACTGTCTGTTGATTTCTTCCTTCACATAGGCAAGAAACTGTTCTTTGACCGATGCTTCACACAGAATATAATCCGGTGCTACACAGGTCTGTCCACAATTGAGATATTTACCGAATACGATTCTGCGTGCTGCCAGTTTTAAATTGGCACTTTTATCAACGATACAGGGACTCTTGCCACCCAATTCAAGCGTTACGGGTGTTAAATGAGGAGCCGCCTTTTCCAACACGTACTTTCCTACGTTTTTCCCACCCGTGAAAAAGATGTAATCAAATTTTTCTTCCAACAGACACGCATTCTCTTCCCTTCCGCCGGTAACAACAGCGACATGTTCCGGTGCAAAAACCTCAGCCAGAATCTCCTGCATTGCCTGGCTGGTATGCGGAGAATACGCACTTGGTTTTAAGATTACGGTATTGCCCGCTGCGATGGCTTCTACCAAAGGCTCCATGCTTAGAAGCAATGGATAATTCCATGGGCTCATAATCAATACGACACCATATGGTACGGGCTTCCGGTAGCTGTGCGAAGCAAATTGCACCAATGGAGTGAGGACGGTATGCTCTTTTGCATAAGAACGAATATGATGCAGCATATGCGTAATTCCATTGATGACTAAACCGGTTTCACACATATATCCTTCCAAAGAGCTTTTGCCCAGATCCTGTTGCAATGCCTCGGCGATTTCATCCTGACGCCTTTTCAGGGCCTCTCTTAGTTGCTTTAAAACCCGAATCCTGTTGGAAACCGGAAGCGTTGCACCTGTTTCAAAATAACTTCTTTGCTTTGACACTAATGTTTGTATTTCTTCTTTTTTCATTCGTCTGTCACTCCATTACCTGATGATAGAATTGTTGCAGCTCTTTTGCACTCATTAAGACCGGAACCGGATATAAAGGATTTGCTTCCTTATCGGCATATGCAGCCAATGCCGGGATATCCTCTTCCCGGATTCCGGACAAGGTGACCGGTATACCCATACGTTGATTCATTTGTTTTATTTTCCCTATGAAACATCCGGCTGCTTCCTGTTCCGGGACTTCCTCTCCTACCAGATTCGCTGCAACCGCCAGTTCTTTTAGTTTCTTATGAATGGTATCCCCATATGCTTCTAATACATATGGCAATAAAACAGCATTCGCCAGCCCATGTGGGATATTATATTTCCCACCCAGGGAATGAGCAACCGCATGACAATAACCTACATAGGACTTCGAAAAAGCACTGCCTGCATAATAGGCCGCCAGTAACATTTGCCGTCTTACTTCCATATTGTTACCGTCAGCATAGGCCGCCTCTAAATATTCAAAAATCAATTGTGTTGCTCTTATGGCATCCCGACGGGTAGAAGGAACCGTAGAACGACCGATATAAGCCTCTACGGCATGTGTCAAAGCATCCATACCTGTCGTAGCCGTAATATGTGGCGGCAGGGTTCTCGTAACTTCCGGATCTAGTACTGCCACTTTCGGTATCAGACAAAAATCACTGATCGGAAATTTATGTCTGGTTTTCTCATCAGTAATCACCGTTGCCACCGTCGTCTCGCTTCCTGTACCGGCTGTGGTTGGAACTGCTATCAAAAATGGAATTCGGTGCAAAACTTTTAAAATCCCTTCCATTTTTGCGATGGACTGACGTGGTTTTGCGATTCTGGCGCCTACCGCTTTCGCACAATCGATAGAAGAACCTCCACCAAAACCGATCAAGGCATCACACGCATTCTCCAAATAACTTTGTCTTGCTTCTTCAACATTGGCGACGGTTGGATTCGGCACTGTCTTATCATAAACATAGTATTCTATCTTTGCTCTTTGCAGAGCATCTTTCAACGTATCCAGCATTCCGTTTTCATGCAGGAAGGCATCTGTGACAATCAATACTGCCTTTTTCTTCTGCTCCTTTAACACATTAGGAACTTCTGTTACCGAATCTAATACCTTTGGTGTGCGGTATGGTAATACGGGAATGGCACATTTAAATGCTCCCTGAAAGATCCTACAATATGTTTTTCTTATCCGACTCATTTTATATTTCTTCATCATCATCCTCCAGATTGTGAGATAATAATGAATTCATTGTATTTTATTTTTGTTGTGTTGTCAATAAATGGAATTCAAAATATCTTACCGCATTGTGATAAGAAATTCCCTTTATGATTCTCTCCAATGCTTTCTCGTCTGCCGGATATTCTCCGTTATCCACCCAGCCGCCGATTAATTCACAGACAATTCTACGGAAATATTCATGTCTGGTGTAAGAAAGAAAGCTCCGGGAATCTGTTAGCATTCCAATAAAGTTTCCCAGCAGACCCAGGTTTGCCAAGGACACCATCTGTTCTATCATACCGGTTTTGTGATCATTGAACCACCATGCGCTGCCATGCTGTATTTTTCCGATTACGGAAGCATCCTGAAAACAACCCATTATCGTTCCAATAACTGCATTGTCCGCCGGATTGAGGGAATAAAGAATCGTCTTTGGTAATTCTCCGGTCACAGCTAATGCATTCAGAAAATCTGCCATCTCGGACGCCGATGTCGCATTATTGATACAGTCAACACCTGTATCAGGACCCAGGTCACGATAGATTCTCTGGTTATTGTTACGCTTTACAGAAAAGTGTAATTGCATAACCCAGTTTCTCTTGTGATATTCTTTTCCCAATGCAATCATACAGGCAGTTTCAAACCTCTTTACCTCTTCCGGTGTCAGGCACTCTCCTGACAGCCGTTTTGCAAACAGAATTTCTATTTCCTCTTCTGTTGCCGGAGCATACATCACATAATCAAGACTGTGATCCGAAATCGTACATCCATTCTCTGCGAAAAAGTCCATTCTCACTTTTAACGCTTCTATCAGGGTTGCAAATGTTGTAATCCTGATACCGCTTACTTCACTTAACCGGGCTAAATATTCCAGGTATTCCGGTTTCTGAATCCCCATTGCTTTTTCCGGTCTCCATGCCGGGAGCACCTGGACATCAAATGTTGCATCGGCTGCCAGTTTCTGATGCCACTGTAAGCTGTCAGCCGGATCATCTGTGGTACAAATGAGTGTCACGTTCGACATTTTTATCAATTCCCGGGCAGATAATCCATTCTGCAATTTCTCATTACAGAGATTCCAGACTTCTTCTGCCGTTTCTCCACACAAATGACCTTCGTATCCGAAATAACGCTGCAGTTCTAAATGACTCCAATGATATAAGGGATTACCAATCGCCATCTCCAGAGTTTCAGCCCATTTCTGGAACTTTTCACGATCGGTTGCAGCCCCGGTAATATAACGTTCATCTACTCCGTTGGAACGCATCTGTCGCCATTTATAATGATCTCCGCCCAACCAGACCTGTGTAATATTATCAAAATGACGATCCTCATATATTTCCTGAGGATTAATATGACAATGATAATCCAAAACAGGCATCGTTTCTGCATAATCATGATATAAATGCTTTGCTGTTTCTGTTGTCAGCAAAAAATCCTGATCCATAAATCTCTTCATTATCTTCTCCTCACCGGTCTCTCTTCGGATTTAACCAACATATTTTATTAAGGTTTCTCTTACAGCACCAATACCCGCTGTCATTTCTTTAAAATAGGTACAAACAAGCTCTGCCAGTCCCACCTCATACAGATCCACGCCAAAAATGGCCTTGTTTTGAAGAATCGGTCTCAGTGTTTCTTCTACCTTAGCTGATTCACCCAGCTTAATCTTCGCAACAACCGGGCATACAGTATCTAACAACGGGTCCGGACTCAGAGTAAATGGATTGCCGTTATCATCAACAGCCATCAGATAGCGCAGCCATGCTGCAAATACCAATGGAATCATCTTCAAGCTCTGAACATCCAGCTCATCCGACTTTACATAAGCTTTGATTGTTTCTCCAAAACGAATCGCAAGTTTCTGTGAAGTATCTGTTGCAATCCGTTGTGGTGTATCCGGCATAAAAGGATTCGGAATACGGATATTTAATACGGTATCAAGAAATTCCTTCGGATCTAACACTCCCGGATTTACAACTACCGGTAAACCTTCTGCATAGCCAATCTTCTCTACTAATGTTCTTAACTCTACATCCTTCATCTCATCTGATATTTTCTCGTAGCCTAAGATACAGCCGAAAACAGCAAGCGCTGTATGCAATGGATTCAGACAGGTACATACCTTCATTTTTTCTACTTTATCAACGATTTCCCGTTCTACGAACATCAGACCGCCGGCTTCCAGATTCGGTCTTCCATTCGGAAACGCATCTTCGATTACTAAGTATTCGCACTCTTCCGCATTGACAAACGGCGCCACATATGTGTTCCTGGATGTAATAACCGATTCTAACTGTTCAACCCCGTTTTCCCTCAGAATCTCTTCTACCGATGCATCCGGCCGTGGCGTAATCTTATCAATCATGGACCATGGGAAGGATACCTTGTTTTTATCCTGAATATATGCCAAAAATCCCGCATCCACCAACCGGTTCTCGACCCATTTTTCTGCAAAGGCATTGACTGCCATATATAATTTATCACCATTGTGTGAGCAGTTGTCCATACTGATCATGGCAATCGGTGTTGCTTTCGCCTGATAACGTGCATAAAGCAGAGAAACCACTTTACCAATATAGCTGACCGGCTGCTTTGGCCCTTTCTCAAAGTCCTCTGCAACAGCAGCTAACAGACTACCGGAGGCATCCACTAAACGATATCCTTTTTCTGTAATCGTAAACGAGACCATCTGAAGGGAATCTGACTGAAAAATCGCACGCAGGCGTTCAAATTCAGCAGCGTTGCCGGAATCCAGAATACAGGATTCCACAACACTTCCGACAACCGTTTTCTCTACCGTTCCGTCTGCTTTCAAAGTAACCAGAATCGAATAGTCGTCATGCGGACGATTCATTTTTTCTATAATTTCATAGTCAAATCCTTCCGCAACGATCAAGCCTCTGTCAAGCACACCATCATTTAATAGATTCTGTACAACACTTGCCTGAAATGCACGAAAGATATTGCCTGCCCCAAAATGAATCCAGAACGGATTCTCTTTGGTTGCTGCCGTAACCTCTTCACGATCATACTGTGGCAGACGAAATCCTGCTGCTTCCCATTCCTGCTTATTCCGAAGTCCTTTTGCACTTAATTCCATTCTATCTTGCCCCCTTCTCAATGGCCTCCCAAAGACCATTTAAATAGCAGGCACCTAACGCACGGTCATACAAACCATATCCCGGCATGGCAACCTCATCCCAAATCATTCTGCCGTGGTCAGGGCGAATTGGACCGGTAAAACCAATGTCATATAATGCCTTCATGATTTCATACATATCAAAGGTTCCATCGGAGGATAAGTGTGCTGCCTCTTCAAAATCTGTCGGCGAATTGAATTTCAGGTTTCGTACATGAGCAAAATGGATTCTGCCCTTTAAGGAACGAATCATATCCGGCAAGTCATTTTCCAGGTTGGTTCCATAAGAACCGGAACAAAACGTAACACCGTTGTGCGGATTATCCACCATCTCCATCATACGAAGAATATTCTTCTTATTGATAATAATTCTTGGAAGTCCAAATACACTCCATGCCGGATCATCCGGATGAATCGCCATATTAATATCGTACTGATCGCACACCGGCATAATTTTCTCCAGAAAATACTTTAAGTTCTCAAATAATTTCTCATCATCGATTTCCCGGTACATCTCGAACAATTCTTTCACTTTTGCCATACGCTCCGGTTCCCATCCCGGCATTATCGTACCATTCATATCTCCGGCAATGGATTCAAACATTTTCTCCGGGTTCAGAGCATCCACTGCTTCCTGTGTATAGGCAAGTACCGTAGAACCATCCGGTCTCATACGGGCCAGCTCGGTTCTTGTCCAGTCAAATACCGGCATGAAGTTATAGCAAACCAGGTGAATATCCTCTTTTCCAAGGTTCTCCAATGTTTCTATATAGTTAGCAATATATTGCTCGCGCTCCGGAGCTCCGGTTTTGATTGCATCATGAATATTCACACTTTCAATCCCTGCTACATGCAGTCCCGCTGCTTCTACTTCTTCTTTCATCGCACGGATTCTTTCACGGCTCCACACTTCACCCGGTTCCGTATCATACAAGGTAGTAATCACTCCTGTTACCCCGGGAATCTGTCTGATTTGTTTCAATGTTACGGTATCAAATTGGGAACCATACCATCTCAATGTCATTTCCATTCTAATTTCCTCCTTACAATAATCCTGCCAGTCCCGGAAGTCCCAGAGAAACAGCCGGAATATAAGTTACTAATAATAATCCGATTAAGATTGCTACATAATACATCAACATGTACGGCATGACCTTACCCAGACTCGTCTTCCCAATCTTTATACCCACGAACAGGGTGTTACCTACCGGAGGTGTGATGTTTCCGATACACAGGTTATAAACCAGAATCAAACCGAATTGAATCGGACTCATTCCAAAGGATTGCACTACCGGAAGGAATAACGGTGTAAAGATCAAAATCGCCGGTGTTACATCCATGAACGTACCTGCAATCAACAGAATCACATTCATGATAAGCAGAATTAAGATTGGGCTGTTGGTCAATCCTAACAAAGCACTGGATATCGCCTGAGGGATCTGGGTAAATGCCAATACCCAACCCATAATATTGGATACACCAATCAGGAACACGATCATACCGCTCATCTTGGCACTGTCAACAACGATCTTCCAGAAAGATTTCCATGTAATATTCTTGTAGCATATTCCTAGAATCAATGCATAAACAACCGCAATGGCAGAACCTTCTGTTGCGGTAAAGATACCGGCAACAATACCACCGATCACCACTACAATCAGAGATAATGCCGGGATCGCATGTAATGTTGCATGACCAAGCTTCTTCCAGTCATATTTCCCCGGAGTACCTTTGTATCCTTTTTTCTTTGCAATCACCACTGCAACAATAATGCAGGCCAATGCCCAGATGATACCCGGAATATAACCGGCCAGAAATAATGCTGCTACTGATGTGCCACCCGATACGAGAGAATAGGTAATCAGTGCATTCGAAGGCGGAATCAGTAATCCGGCCGGAGCAGATGCTGCATTGGTAGCTGCACATACAGCAGGATCATATCCCTGATCCTCTTCTCCCTCACGAACCATACCACCAACTGCTGCTGCCGCAGCAGAAGCAGAACCGGAAATCGCACCAAACAGAGCATTCGCCCCAACATTGGTTACGAGGAGTGCACCGGGAAGTTTTCCCAGCAATGCCAGTACAAAATCTACCAGTCGTTTCGCAATTCCACCCTGATTCATCAGATTACCTGCAAGAATGAAAAACGGAATCGCTGTCAATGTAAATTTACTCATTCCCACGAAGGTTCTTTGTGCACCGGTTAATACTGCTACGTCCAAAGGACACACCTGTAGAATCGCCGCTAACGATGAGATACCGATTGCGTAAGAAATCGGCACTCCGATTGCAAGCAGTACGATCAAAACCATTAAAATTATAGCTAATGCCTGTAATGCCATACTCTTACACCTCCTCCTGTTCTTCTACCAATTGTGTTACTACTTCATTCGATGTATCCAAAGATATCGTTCCATTCGCGATTTCAATGATGTTCAAAATCGTATAAATGATATTCAGTAATCCGCTTAATGGAAGAACGATGTAAAATACACCAATTGCAATACCAAGAGAAGATGTCATCTGTCCCATTGCCAGGCTCGTAATCTGTACACCACCGTATACTAGGATAACCCCTGCAAATACACAGGCAACAATTTCTGCAAAGATGTGAAATGCCTTTTTCATCTTAGGCCCCATACGATCTACCAAAATCGTAATGTTCATGTGTCCACGTTCTCCAACGACTAAGGAAGCACCTAATAATGCCATCCAGGCAAACAAGTAGGAAACCAGTTCCTCAGACCATGAGGACGGGTTCCTCAGGATGTATCTCGTAAATACCTGCCAACAGGTCAGCGCCACCATAGCAAGGAAGCTGGCACCACACAATCCATTTAATATCTTATCTAAAATACTTCTCAATTTTTTCATAGCGTCCTCCTATTCTGACACGGAAGGATACTGTGCATTGTATTCCTGAATCTTGTCATAGATTGGTTGCAATGCCGGGTTGCCTTCCAGTACTTTGTCATGAAGCGGTTTACATGCTGTTACAAATGGTTCCTGATCCGGATAAAGGAATTGCACATTTTGTTCTTTTTCAGCTTTCTCTTTCGCCTTATCCACTGCCTTTACCCATTCCTCACGCTGTACGCTATTTACAAGCTGAAACCCTTCTTCAAAAACGGCACGGTCTTCTTCCGGCATCTCATCTAAAAATGCATTATTACCGATTAGAATATCCGGAACCATCTGGTGCATATCGTAAGAATAATACTTGCATACATCACCATGTCCATTATCCGTCAGTGCCATCTCGTTATTCTCAGCACCATCAATAATATTCGACTGAAGTGCTGTATATACTTCACCAAATCCCATAGGAGTCGCTGAACCACCCAGCAATTTCATCATTTCGATATTGGTAGGAGACTGTTGTACACGAATCTTCAATCCCTTTAAGTCTGCCGGACTTTCGATTGCTTTATTTACCGTGTAAAAATTCCGGGTTCCGGCATCAAGCCAGGTAACTGCCGAAAAGCCGGCCTGTTTGGTCGATGTAAAAATCTCACCGGTAATCTCTGCATCATCCATAACCGCATGGTAAGCTTCTGAACTGGCAAACAAATATGGTAAGTTAAAAATCTCATAGTTCTTACTGAATGTTTCCAGTATTGCATTACTCGCTACGCAAAAATCAATCGCACCTGTTTGTGTTAATTGCACCATATCAGACTGAGAACCTAATAACTCACTTGGGTATACCTCCACTTTGTATTTATCCCCCAGATTCTCATTGATGTAATCCTGGAACTCTGTTAACGCAATATGCGTCGGATGATTCGTCGACTGGTTATGTCCAATACGAACGATCCTTTTGTTTTCTGAGCTGCCACAGCCTGTCAGACATAGAACGGTCATACATGCCATTCCAAGCAGCAACCCGATTTTTTTGTGTACTTTCATCTTGTAACCTCCTGATACATATTTTTTTATCTTTTAGCCTTCTCCATTGTCATTTATATTGTAGTATTTTTCACAAATATTCACATGGATTCCCTTGTCATCTTTATTGCAAAACTTGCGGTTTCATGTTAAACTTGTAGAAAACAAAAATAGGAGGAACCCTCATGAAAAGTGAACTTCAGACTGTCTTTACCTTTCGTCAGTATATGATATCCAAAGATTTCGAACTTTATTATTATCATGATTGTCCCTTTTCCGGAGTACCCTCCCACAAGCACAATTATTATGAGTTTTATTTGTTTCTGGAGGGCAGCTTAACTCTGTATATCGGCGATCATAGCTTTCCTTTGAAGCCGGGAGACTTGGTTATTATTCCGCCGGGAATCTCTCATCATGTAATCAGCCATGATGAAAACATTCCATACCGGCGCTTTGTATTCTGGATCAGTGAGGATTTTTATCATCAGCTGACTTCCCTCTCCAGTGATTATCAGGTCATTATTTCCTATGCTAAGGAATCCCAGTGCTACGTATATCATAATGATGTTGTGACAATGAATGCACTCCACTCCAAGCTTTTCCGCATTATCGAAGAGCTTCATTCCGATCATTTTGGCCGTGACACAAAAATCACAATTAGCATCCATGATTTCTTATTGCACATCAACCGTTTGGCATACGAATTTCATCATCCAAAGAAGCCAAAAAAACATCAGGATCTGTGTCAGAACCTGATGCAATATATTGAATACCATCTGGATGAGAACCTTTCACTCGATTATCTGTCAAAGGTCTTCTTTGTGAGTAAATATCATATCGCTCATGTTTTCAAAGAAGATCTGGGATTGTCTCTTCATCAGTATATATTAAAAAAACGCCTCTCCATGTGCAGAGACGCGCTTTTAAGTGATACCAAAATTGGTGATATGATATTTCAATATGGCTTTAAAGACTATACCAGCTTCTACCGTGCATTTAAAAAAGAATTTGGGTTATCCCCAAAAGAATATCGGGAATCACATACAGCAGCTATTCGGTCACCTTTGACAGAATCACTATAATTATGATACAGTCATTTAAAAAGATATGGAGATCATGATGAAGAACTTTCCTATTCAAGTAAAATCTGCAAAAAAAATTCACTCAGGAAGTATTGCGTGCATACCGAATACTGTCTATTACTGTAAAAAAGGAACCTGCGATCTGATTTCTGATGAGCTGCATGAAGGAGATTTCTATTTTCAGGGAGAAACCAATCGCAACCGTATCTCGCTGCACTTTGAAAGTGAATTATACGCGATTTCTATGACTGGAAAATCATTATATCGTTTTTTAGAAAAATCGAATCTGCTATCTAAACATTTATTTCGAAAAAATGACCTGACTTATTATGAAGAAATCTGCAGCGATATAGAAGCTGTCATGTCCTTATATTCCAAGGCCGTCACAACCGATATTCGTTTGGATGCTTCTTTTTTCTTATATAGAATTCTGGTACGTTTGCAATATACCTTTTATCCTCAATATATCGAAACAAAGAGCCGACAGCGTGCTGTCATTTCTCCTGCTTTCGACCTCATCGACAGTTCCATATTCAGAGAAATCACCACGCAGGAGCTCGCTGATAAATGTGAGATTTCGCGCAAGCATCTAAATCAGTTATTCTTTGAACTGACCGGTTTCTCACCTCGTGCTTACATCGCACAATATCGCCTGAACCGGTTCAAACGAAATCTTTTTTACTTTCCGGACCGATCCATAAAGGAGCTTGCTTCCGATTGCGGTTTTATCAGCATTCCTTCCTTTCAACATTTCTTCTTAAAAGAAACAGGAATGACACCGCTGCAATATAAAGAACAAAATAAAAATGTTTTGACGGGCGACGATTTCCGGCTCATAGCATTGTGGCTGCCCATCCATATTACAAACACCAGTAACAAACAAAAGGCGGTACTGGATCACTTTAAATTCAAACCCGCCTCGTACCGACTCTATTTTGTCACAAAGGGATTATGGGAAATAACGCTGGAGGATAAAACCGTCATAACCCTGGATAAAGGAGATATCTATTGCAATCCGCCTTACAGAAAAAACCTGTGCCGTTCCCTGTCTGATGAAGCTCATTTCTTTGAAGTAAATTTTAGCGGTACTAACGAAGGAGTCTATTTAAAAGAGCTTATGAGGATACTATGTAACAATCAGCAAACTGTGTTTCGTGTCCCGGATGATTATCATTATGATTTTATCGAAGCAGCCAGCTTTATCAATCGGAATTTCTGGTATCGCGACAGAAATGTTCAAATAGAGATTTCATTAAAAATATATGAGATACTATATCAATTACATCAACTCAAAAATATAAAGACCGTAACTTATCCGGATAGTATGATAGGACCTGTGAAGGAAAGACTTCATAACACACTGAATAATGAAATGTTGTCCGTGAATGAACTTGCTAACATCTGTAACCTGTCTACATCTCAATTTTTGAAGGAATTTAAAAATGAATACCATACAACGCCAAAAAAATACATCAAGAGCATGCAAATGAAATATGCTGCAGAAAAATTATCCCATCAAAGAACTATGCTCATTAAAGAAATTGCATTAGAATTGGGGTATTTTTCTACTTCCTATTTTTCTTCAGAATTCAAGAAGACATATGGTATGTCACCGCGAGAGTATCGGGCTACCCATAGCAAATAGTCCAGTTATTGGGAAGACGTTGTACTAGAGCACCATCACTAAGGTTCCTGCACCGATCAGTATACATCCCAACAGGGATTTCCATGTAAACTGTTCGTGCAAAAATACAAATGCCAAAAGTAACGTAATAACAACACTCAATTTATCAATCGGAACAACTTTCGATGCTTCCCCAATCTGCAAGGCTTTGTAATAGCATAACCAGGAGGCTCCGGTCATAAAACCGGATAAGATTAAGAAGATCCAGCTTTTCCTGTTAATCTCAGCGATACCATGCTGTGCACTTGTTAGAAATACCATACCCCATGCCATGATAACAACGACAACTGTTCGGATGGCAGTCGCCAGATTGGAGTTCACTCCTTCAATTCCTACCTTCGCTAATATCGAAGTCAATGCTGCAAATATCGCTGATAATAGTGCAAAAATAAACCACATACGTCATTTCTCCTCTTTTGTATATACTATCTCATCTTTTCACTCACTTTGTTTCATCCGGAACGACACAAGTTTATTATATTAAAATAATCATAAGAATTCAATCAAAATAAGCAACATCTATTCACTTACTTCCGGAAGTCCAGCCAATGAGGTCAACACTGACACCACTCCTTCCAGTATTGCCGTTCCGGCTACCGTCTTCCAATCTACAGCTGTAATACTGACTGCTGCCTTCAACCACTTTTTGGAAAATAGCATCATACAACTCTCCTGTTTTATCCTCATAATAAATATATGATACTGCAGCTTATCACGCTACTAATGCCTTTACTATGGCATTCGCCACCTTTCTTCGGTTATAAGCTTTAAAATCATCTTTGTCATCTACAAAACACACCTCAATGAGCATAGCCAGATTCTGGGTATGCTTTAAAACATACAGGGATGGATTGACCTTAACACCACGATTCGCAAATCCGGTAGCAGCAATGGCATCGACTACCCTTTGAGCCACCTTCTTAGCTTCACTGGATTGCGAATATATATATACCTCCGTTCCGGTTGTATACCTGTTACCCGACTGGTCATAAGCACCGGCGTTGAAATGAATCGAAATATCATAATCTACGGAATGAGCATTGCATTTCCGGACTATTTGATACAAATTGTCATTCACTGAGGACGCCTTGTCATTCGTGCAATCGTATACCGTATGTCCTTTTGCTCTCAGTTTTTTCTTAACCAGGTTCTTGAGCTTTCGCGCCTCTTTGGATTCATTAATAAATCCAACTGCACCACTCCCGATACCGCTCTTTGTATGTCCGGCATGTAAATTACTCTTCATATTAGCTTCTCTCCTTCTAAAACATTCTGGCATAAAATATGGAGTGATTATCCTTTCCAGACTTAACCACTCCATATTTCTTATATCCAGTATATTCACATTATCTGCCTATGACACGATATACCTTTGTCTCAAACGGTGCAAGAACTACCTCGCCGCATCTTTCACTGTTATCATCCAAATCTGTTACTGACGTCTTTAAATGAATCATCTGACTCTCTCTCATATAGTTGAGTACAAATAAATACAGAGTTCCATTTTTTTCTTTCACAGTAAGTTCACATGACTGTGGCAACTCAATCAGTCCTTTCCACGGAGTCAAAACACCCGTATAATCCAGGAACTCTACCATATTCTCTCTTGTGAATGTTCCACCAAAATGAAGAATACGTCCCTTGCCAACTGCTGTTTCTAAAAGAGCCGGCGCTCCTTTATAAAAATCGCCGCTGTATGCTGCGATTACCTTTGCATCCGAAGCTTCGTTACTCACTTGAAGAACATCACTGAAGATTCCTGTGGTTACTTCTTTTCCGTTCCAGTTCATTGTCATTGCTTCATCAGCCGGTCCAATAAAAGTATACTCTTTTACATCGGTACCTGTAACCTTTGCCAAAGGTCCCGGCATTGGCTTCATCACACATTTTCCCGTAATATCTTTCTGTCCGGTTCTTGCACCAATAAGCAAAGTTCCGCCTGCTTCCACATAACGTTTTAGAAGTTCCGTTCGCTCTTCCGTCAGAATCAAGGCATGTGGATAGATCAGAACCTTGTATTTTAAAAGCTCTTCGACCTCCGTACTATCCAATAAAAACACTTTATCCAATGGCGTATGTGTAATCTGGGAAGACACAAAAATCTCTTTTTCGCTGTCACTTGCTAAACGTTTATGCCAAACATCTAACTGCGCATCCCAAATATTATCATAGTCACACACCAGACCTACTTCTGCCTTAAATTCAGCACCAACAGTCTCCCGTATCGCCTGGACCCGCTCCCATACCTCTTTCACCTCTGCGAGCTTACGGTTATCACGGTTATCATAGTCGAGAATACCATGCCAATATATCTCCGTACCAAAGGTACAAGTTCTCCAACGGAAAAAGCTCACATAATCAGCACCATGCGCAATACTTTGCATTGCCCATAGTTTCATCTGTCCCGGATTTGGGGCAGGTGCCTCCATTTTCGTATTCCATCCGTTCGCCCCTGACTGTTGTTCCATAATTCCAAATTTCGGGCATACAGACCGAACCTCGGTCAATTTCCAACTCCATTTTCTGTCATTCAAATCTTTATTATGCTTCGGATCCTCTCTCAGACAGAATGCAAAATTCGGATAAGAATCGTATGTATAAACATCTAAACACTCATCTGTCATTTTGTGATTATCCAGATTAGCAAACATACCATTCGTTGTAACAAAATCACCCGGCTTTATATATCTGCGAACAATGTCTGCCTGCATCCTGCAAAAATCAATGGCACTGGCAGAAATGAAACGTGTATAATCCAGCACCTGATGCGGATTTGTAGAATTACTGATTGTAGTTCTGGGAATATAAATCTCTTCCCACTCTGTATAAGTCTGATTCCAGAACACGGTTCCCCATGCTTCGTTCAACGCATCCAGCGTACCGTATTTTTCTTGCAAAAACTCACGAAAGGCAACAGTGTCACTTTCTGAATAGAATTCATGTGCCTCACAGTTCAGTTCATTATCGATCTGCCAGCCCACAATACATGGACGTTTTGCATAATGCTCCGCAAATTTCTCAACAATACGTGCTGAGAATTTTCTGTAAACCGGAGAATTATAATTGTAGTGTCGCCTCATTCCATGACGGTATGGCACACCATCCATACGGCAATTCAGGACTTCCGGATATTTGTTTGTCAGCCATGCCGGCGGCGTTGCAGTCGGTGTACAAAAGATGACTTTCATCCCCTCTTCTTCTGCAACATCTAAAAAATCATCAAAAAATGCATACGTGAATTCACCTTCTACGGGTTCAACCTTATTCCATGCAAATTCCGCAATTCGGATTGTAAAGATTCCGTTTGCTTTCATTCTCTGCAAATCTTCGTGCCAAAATGAACAATCCCAGTGTTCCGGATAATAGCATGTGCCAAGTGAAATCTCTTCCCATGTATAGTTCTGCTGTTTTCTCATTGTTATCTCTCCGTTCTTTTTATCCTTTCATTTTATCAGGATTCCCTTTCACGACAATAGTATTTATCATCTTTGATAATCAAAATGTAATATATGATAACTTTCTTTATACAACTCCAGATTTTCCCATACTGTTCTCTTCACCCATCTGCTGACTGGATATGTGTGAAGATGAGTCTCATATCGAAATATAATCTCCTTCTTACATCGGTGTTCCAACTTCAATTAGGTTTCCATCCAAATCATAGAAACGAATGACCTTTTGTCCCCAGGAATGTTCCATTAAGCGATTGACATAGCGAATCGGCGGATCATATTGCTCCAACTTTTCTGCAAATGCTTCAAGGTTGCTCTCTTCAAAATACAACTCCGCAGCGTTATTTTCAGGTACAATTTTCTTTCCCAGAAATTTCTCCCAGATCGTTTTCTCCTGAAGCACCAGCCCTTCCGTAAGAATCATATTCCCATCATAATCCAGGACAACTTCGAGACCAAATAATTCCTGATAGAATTTCTTGGACTTTTCTATATCCTCTACAACAATCAATACATTTTTTAATTTCATCTGTTTTCCAACTCCTTATCCTTTATCAGGCTCTTCATTGGATATAAAACTCCGGCAAGGTAACTGTTTCTTCCGGAGTCTTTCCAATCATACAGCCCATCTCATGCCATTCTTCTCCACCCCAGGATGAGTTCGCTATGCCATGATCCTGAAATCCCATCTTTTGATACATTTCCACCTTGGACTGTAAACATGTCAATATTACCATTTGGCGGTTATTCTTTCTTTCTCGTTGCAGATATTGGTTCATAATCTCTCTGGCAAGTCCCTGACCTCGGTATTCCGGTAATACATCCAGACCTAACAACATAATATTTTTTCCAGCCGGATCGTGCAGACTCACATCTGTGAAAAACTCATCACGAAATGACTGCTCTGCTGTCGCCAATCCATTCAGGAATCCTGCAATTTTTCCGGTTTTCTTATCAACGGCAACCAAGAAAAGCTCTGCCGCTTTCTCTATTCTTTCTTTGATACTCTTTTCAGAACAGGCTTCGTTCGGTGGGAAACATATCTGTTCAATGATAACTGCCTGATCCGCTTCCTCTTCATAAATATTCCGAAATTCAAATCTTTCTGTTAGCTTTTTCATCCTTATTCTCCTATCTTCATGGCATGGAATCCTATCAGCACGATCCACACATATGCACAGGTTTTCGGTATCATCAGCATACCAACTGCCGGCAGCATATCGGCAAATAATACTACCGGAATATAGCAGGCAAAACTGAGAGTTACCACAACCCAAAGCCATCTGAATGGCTTATCCTGATTGCCCCTTGTACTGCGGTAAAATAATGCCACAATGAGCACGCCCAATACAGTGAAAGGAATATTACGGTAAATCCCCCATGAAAGAGGGGCATCTGCGCTGACCCAGGCATTCTGGGGCATAAAGCAATACGGGAAAGCGTCAAAAGCCAGACTACTATCGCAATCCCCTTATGACCACTAATCTGATAGCGGCTACGCCAAACATAATACCATGCAACAGGTATTGCTTTCTACCCTGACACCGGCAAAAAACATATTTTGAGAAAGAGCCGATATACCGGCTATGGTACATCGACTCCTTATGATTCGTTTTACTTATACGAGCTGACCAGGAAGTTTCAATTTTTCCTTTGTTGGAAATTGTCTGTCAAATACCTCTGCCGCTTCCTCGTCCACAAAGTAACCTTGTGGCGTAGCATATTCACCGGTGATTTCTTCCAGATACCCCGGAATCAATTCCTTACAAAGAAAAAAGGATGCATCCGCTCCCTCAGGCAAACCGTGATACCGGATACCATACTCGCTGGCATATCGGAATCCACTCTTCCCATAAAAGTCAATGTTTCCCTCAAAGCACACTGCTCCACAACCAAGCTCGGCGGCCTTCTCTAAAGAATAATCCAACAGCTTCTTGCCATACCCCTGACGCTTCAGGTCATTTGCAATGCAGATAGGCCCCATCGTCATAATCGGAATATCCCTGCCATCATCTGCCCGGATAACCGCCCTCATGAAAATATTCTGCCCTATGATCCTGCCGTCCTGTTCCATGACGAAATCGAGCTCTGATACAAAATCTGGATCGCTTCTCAGCTGGTTTAACACATAATGCTCCAGACAGCCCGGACGGTACACATTCCAAAAGCTCTCTCTTACAAGGTTCTCAACTTCCCGATAATCTTTCTCTTCCTCAAAACGAATGATATAGTCATTTGTATTCATTATTTTCTACCTCCTGAAAATTGTTGACATCAATTGCTTTACAGCGGGAGGCTTGTTCTGATTGTCAGCACCTGCGGGCATAAACAAACCTCCCGGTTATACTGCAATCTCCAGTGTGTTGTACTTCTTCAAAAAGCACTCTCCTTAAATGTTTTATTTATAATCAAGCCTTACGGCCGGACTATCTGTATCTCCGTCCCAGGATCTTAATTATTATACAACTCATTTTCTCCTTCTTCAATAGCTATAACTCAGACTTGGTTGAACGATACACCATTTGGGGCTGGGCATTCAGCTTACACCGGTTCTTCCGGTATCTAATAGAACATTGATTGCGATACTTCTGCTGTCACACTATCACTAAATACAGGTTTATTATCTGTATCCTTGTATTTTTCAGACAACGTCATTCTATCGATATTATGTTTGTGATACATATACTCATAGAGTTTCTTTGCTTGACCAGTATTCTCTACCTCGGTACGAATATCATTTAACGACTTCACACCTTCTGCGTCATTACCAATAAGATGCTGCGTTCTCGCTTCGGACAATATTGTGAAATCCCATTTTCCAATCAGTTCACGATTCTTAGTCTTTAAAGACAAATCCTCAAATACTGCTCCCTTATCAAAGACATTCGCCTTAAATATCGCCCATTTTCTCTTGTTTCTGTCGGATTCCACTTCCGGTTTCACAACAGCTATCTCATCAGCGCTATTATCAGCCCATTCCTTTTCAAAGGTTTCCAAAATTTCTGATGTAGGCTTTTCGTTTCCAATTTCCCAGACAGCACTAATTCATATTTCATAGGTCTACATCCTCTAATAATTCTACAGCTTGCTTTTTAGTGTTTTCATCTATTCTGATCTGAGTTGGTGTAGTAGTTGCCATATAAAGATCTTCTTTCATTTTTTCTTCCATTCTCTACATATAGTATACATTGTCAATCAAATATGCCGGCCTAATATAATTTCATGATGAATCTTGTTCCACGTACTCTAGTAATTCAGCAAATATCGCGTCACAGAGGTGTCTAAATAAATTAAACCATTTTGCCATGAAATCATTTTCCGTTCCCGTTCTCATATTTTGATGTAACGAGTTGCTCTGCCCTGACCAATCCGGCTAATAGAACCGCTTTTCACCATCATACCAAGCACGGCTTCCACTGTTGTAGGACTAACATCCGGAAGAATCTTACATATCTCTGCTTTCG